>CBKZPU010000310.1:0-4370 GCA_966696705.1 uncultured Verrucomicrobiaceae bacterium | reverse complement strand
CGGTTCCCATTTTGCCCCGGCATGCATCCCGATTTGGCGAAACTGCTTGAGGCCGGAAGAATCAACCAAGCCGTTGCAACCCGACTCGACCAGCTTTCCCCCGGAAAATTCTGCCTTCACAAGGCATGGGGCGCTGGAAAAGTGATCGACTGGGACCTTCCCGGAAAGAAGGTCACGATCGACTTCGAGCAAAGCACCGGACAGACCATGGACCTGCAATTCGCGATCCAGCGGACCGATCCGCTCGATCCCGGCGACTTCCGCGCGAAGAAGGTCGAGCAGCTCGAGGAACTCCGGGCGCTTTCCAAGACCGACCCGGTCGAACTCGTCGTTCACCTGCTCGACAGCCACGGCGGCACGATGACGGTCGATGCGCTCGAAAAGGAGCTGTCCGGCGCGGTCATCCCGGCCGACGATTTCCGCAAGTGGTGGGAAGCCGCCAAGCGCGCCCTGCGCGACAGCAAGCGGGTGGTCGTTCCGTCCCGCCGCACCGATCCGCTTTCCCTGCGCTCCGGCGACTTGAGCCCGGCGGAAGCACTGGTTGCCGATTTCGAGCAGGCCCGCGACCTGAAGACGATGGCCAAGGCGCTCGAAGCCATCACCAACGATCTGGCGCTCTTCAAGTCCGACACCGCGGCGCTCCAGCGCTTGCTTGCGGGCATCAACGAGACCGCCGCGAAGAACGTCCGCATTTCGCTCGGGCCCGCGCTTGAGCTGCTGTCCGCCCGCGACCAGATGGTCCGCGCGTTCGACGACATCGAGCTGCCCGCCGAATCGCTCCGTCTTTCCGACCTGCTCGCCTCCGAGGAAAACCGCCTCGCCGATGCCCTCAACGGCCTCGCTTCGGGTCGCCAGCGCGCCATTTACGAGGAATTCCCGGCCGCCTTCGGCGATCGCTGGGTGGAAGTCCTCACCTACATCTTCGATAAGGTCGGCACCCGCGGTGTCGCGGAAATCGCCAAGCTCCTCGAGGAGCGCGGCGAAATGAAGAAGCTCTCCGCTCACCTCGTCTCGGCGCTGGCCCGCCGCTCGCTCGGCACCGATGCCCTGATCTGGGTCTGCCGCGAACGCGACACCACCGCCTCCGGCGTTTTCAGCGGCGAAGTCGGTGCCTGCATCCTCAACCTGCTCGAAACCGACCATCTCAGCGACGGCCCGCGCAAGACCACGCGCCTGCAGTCGATGCTCTCCGACGACAAGGAGCTGCTCGGCGACATCGTCGGTTCGATGGACGTGAACGAAGCCCGCAACTTCGGCCGCCGCCTGATGGAGTGCCCCGTTTTCAGCGACCTCGACCGCAAGAGCCTGATGGCCCGCGTGATCAAGGCCCGCCCCGAAACCGGCGAACTGGTCGCGGGCCACGGCGCGAAGAAGGAGCAGGAGCTGCTCGTGTCCTGGCCCAGCCTCGAGAAGAAGAAGGCCGAACTCGACGACATCATCCGCAACCGCATCCCGCAGAACACGAAGGACATTTCCATCGCCCGCGAGTACGGCGACCTGCGCGAGAACTTCGAATACAAGTCCGCGAAGGATCAGCAGAAGTATCTCAACAACCGCAAGACCGAGCTCCAGCGCGACATTTCCCGGGCCCGTGGCACCGACTTCAAGGGTGCCGACACTTCCGCGGTGAACATCGGCACCATCGTCAACCTCGTGAACGAGGACGGCAAACAGATGACGTTCACCGTGCTTGGCGCGTGGGACTCGAACCCCGAGAAGGCCGAGCTTTCCTATCTGTCCGAGCTGGGCGCCGCCCTGCTCAACAAGAAGCCCGGCGAAACCGTGCAAGTCCGCGACGAGCACGCGCCGATCACGCACTCCTACACCATCCAGTCGATCACCGCGGTCAATCCGTGAAAAGCAAGGTTGAGAGTTGAAAGTCGAGAGCTGAGAGCAAACAGCCCTCCATCTCTCGTCCTTCGGACTCTCGACCCTCAATCATCGACTCTCAACCTCCTACTACCTACCATGGAACACACCACCATCGTTGAAATCCGCGGCCGCGAGGTCATCGACTCCCGCGGCAATCCAACCGTCGAAGCCGATGTCATCCTCGAATGCGGCGTGATTGGCCGCGCCGCTGTGCCCAGCGGTGCCTCGACCGGCGAGCACGAAGCCTGCGAACTCCGCGACGGCGACAAAGGCCGCTACCTCGGCAAGGGCGTGCTCCAGGCCGTCGAAAACCTCAACGGCAAGCTGGCTCCCGCGCTTTGCGGCATGCTCGCCACCGACCAGTCCTCGATCGACGCTGCCATGCTCGCGATCGACGGCACCAAGAACAAGTCGTCCATCGGTGCCAACGCCATCCTCGCCGTCTCGATGGCCGTGGCCAAGGCCGCTGCCCAGGCGACCGGACTCCCGCTCTACAAGTACCTCGGCGGCCCGAACGCCAAGGTACTGCCTGTGCCGATGATGAACATCATCAACGGCGGCGCACACTCCGACGCGCCGATCGACTTCCAGGAATTCATGATCATGCCGATCGGCGCACCGACCTTCCGCGAAGGCCTGCGCTACGGTGCGGAGATCTTCCACTCGCTCAAGAAGGTGTTGCACGACCGCGGCCTTTCCACCGCCGTCGGTGACGAAGGTGGCTTCGCTCCGAACCTTGCTTCCGCCGACGACGCCCTCGGCGTCATCGCCCAAGCGGTCGAGAAGGCCGGCTACAAGCTCGGCGAAGACATCGCCATCGCGCTCGACGTCGCTTCCTCCGAGTTCTTCGACGCCAAGCAGAACGCCTACGTCTTCAAGAAATCCGACAAGTCGGTGAAGAGCGCGGAAGAGCTCGTCGCCTACTACGCCGGCCTGCAGGCCAAGTATCCGATCATCTCGATCGAAGACGGCTGCGCCGAAAACGACTGGGCCGGCTGGAAGATCCTCACCGACAAGCTCGGTGCGACCACCCAGCTTGTGGGCGACGACCTGTTCGTCACCAACGTCGAGTTCCTCTCGAAGGGCATCGCCACCGGCACCGCCAACTCGATCCTCGTGAAGGTGAACCAGATCGGCTCGCTGACCGAGACCTTCGACGCCGTGGAAATGGCCAAGGAAAACGCCTACACCGCCGTGCTTTCGCACCGCTCGGGCGAGACCGAGGACAACACCATCGCCGACATCGCCGTCGCGACCAACTGCGGCCAGATCAAGACCGGCTCGATGAGCCGCTCGGACCGTATCGCGAAGTACAACCAGCTCCTCCGGATCGAGGAAGAGCTGGGCAACGACGCCGTCTATGGCGTCGGCAAGATGAAGGTCCTGCGCTGATGGTGGTCCGCACACTCCGTGTGCGGCCGAACCTAGCTTGCAACCCGCTTCACAGGGCGGCCCGCATCATCTGCGGGCCGCCTTTCTTGTCTCCACCCATCCCCGTCCTTCCGGCTACCGCACACGGCGTGTGCGGACCACTTTGGGTTGCCGCCGCGCCCGTCGCTTGGCATGAAACGGCCGTGCGCATCATCGCGGGAAAAGCAGGGCGGCTCGCCATCAAGGTGCCGAAAGCCGTGGCAAGGCCGACCACCGACTTCGTGCGGCAAGCGATTTTTTCGATCCTCGGACCGCGAGTGGAAGACGCCGCGGTGCTCGATCTCTTCGCCGGCTCCGGAGCCATCGGCCTCGAGGCGCTCAGCCGTGGCGCGGCATCGTGCGTGTTCGTCGATGAACATCGTCAGGCGGAAATGGTGATCCGTGAGAATCTAACAAAGTCCAAGTTGAATGGGGGACGCGTGGTCAAAGCCGACGTCCATGCGTGGGTGTCCCGCGACACTGGCCGCTACGATTTGATCTTCGCCGATCCGCCGTATGCGAAGACCTCGTTGGAGCGCGATCATTTGAAGGAGCTTCTGGCAAAGCCCCATTTGTTAGAACGGCTGGCCGACGATGGGCTGCTGGTGGCGGAATGCGCGACCTCGACCCGCAGCCCGGAAGGCACCGGCTGGCGGTTGGTCGAGCGCCGAGAATACGGCAGCAGCGCCATCCTGCTTTACGCTGCGGAGGGGGCTTCCTAGCCTCCGCGCGATGCTTTTTCCGCTGGTCTTGGCGCTCTACCGCCTGCTGCTGCCCATCTATCTGCTGATCGCGCTGCCGGGCTGGCTGGTGCGGATGGGGCGGCGCGGCGGCTTCGGCAGCGGACTGCGCGAGCGCTTTTCGATCTACCGGCCGCCGTTGGAAGACGAACCATGTGGCCAAGTCCACCTGCACTCGGTGAGCGTGGGGGAGACGATGATCGCGGTGAAGCTGATTCGCGCTTGGCAGACCCGCGAGCCGGGCAAGCGCTTCGTGCTCGCGGTGGGCACGGCTACCGGGCACGCGGTTGGGGTGGAAGCGGATCTTCCCGGTGTCCGCGTCACCTACGCGCCGGTCGATTTCCGGCT
>CBKZPU010000309.1:0-4393 GCA_966696705.1 uncultured Verrucomicrobiaceae bacterium | reverse complement strand
TCGTCATCCTCGGCGTCGTCATCCTCGGCGTCGTCATCCTCGGCGTCGTCATCCTCGGCGTCGTCGTCCTCGGCGTCGTCGTCCTCAGCGTCGTCGTCCTCAGCGTCGTCGTCCTCAGCGTCGTCGTCCTCAGCGTCGTCGTCCTCGGAAACCTCCGCGGGCACTTCCGTGAGGGCGTCGAGGTCGGGACCCGGGCCCTCGGCGGGCTCTTCGGCTGCGGCTGCCACGGCTTGGGCTTCGGGATCGACAGCGGCTTCACCTTCGGCGGGCGCTTCTTCTTCCGGCTCCGGGATGCGGCCGCCGTGCTCCAGCAGCAGGATCACTTCCTCCTGCACCTTGTCCACTTGCGAGAGGGGAATGTCCGGATCCCGGACAATGAAGACGTCCCCGAGTTTGCGATGTTCGTAGACCCGAAGGATGCCGCTGGGCGTGCGCTGGGTGTCCGTTTCACGGAGGACCTTCTGGCGCTCCAGCATCACGGCGAGGATGTAGCGGACGTTCTCGGTGTGGTCCTCGTCTTCCTCGACCAGACGGCGCAGCAGTTCCTCCGGGCTCTCCTTCTTGAAGGCGTCCTCCTTTTTCTCCCCGGCGACCGGCGCGTGGTAAATGGTCTTCCAGAAGGACAGCGGCTTCTCGTCCGCGTCGGTGCGGGCCTTCCAGGCATCGAGACAGTAGTCTTTCCGCAGATAGCCGGAGGATTCGGGATCGGGAAAGAGGGCGGTCATGATCGCCTCGCCGTCGTCGAAGGCGCGCTCGGTGGCGGCGCAGGCGCGGGAGCGGGAGCGGATGTGCCAGGATTCTTGGAGGGCCATGGGGCGGTCAGTAGTCAGCGGTCAGCAGCCAGCGGTTCAAGCAGTAATTCCCAATGGCGGTTTTCCCGATGACCATTGACCAATGACCGTTGGCCGGTTCACGCCTCCGCGGGGATGAACTTGCGGATCGTCTGGTAGATCGGGCGGCCGGCGAGGCGGCGTTGGAAGAGGAACATGGCGATGACGCCGAAGACGGCATTCGGCAGCCACGCGGCGAGCACCGGCTTGAGATGGCCCGAGTCGCCGAGCGCCAGGCAGACATTCGAGAGGAACAGCATGCCGGCGCACAGGAAGACCGCCACCGCCACGCCGCCACTGGCCCCGCGGCGGGTGAAGACGACCCCGAGCGGCACAGCGAGCAGCACCACGATCAGGCAATTCACCGGCTGGGCCCAACGGTAGTGCCACTGGGTCAGGTGGCCGCCGCGGCTGGACCAGGTGCCGAGCGGATTCGCGGCGAGCCAGTCGTTCAGATCCGGAATGCCGAGCTGCGCGGCGGGCAGGCCGGGGCGGATGAGCTGCGCGGGGACCTCGCTCCAGCCTTTCATGACCAGCGGGTCCGGCGGCGGGTTCTTGGTGTAGTCCGGCGAGTAGCCGTCTGGAGCGGTGCCGGGGGTGCAATCGGCGATCTTCGGGGCGGTGAAGGTCCAGTTGCGGGTCATCGGCGACCACGAGGCGGTTTTTGCCGAAAGGATGCTCGCCACTGTGCCATCCGGGTTTTCCTGGATGACGGTCACGCGCTGCAGCGGGACGCCCTTGTGGTAGTCGGGCGGGAAAGAGCCGATCATCCACAGCCGGCGGTCGTCGAAATTGCGGTAGCGGATGTTCGGTTCCGCCACGCTGTCCTGGCCCTTGGCCTTGCGGAGGATGGCGTTCTCCGCGGCGACCGCGGCGGGCGCCCACTGGTAGTTGAGGCCGGCGCACAGCACGGCGGCCAAGGCCCCGCCGACGAAGAACGGCAGCGTGAGCCGGCCGAGCCCGCGGCCGGTCTGGATCATCGCCACGATCTCCCGCGAGCGCGACAGCCGGCCCAGGCAGTAGAGGATGGAAAGCAGCAGCGAGTACGGCAGCAGGGTGACGATCACTTCCGGCAGCCGCGTCAAATAGAGCTGGGCGGCGTAGCCGGCCGCATCCTTGCTGCCCTTGAGGTCGTCGAGATTGTCGCCGAGGTCGGCGATCAGCCACACGGCGAAGAGGCCGAGCAGGCAGATCAGGAAAATCGCCACGAACTGGCGGCTCACGTAGCGGGCGAGGGTGTCGCCGAGGTAGTAGAGCACCCCGCCGATCGCCGGCAGGAAGCAGAGGACCACGGCGATGACTGGCCGCAGCAGGTGGGCCTTGGCCTGGACGTCGGGGAAGTTATCGAGCTGCTCCTGGACAGCGGCCTGCTCGAGCGGCCCCACTTTCAGGGCGAGCAGTGCGCCAGCGAGGGCAAGGAGCAGGGGAACGAGGATGCGCGGCATGGCGTTGGCGGCGTGGCCGGGAGCATGCGGCGGAACGATCGTTTGTAAAGGCCGCCGGTTGACCCTCTTGACGGAGGGGAGGAAACAACGAAATGGGCGAAACGAACGAAATTTGAGGAGCTGGTGGAGGAATCCCCTGTCTTTCCTTTCGTCGATTTCGCTCGTTTCGTTGTCATTCGGTCTTGTGCCTAAGGATTCGGCGCTTGGCTTTCCCGCTCTGTCCCGGCGCAATGCGCCTCGTATGATTTCCACCCTCGAGGGACAGCCGCTGCCCGACGCCTTTGTCGAGGAAATCGGGCTGGCCTTTTCCAACGAGGGCAGCCTCGCCCGGTCGCGTGACTTCGAGTTCCGGCCGGAGCAGCAGCAGCTCGCGATGGCGGTGGCGCATGCGTTGATCGAGAAGCGCTGCCTGGTCGCCGAGGCGGGCACCGGTGTCGGGAAATCGCTGGCCTACCTGATCCCCGCGGCGCGTTACGCGCTCCAGACCGGCCGCAAGGCGGTCATTTCCACCCACACGATCAACCTGCAGGAGCAGCTCGTGCGGAAGGACATCCCGATCGTCCGCAAGCTGCTCGGCCACGAACTGCCCGCGGTGCTGCTCAAGGGCCGGCAGAATTACCTGTGCCCGGCGCGGCTGCGGCGGGCGATCGAGCAGTCCGGCGACCTCTTCACCACCACCGAAAGCGAGGAACTGGAGCAGATCCGCCGCTGGGCCGAGGCGACGCAGGACGGCACGCTGAGCGATCTCGAGTTCCAGCCGTCGATGAAGGTCTGGCTGCAAGTTTGCTCCGAGCCGCACATTTGCACCGCCCGCTACTGCGGACCGCGGGGGAATTGCTTTTTCCAGGAAGCCCGCAAGGCCGCCGCCGATGCCAAGCTGGTGGTGGTGAACCACACGCTGTTCTTCGCTCTGCTCGATACGGGCGAAAACCTGGAGCAGGAAAAGCCGTCCGGCTTCCTGTTCCCGAATGACTTCGTGGTGCTCGATGAAGCGCACACGCTGGAACAGGTCGCGGCGGTGCAGCTCGGCCTGCGCGTCAGCCAGGCGGGGATGCGCTTCGATCTCCAGCGGCTCTACAATCCGCGGACGAAGAAGGGCGTGCTGCGGCCATTCCGGAAGTCGTCGGCGCTCTTCGCGGTGGAAGAGGCGCTCAAGGCGGCGGACGAGTTTTTCGGCGACCTCGGCCATGCCGCGAGCTTCGGCGAATACTCGAAGGAGTGGCGCGTCCGCGAGCCGGAGCTGGTGCCAAACCGCGCCGCCGAGCCGCTGCGGAAACTCTGGCAGGAGATCGACGCGCTGGCCGCGGATGTCGATAGCGAGACCACCAAGGCCGAGCTCCAGGATGCTTCGCGGAAGTTGCGCGAGGCCCACGGCGCGATCGGCTGTTTCCTCGATCAGAGCAGCGACGACACGGTCCACTGGATCGAGCGCTCGGGCCGCGACGAGAGCCTGTTTTCACTCCACGCAGCGCCCATCCACGTGGCGGACCGGCTGCGGTCGCTGCTCTTCGGCGAGGGCAAGAGCTGCATCATGACCAGCGCCACGCTCGGGGTGGGGGACCCGCTGCTCGGGTGGTTCCGCGGCCGCGTCGGCGCGGAAGATGTGCCGGCGCTGTGCATCGGCAGCCCCTTCGATTTCCAGAGGCAGATGAAGATCCGTATCTGGAAAAACATGCCGGAGCCCAGCAGCCCGCAGTATGGCAAGGCGCTGGTTGAAGCGATCCGCGCCGCCGTGGAAGCCAGCGAGGGCAAGGCCTTCGTGCTCTTCACCAGCTACCGCACGATGCGTGATGCGGCGGAGAAGTTAAGGCGTCACTTCGAGGACAATGGCTGGCGATTGTTAGTGCAAGGTGATGGCATGCCGCGCCACCGGATGGTGGAGGAATTCCGCCGGGATGTGCACAGCGTGCTCTTCGGCACGGACAGCTTCTGGACCGGCGTGGACGTGCCGGGGGAAACCCTTTCGAACGTGGTGGTCACGCGCCTGCCCTTCGCCGTGCCGGATCACCCGCTCACCCAATCGCGCTTGGAAGCGCTGGAGGCGGAAGGCGGCAATCCCTTCATGGATTACTCGGTGCCGGAGGCCATTCTCAAGCTCCGCCAAGGCGTCGGCCGCCT
>CBKZPU010000308.1:0-4431 GCA_966696705.1 uncultured Verrucomicrobiaceae bacterium | reverse complement strand
CGCAGTCCGGGTCTCCGACGACCGGGGCGGGCTTGAATGGGGGAGCGGAGCGGTCAGGTGCTTCCGCGGGCACCACCGGAAAATCACGAGTCTCACGCAAGATCGCCCTCCCTCGCCACGAATAGAGCGCGTGACATTTCAAACGCGTTTGCTTTCCCCTGCTCTGGCCGCCCTCGGCCTGTTGCTGCCTGCCGCCGCGGAGACGCCGCCGTTCCGCCAGTGGGGCGCGGAGACCCAGGAGGTGCTGCACAAGGACCTGTGGCTGCCGGAAGAGAAGCTCTATGCGGAGAAAGCGAATCTTGAGACCGGCAAGCCGGATCACCCGGCTTTCATGTGGGGCGTGGGCGTCCAGCTTTCGGCCCTCGCCGCGGCGGCCAGCGTGGAGCCGGGGAAGTATCTCGGCCCGATGCGCGATTATGCCGACGCCATCCAGGTCTATTGGTGGGAGCACCACGGCATCGAGGGCTTCGACGTGCAGCCGGGCCCGAAGGCCTCCGACCGCTACTACGACGACAACGCGTGGCTGGTGCTCGCGTTGGCCGAGGTCTTCGAGGTGACGAAGGACAAGAAATACCTCGATCGCTCCGCCGCGACCTTCCGCTTCGTGATGAGCGGCGAGGACGACAAGCTCGGCGGCGGCCTCTACTGGCGCGAGCTTGAGAAGACTTCCAAGAACACCTGCACCAACGCGCCGGCCATCGTCTCCGCGCTGCGCCTTCATCAACTCACCAAGGACGACAAGCACCTCGAAACCGCCACGCGCCTCCACGCCTGGACGAAGTCGAAGCTGCAGGACACGGACGGCTTGTTCTTCGACAACATCCGCCTCAATGGCCGCGTGGACCGCCGGAAGTTCAGCTACAATTCCGCGCTGATGATTCGCGCGAACTGCCTGTTTCACGAGATCACCGGCGATGCTGCCTTCCTCGATGAGGCCAAGCGCATCGCCCGCGCCGCGGAGAAACAATGGATCGCGGAAAGCGGCGCGATCTCCGACAGCGGGAAGTTCGCCCACCTTCTGTTAGAGTCGTTCCTCGCACTCCACGAACGCGACAAGGATCCACATTGGCACGAGGTGGTGACCCGTTGCC
This sequence comes from uncultured Verrucomicrobiaceae bacterium, assembly GCA_966696705.1. Taxonomy (GTDB): domain Bacteria; phylum Verrucomicrobiota; class Verrucomicrobiia; order Verrucomicrobiales; family Akkermansiaceae; genus Haloferula. The sequence goes on along the minus strand of CBKZPU010000308.1, from coordinate 3,340 downwards.
TCGTTCATCTGCACGACAGGATGCGCGACGAAAACGGCCGCTACCCGCATCGCTGGGACCGCACCTGGAGCCGGCCGATGCGCGAGGTGATGCTGCTCAACCAAGCCAGCCCGGCGCGCATCTACTGGCTGGCCGCGCGCGAGATCGCGGCGCGTTGAGCGGCCCGCTTGCGACCCGCACGACGACTGAACCAAGCCGCCACTTCCGCGCCGGCGAGGAAGGCCTGGATCGAGGCCGCGAGCCAGAACAGGAGGATCAGGAAGTTCACCCCACCGCCGATGAACGAGACCCACGCGGTGTGGCGGAAGTAGAGATCGAGCCCGCCCTTCAGCGAGATCGCAACGAGTGCCGCAAAGGCGGCGCCAGCCAGCGCGTGCCGCCACAGCGGCCGCCGGCGCGGCAGGATCTTCAAGATCAAGGCGAAGGCGAAGGTCAGCAGCGCATACGTGGATAGCCAGCCGAAGCGCTGGACGAGGTTCAGCTTCAAGAGCCACGGGGCGTCCATCCGCGAGGCAACGAAGGCGGCAAAGGCGTCGAGCACGGTACCCACGGCCAGCAGCACGCCGAAGATCAAGATCAACCCCGCGCACAGGGCTCTCGCCGCCACCCGGCCCATCCATGGCCGCGATGGGTCGGCGGGCGCGGCATCGTTCACGACGTTGAGGGTATTGCGCACCTTCGAGAGGACATGGGACCCCGCGTAGAGCAGCGTGGCCATCGCGACCACGAAGGCACCCGGCTCCGAGCGGGGGGCGATGCGTGCGCTTTGCAAGATGCTCTCGATCATGCGCGCCACATCTCCTCCCAGGACGGCGGTGAATTTCCGTTCCAGCTCCCCGTGCGCCGCGCTTTCGCCCAGCACCATGCCGGCCACGGTCACGCCGATCAGCAGCAGCGGGGGCAGCGAAATCAGCGCGTAGAAGGCCAGCGCCGCGGCATTGTCGGCGTGCCGGTGCAACCTCCACCGGCGGGTGAGGATCCGCCAGAACAGGAAGAAGCGCAGCTTTCTCATCCGCGACATCGCCGGGATCTAACACCCGGAAAGGGCTTCGCGAAAGTCCGGAATCAGCGCAGCCGGAAATCGAGCAGCGGCAGGATCGACGAGTGGTCGTCGGTCCACAGCGGCGAAGCGGGATCGCGTTCCACCACCTCCCAATTGCCGTTTTCCGGCAAGGTCCCGAAGTCCTCCATCCGCCGCGCCACGATCATCCAGCGCGAGGGAAACTTGCCGTCCGCGACTTCCTCGTCGGTCACGGTTTCGTCGTCTTCGGCGAGGCAGACCAGCCCGGCATCGTGGGCGAGATTCGCCACCACCGGCCGGAGGTTCAGGTGGAGATTCGAGACGTGGAAGGCGATGCGCCCGCCGGGAGCGAGTTTCTTGAGGTAAAGTTGCAAGGCCTCGCGGGTGAGCAGGTGGACCGGCACCGAGTCGGAACCATAGGCATCCAGCACCAGCAGCTCGTAGCGGGCATCGGGAGCCTTCGCCAGCATCAGCCGGGCATCGCCGGGAACGATGGCCACTTTCGCCGGCGAGCCCGACAAGTACGAGAAGTATCGTGGATCGCCCGCGATGCGCGCGACCGCCGGATCGATCTCGTGGAAATCGATTTCCTGCCCCGGCTTTCCGTAGGCCGCCAGGGCTCCCGCGCCGAGGCCCACGGCACCGACCGGGCCGGCGACTCCCGCGGCGAAGATGCGGCCGAGCGGGCCTTCGGGATGGTAGTAGCTCAGCGGCACCCGGGGCCGCCTGATGTCCTGCACGCCGTGGATGGTCTTGCCGTGGAAGAGCCGGCGGAACCTGCCGTCATCCTCCACGCGATGGATGCCGAAGAAGCTCCGCTCGGCGAGCATGATGCGGCTCCCCTTCTCCACCGTGAGGCCCGCGACCAAGAGCACGCCCGCCAGGCCGAGCGCGAAGCGGACCCCGTGACGGGACAGGAGAAAGCACATCACCGAGGCCACGCCGAAGGCCAGCACCGGGCCGAGCGGCTTGACCACGGCAAGGGCAAGCGCCGCCGGCACCGCGGCCCACGCGAGATCGCGCCAAGTCGCTTTCCCCGACGACAACCCGAGCCACGCGGCAGCCACCAGCATCAGCGGATACTCGATCACCTGGTCGAAGATCACCGGTGCGAGCAAGGCATTGAAGGCCCCGCCCAAGACGCCGCCGAGCGATATCCAGAAGTAGAATTCCGTGAGCGACTCCGCTCCCGGCCGGTCCTTCGCCAACTCCCCGTGGCACACCAGCGCCGCAATGAGAAACCCTGACAGGTGCAACGCCGCCAGCAGCGACATCGGCGTGGTGGCCCCCGTGGCGATCACCATCACCACCCCGACCCACAGGAGCGGTAACATTCGCTTCGCGATCGCATGCGGGATGATTTTCCGCCGCGCGAAGACGATCATGAAGGTCGCCAGGTAGAGCGCCAGCGGCAGCACCCACAGCAGCGGGACCGCGGCAATCTCGCTGGAAAGGTAGGTCGTCACGCTCAGCATCAGGCTTGACGGCACCAGCGCGCACAGCACCCAGCGCAGGCGGCGCTTCCAAGGGATGCGTTCGTGCCGCACGCCGGCACTGGCGGTCTGCGGCCCCCGCGCCGAACGCCAGCCACAAGCCATCACGCCCGCGGCGAGCACCGCATAGCCGAGCATCCATCCCCATGCCTGTCCTTGCAGCGTGAAGTTCGGCTCCACCAGCAGCGGATAGCCGAGCAGGCCGGCCAGGCTGCCGGCATTGCTGGCGGCGTAGAGGAAGTAGGGATCGCGGGCATCGGGGTGTGCCGTCTTCGAGAACCAATGCTGCAAGAGCGGACTGGTCGCGGAGACGGCGAAGAACGGCAAACCCACCGCCAGCGCGAGCACCCCGAGCAGCCACGGGATGGGACTGCCTTCCCCCGGAGGACCGCCATTGCCCGGGATCGCGAACGGCAGGCAGGCCAGGCCCGCCAGCAGCACCAGCGCGTGAATGCCGAGCTGCCGTTTTCTGCCCGTCCTCGAAGTCAGCCAATGCGCGTGGCCATAGCCCGCGAGCAGCACCGCCTGATAGAAGACCATCGCGGTGTTCCATACCGCCGGCGCGCCGCCGAGCAGCGGCAGCACCATCCGCGCGAAGACGAGCTGGACGAGAAACAGCAGCGCCGCGCCCAACAAGAGGGTCAGGGAGAACAGCGGCGCATGGCGGACGGGCATGCCCTTTCCCACCATGCCCGCGGCGCGGGGAACAAGCCGTTTCGTGCGAATTGGCCACCGGCCGGCCCGCGCCCTGCCGCGCCGCCGCGGCGTGATGCGGCTACGACGAAGCCAACCGCCGCGCGTCGAGCTTTTCGCGCACGTCGAGCAT
>CBKZPU010000307.1:0-4459 GCA_966696705.1 uncultured Verrucomicrobiaceae bacterium | reverse complement strand
ACTCGGGCGGCGTCGAAGGTGAGGCTGGCGACGACGCCCTGCTTCTAACCGGTGTCGGGTTTCCGGCCACTGCGGCAGCCTGCCGCGCGCAGGGGGCGGTGCCCTTGACCAGCGGGGCCGGTCTTGTCCATGTTCCCGGCCATGCGCATTTTGACCGGGCTGCAACCCAGCGGAAAACTCCACGTCGGCAATTACTTCGGGGCGATGGAGCCGGCCGTGCGGCTGCAAGACGAGGGCGAGGCCTTCTACTTCATCGCGAACTATCACGCGATGACCACGGTGAAAAACCCCGATGAGTTGCGCGGCTACACGCGCGAGCTCGCGATCGATTTCCTCGCCTGCGGCCTCGATCCCGAGCGTGCCGTGTTCTTCCTGCAGAGCGCCGTGCCGGAGGTGAACGAACTGGCGTGGATCCTTTCGACGGTGTGCCCGGTGAGCCAGTTGGAGAAGGCGCACTCGTACAAGGACAAGATCGCCCACGGGTTCTCGCCGAGCCATGGCCTCTTCGCGTATCCGGTGCTGATGGCGGCGGATATCTTGCTCTACGACTCGAACCAGGTGCCGGTCGGCAAGGACCAGAAGCAGCACCTCGAGATCACCCGCGACCTCGCCGGCAAGATCAACGAGGCCTTTGGCGAAGGCACGCTGGTGGTGCCGGAGCCGATCATCCGCGAATCGGCCGCGGTGGTGCCCGGCCTCGATGGCCTGAAGATGAGCAAGAGCTATGGCAACACGCTGCCGCTCTTCGCCGATCCGGCGGAGGTGAAGAAGCTCGTCATGAAGAAGCTGGTGACCGATGCGACACCGCTCGAAGCACCGAAGCCGAAGGAGAATTCCACGCTGCTCGCGCTCTACCGCCTGATGGCGAATGATGCCGACGTGGCCACGATGGAGGCCGATTACGATCGCGGCGGCATCGGGTATGGCGACTTCAAGAAGCGTTTGTTAGAAGCGTATCTCGAGCGCTTCGAACCGATGCGCGCGCGCCGCGAGGAGCTGCTGGCGGACCCGGGATATGTCGATGAAGTGCTGGCGAAGGGCGCCGAAAAGGCCCGCGCCGCGGCGGCCCCGGTGATCGACCGCGTGCGTCGTGCGGTGGGCTTGGCGTGACCGAAGAAGCAAGGTGCTGATGGAGGCCCGCGTGGCGCGACTTGGATGGAACGCATGTGTCTCGCGCCAACGGCGCGGCCCATACCAGCCTGGGCCGCAGGCCCAGGTGGCGGTTCCAATCAACCAACGAGGGCCAATGGCCCGATCCATCCGCACCATCCCGGCACATCTCCACACGGCCCTGTGGAACGGGCCTTTGGCCCTCCACTTGTTGGTCTCGCTCATCACCTGGGCCTGACGGCCCAGGCTGGTATGGTTGGGGCCGTTGGCCCCGATGCCGTGGTGGCTCATCGCTCTAATGAGGGGATCGGATCGGATTTTTTGAAATGAGCCGGGGCGGCAACCGGCGATTTTAAAAGGATTTCGGCCGGACCGGAGCCCACTTTCCGGGGTGAAATTTTTGCTTTGCCAAGCCGCCGGGGTGGGGGCATCTTCCCGGCGTCCGATGGACGTGGCGGCCGCGGGATTTGCAGCCGCCGCCGGGATTGAAAACCTTGTCGCGAATGGTTTCGCAATGGACAGGGAATTCCCCAAACCCGGTCCCTTCGTCCCTCCTTATTTCTTCTCGTACCCTAACACGGGCATGGCCGGATTGCGGCCATCTCCGCCGATTTCCCCAAGCGATCCATGGCTGGTCACAACAAGTGGTCGAAGGTCAAGCACATCAAGGCGCGCGTCGATGCCATCAAGGGCCGCGTCTTCAGCAAATGCGCCCATGAAATCGCCCTCGCGGCCCGGGCTGGCGGCGGCGATACCGGCATGAACCACCGGCTGCGCGCCGCCGTGGACAATGCCAAGGCGGTCTCGATGCCGAAGGAAAACATCGACCGCGCGATCAAGAAAGGTCTCGGCGAACTCGGCGGCGAGGCGATCCAGGAAGTCACCTACGAGGGCTACGGCCCGGCCGGCATCGCCTTCATCATCGAGGCGGCCACCGACAATCTCAACCGCACCGCGGCGGACATCCGCTCGATTTTTTCGAAGAATGGCGGCAGCGTCGCCACCCCCGGCAGCGTGTCCTATCAATTCGACCGCAAGGGCGAAATCCGCGTCGCCGCCGCGGGCATCGGCGAGGACCAGATGATGGAGGCCGCCATCCTGGCCGGCGCCGATGACGTGCAAAGCGACGAGTCCGAGCACGTGATTTACACCTCGCCCGTCGAACTTGCCGCCGTGGCCTCGGAGCTCCGCGCGGCCGGCTTTGCCATCGCTTCCGAGAAACTCGTCTCCGTTCCGCAGAACCCGTCGGTCGTCGCCGATCCGGACATCGCCCGTCACGTGATGAAGCTCTACGACCTGCTGGATGGCTACGACGACACCTTGAACGTTTTCACCAATTTCGAAGTCGCCGACGACGTGCTCGCGGCACTCGACGCCTAACACTTTTTTCCGCATGAGCGAATACACGACTCAGGACACCGCCGGCTACGAACCCGCCGCGGAGATTCCTTCCGACGCCGCCAAGCCCGCCAAGAAGGCGGCGAAGAAGGCAGCCAAGAAGGCCGCCGCGAAGAAGACGGCGGCCAAAAAGACCGCGGCAAAGAAGGTCGCCAAGGCCGCCAAGGTCGCCGAGGCCGAACCGGTGCAAGCGGTGCTGCCGCTCGACGAAGCGCCGGCCCCGAAGCCGAAGGCGGTGAAGACGGCGAAGAAGGCGGCCAGGAAGAAAGCCGCGGTGGTGGAAGAGTCCTTTGCGATTGCCGCGCCTGATCCGGCACCAGCCCCGGCACCGGCACCGGTTGCGGAAACGAAGCCGGTCGTTGTTGAGAAAAATTCCGCACCGGCTCCTGCCGCGGAGGCTTCGCCGATGTCATCGGATGCGCCGGCAGGCGAGTCCAAGCCGGTGACCTTTGGCCGTGTGCCGGGCGGTGGTCCGGTGCATCGCGAGCGCCAGCAGCATGGTCAACAGCAGCAGCAACCGCGACCCGAAGGTGGTGGCGGTGGTGGCGGTGGCGGTGGCGACCGCACCGATGCCAATCGCGAACGCCGCAAGCGCCGCCGCAAGCGCCGCCGTGAGCGCGAACGCGAAGCCCGCCAGTCCGGCGGCGGCAGCGGTGGCGGTGGCGAGCAGGGCGAACCACGCCCGCAGGCCGCGGAGAAGCAGCACGCCGAACCGGTCGAGCGTCCGCCGGCATTCACCGGCCCGAAGGTCGAGGTGAATGGCATGCTTGAACTCGCGCCAAAGGGCTTCGGTTTCCTGCGTGTCCCATCGAAGAACTTCGAGCAGGCGCGCGACGATGTCTTTGTCTCGCCGGAAATGGTGCGCCGCCATGGCCTGCGTCCCGGCGTGTGGATCCATGGCCTTGCCCAGGAAGGGTCGCGCGGCCAGCAGCTCGTGGAACTCACCACCATCAATGGCGTCACGCCGGATGAGGCGAAGAGGTTTCCGGCGTTTGAAGAACTCAAGGCGGTCAACCCGAGCAAGCGCATCGCCCTTGAAACGACGCCCGAGCGCTACACGACCCGCGTGCTGGATCTGATGGCACCGGTCGGTCGCGGCCAGCGTGGCTTGATCGTTTCGCCGCCGCGTTCCGGCAAGACGACGTTGCTGCTGCACATCGCCGAAGCGGTGCGCGAGCTGCACGACGAGACGATGCATCTCATGATCCTGCTGGTCGATGAACGGCCGGAAGAAGTCACCGAGTTCCGCCGCACCTTGCCGGGAGCCGAGATCTACGCGAGTTCGAATGACGAAGGCGCGCGCAGCCACTGCCGCATCGCCGAGATGTGCATCGAGCGCGCCAAGCGTCTCGTCGAGGGTGGCAAGCATGTCTTCCTGCTGATGGATTCCATCACCCGTCTCGCCCGCGCCTACAATACCGGCTCGGGCGGCGGTCGCGGCCGCGGCATCGGCAGCGGTGGCGTCACCGTGGGGGCGCTGGAAGTTCCGCGACGATTGTTCGCCGCCGCGCGCAATACCCGTGACGCGGGTTCCTTGACCATCCTCGCCACCGCGTTGATCCAGACGAACAGCCGCGCGGACGAAGTCATCTTCCAGGAGTTCAAGGGCACCGGGAACATGGAGCTCGTGCTCGATCGCAAGATCGCCGAGAACTACATCTACCCGGCCGTGGATATCTTCAAATCCGGCACCCGCCGCGAAGAGCTGCTGTTGCCCGAGCACATGCTCCACAAGATCCACCTCATCCGCCGCGGCCTCTCCGGTCACCGGCCGGTCGAGGCGATGGAGCGGCTGCTGTTCTTCCTGAAGAAGTTCCCGAACAACCCGCAGATGCTGCTGGGGATCAAGGGGTGATCACCGCCAAGGCTACGGAGGGTGGGCGTCGCCCGAGAGGTCGGACACCCGGACTGCCGAAGCCAGCGGTCGGAGACCCGAACTGCCGAAGCCAGC
>CBKZPU010000306.1:0-4474 GCA_966696705.1 uncultured Verrucomicrobiaceae bacterium | reverse complement strand
GGATGCCGGTGCCGGTGATGCGGGCGGTCTTGTTGGTGGCGGACGAGGACAAGCTACCCCAGGTGCCCGAGACCTGCTCGACGCCATCGATGAAGAAGCGGTCCACGGTGTCGGTGGCGGCGTGGGTCAGGTTGAGCACGCCGGCGGAGGCGACATTGACGGTGGCGGTGTCGGCGAGCGTGGCCTGCGCGATGCTCAGGGTGCCTTCGCTGACGGTGGTCGTCCCGGTGTAGGTATTGGCGCCGGAGAGCGTCCAGGTGCTGGTGCCGGTCTTGAGCACCGAGATGTTGTTGCCGCCGGTGAGCGGGGGGCCATTGGAGATCACGCCGGTGACGTGGTTATCGGCGCTGGTGCCACCGAGTCCGAGCGTCTGCGAGACGTTGTTGTTCTGCTTGGACACGTCGCCGAGCGTCACGTTGGCCGTGGTCGGATTGAGCGTGGTGGTTTGCACCGTGCCGGCACCGAGGCCGAACTGGGTGAAGGTCACGCGTCCCGCGCCCGAGGTGACATTGGCACCGCTGGTGATGTTGATGGTGCCACCGCCGATGCCGTTGGCCAGGTTCTGGGTGGTCAGCGTGTGATTGATGCCCGCGCCCGGCGTCGCCCGGTTGGAGACGATGGCGATGTTGGCGCCGGTGCCCTTGGCGATCGCGTAGGCGGTGCCATCGGTGTCCGTGGCCAGATCCAGCGTCGAGACATCCACGCCGAAGAACCGGATGAGGGCATTCGTGCCGAGCGCCTGGTTGTTGGCCAGGGTGAGCTTGCCGGTGACGATCTCGGTGTAGCTGCCGGTGCCGCTGTTGGCGCCGCTGATGATCAATTCGCCGCCGTTCACCGTGGTCGTGCCCGTGTAGGAGTTCGCGCCGGAGAGGATCTGGGTGCCATCGCCGCTCTTGTTGAAGCCGAGCGCGCCGGTGTTGCCATTGGCCAGGGTGCCGGAGAAGTTGAAGCTTCCAGCCGTGGGATTGTTGAAGTACCAGCGTTCCACGGTGGCGCCGTTGGTGACCGAACCGCTGCCGGTGAGGCCGGCCGAGGTGAAGTCGCCGCTGTCGCCGCCGCCCGCGCCGGTGCGGTTGATCTGCACGGTGCCGGCGGCGACATTCAAGGGGCCGCCCGCGATGATGCTCGAGTTGACGTTGATGCCGACGTTGACGATTTCCAGCGTGCCGGCGCCTTGCTTGATGACTCCGTGCGCGGGGGAGTTGATTTCCCCGACGGTCAGCGTGTTGGCGGCGACGGTGACGGTGCGGTCGGTGCCGTCGCCACTCACGCTCACGCTGCCGGCTCCCATGTCGAGGCTGTGGGTGCCGGTGAAGTTGACGTCGGCGTTCCAGGCCTGCTGGATGTTGTTGGCGAGGGCGAGGGTGCTGCCGCTGGTATTGTCCAAGGTGCCGCCGGTGATGACGAGCAGGGTGGTGCCGAGCGCCGACGCGTTGGCGAGGTTGAGCGTGCCCGCCTCCAGGTTGGTGTCACCGGAGTAGCTGTTGGCGGTCGCCAAGGTCAGGGAGCCGCTGCCGTTCTTGGTCAAGGAAGTGGTTCCCGCCAGCGAGCCGCTGCCGCCGAAGGTGTAGGCATTGGTGGTGTTGCTGACGGTGATGCTCGCCGGCAGCAGGCTGCCGACCAGGGTGACGGTGCTCGGGGCGGCCGGGTTGTTGAAGATGACGTTGTCGCCGTTGAGGAACTTCTGGTCGCCTTCCAGCCAGTTGGCGGCGCCGTTGATTTCCCAGTTTCCGCTGGTGGTGTTCCAGGTCCGGGTGCCCGCGCCGCCGGCGGTGAAGGTGATCTTTCCAACCTCGGTATTGAAGGTGCCGCGGGCGGTCGCGACCAGATTGCCGACGCCCGTGATGCCGCCGCCGCCATCGAGGGCGACGTCGTAGGTCACGTCTGGATCCAAGGTTCCGCCGGTGAAGATCACCGGGTTGTTTCCGTTGAAGGCGAAACTGTTGGCGGTGGGAGCGGCACCCGAGAGATCGACCAGCAAGGAGCCGCCGGCATTGAAGGTGGCCGAACCGGTGGTGCTGCCGGTGCCGCCGAAGGTGCCGGAAGCGCCGACCACGACGTTCGACGTGGCGGTGCCGTTGAGGGCTAGGGTGCCGGCGTTGACCTGGGTGGCGCCGGTGTAGGTGTTGGTGCCGGTGAGGGTCAGCGTGCCGGTCCCGTTCTTGGTCAGGCCGCCGCCGCCGCTGCCATCGAGCAGTGACTGGCCGATGGTGATGCCGAAGCCGTTGGTGTCGATGACGGCGCCGCCGGCCAGCACGTTGGCGGCGGTCAGTCCCTGCATGAAGGCAGTGTTGCCATCGGTGGCCTTGAGGGTGCCGCCGTTGAAGTTGAAGGTGCCGGTGCCGGCGCCCATCTTGACGATCGCGGTCTGGAGCGTGCCGCCGTTGAGATCCACGATGCCCGCGGAGTTCGCATTGACGCCGAGGTGGACGCCGTTGGCCGTGTTGGTGCCGGTGTTGACGAGACCGGTCCCGGAAATGGTGAGCGTGCCGGTGGCGGTGCCGGTGCCATCGCCATTGAAGAAGGCTTCGCCGACGAGGAGGCCGTTGGTGGAATTGAAGGTGCCGGTGCCGCTGACGGACAGCGCGCCGGTGACCCCGCGAGTGGAAGCCAGCGTGGCCACGCCGCCGGTGGTCGCCGCATTGACCGTGCCGCCGCTCAAGTTGTAGGTGGCGTTGCCGCCGACCTCGCGGCCGATGACGAAGTAGCTGGCGCTGGTGACGGAGCCGCCCGACTGGGTGAAGGTGCTCGGTCCGCTGGTGCCGACCCAGAACTCGCCGGCGGTCTGGGCAAGGGTGCCGCCCGTGATGTTCGCGTTGCCGGTAGCGCCACCGACGCCGAAGCGAACGAGCCCGCCGGCATTGATGGTGCCGCCGGACATGTTGAGGGTGCCGACGCTGTTGGCGCCGGTGCCGACCCAGATGGCGTTGGTCGAGTTCACCGTGCCGTTGTCCAGATTGAGCGTGCCGGTGTTGCCGTTCTCGCCGATGTCGATCGACCGGTCGCCGCCAGCGTTGGCGCTGATGGTCCCGGAGGTGTTGATGTTCATCGTGCCGGTGGAGCCCGGCGCGCTCCAGGCGCCGACGTTGAGCCGGCCGGCGCTGAAGCTGCCGCTGCCCAGGCCGAAGCCCGTGAGCGTTCCTCCGCTGCCCGCGGTGTCGGCCACATTCAAGGTGCCGGTACCGCCGTCCTGGCCGATGAAGATCCAGTTGCCATTGCCGGTTCCCGCCGTGCCGGCGGTGTGATCGAGCCGCCCGGTGGTTCCCGCGCCGGTGCCGACGAAAACGTCAACCGGCGTGCCGTTGGTGGGCGTCGCGCTGATGATCGGGAATTGGCCGGCCGCCGAGGTATTGACGGTGGCGTTGGTGGCGTTGGGGAAAGTGTCGTTGGTCCAGTTGGTGGGATTGTTCCAATCCTGGTTGCCGGCGCCATTGTCCCACGTCTCGGCGGCGCGGGCGGTCTGGGTGGCAATTCCAACGGCGGAGAGTCCGAGTCCAAGACGGAGGTAGGCGGCATACGTCATCCGGAAATCGGCAAGGCGGAGCATGGGCTTTTTCATCGTTTAATGGGTTTCAATGCTGGGGCTGGCATTCGAGCCGGAGGGGTCCCAGTACCGAAAGGAGCGGGAACTCCCGCCCGAACCCGACATCGAAAACGAAAAAATCTTCTAACTGTCCGGGGGGGCGGAGGCCGCGGGAGTTAAGTCGGGTTTGGAACGTGTTTGCCCAGGCGAATAGAGGGGTTCGGGAATGTCTGAGGGCCTTTTTTTCGGGCAAGAAAAGAGAAGTGGAGCAGGTATGTGCCGGGGGAAGCGTGGGAGGTTGGGGTGAATAGGTCTTTGCCAAGATCGTCATTCCTCGCCGGAGCCGACCTCCGGATTCCTCTGGATCCGATTCGAACCGGGAGTCCCACGATGCGGTTTGTTGCCGCTGGTTTCCGACGGTCGCGGACCGCTGCCACATGGCAACAAAAGGGCCGGCCGGGGATGCCGGCCGGCCCTTGCGAATCCAACCACGTTACGGGGACCCAATGAGATTGATCTGTAGACGATAGATGCCACGACCGGCCGGCGGGGCGGGATCGGTGATCTGCCGGGTGCCGTCGGTGGCAAGGGGTCCGGTGGACTGGACTTCCGTCCATTCGGAGCCGTCTGTGGAGGCCATGAGTTCGAGCGTGTAGGTGCGGCCGGCCTTGCCGTTGAACTCGAAGACGGCGGGCGCGGCCGAGAGGATGCGGAGCCGGGTGGCGTCGGTGCCGTTGGTGGGACTGGTGCCTGCCACGTACTCATCGGCATTCGACTGGCCGTCGCCATCCGGGTCATCATTCGGGCCGTATTGGGCCGGGTTGTAGTAGAGTGCTTCCCAGGTGTCGGCGAGGCCGTCGGCATCCGTGTCCTGGGCCGGATCGAGGAGCGGTGACGACGGGATGACCGAGACATTGTCGATGACGGACGTGTTCAGCGTGGTGGTGCTGC
>CBKZPU010000305.1:0-4491 GCA_966696705.1 uncultured Verrucomicrobiaceae bacterium | reverse complement strand
CTGACCTTCGAGGGGGCGTAGCCGCTGAGCGGCTCGCCGGCCAACGACTCGCGGAGCCTGCGGATCCCGGCTTGAAACCTGCGGCGTGCGGTGGCAAAGACGTGCGACGGGAAATTGGCCAGGACGGGTTGTTGCTTCGCTACTGCAACTCTCGTACTTCGGACGGCTTTCCGTCACCCCCTCCGGCCGAAACCGGGCTTGATCCCGTGTCGTTCAGGAATGACTCCATTGATCAGTCAGTCTTTCGCTGTCATCGTTCAAGCTGCCGGAGATCCGGTTGATCAGAATCGCCAGACTAGCCCTAGGTTAGGGCCCGCCATTTCGGTGTCGTAGGTAAAGCCGGCCTGGCTGTAGTCAGTCGCCACGATCCGGTAAGCCAGCGCGAGGGAAGTGTGCTCACCGAGACGGTAGGAAATCCCGGCGATGACCTGCCAGTAATCCTCGGACGAAACTCCGAAGCCACCGTAGTCGCCGCGGACCCACACCCCCCAGCGATCGGAAAGCTGGTGGCGGATCCGTAGGCCGACGAAGGGATCGATCCATTCTTGCGAGCCGGAAGCGCTTCGAACCGGCGTCGGCAGAATAGGAGTGAAGAGCTGGAGATCGACATCCAAGCTTGTTAGCGCTCCGCCGGCGAGGATGTCGATCGTAGTGCACTCGTTGCCGTAGATCTCATAGCCGAGCGCGAGGGAGGCGAGGATCTCTTCCAACTTGAGGCCAAGATTGGAGTTGGCGGTGGGCATGGCCGACCCGGACAGCTTCAGCCAAATGAAGTCGCCGGTTATGGACCAGCGGTTATGACGGGCTTCGAAAGCGAGCATCGCTCCTCCGTCGAGCTCTTCCAAAATGTCGCCGAACGAAAGATCGACCGAGGTCGTGAGTCCAGCGACCCCGATGTCGCCTTCAAGGCCCATAAGCGGGGCGTAGATCGCGCCCAAGAATTCCCACTCTGAGGACTCGGGCGCGGGATTGATCGCCGGATCCGGGGTGGCGGGTTCACCCGCCTGCGCGGCGATCAAAAAAGCGACGGGGATCAGATGTCGGAATTTCATGATGTTGCAACTTGTTGAGTGGGTGGAGGCCGGGCGAGGGCTAGCAAGGCGGTCCAGGGCGATGCATGCGGAAGTGAGAAAGCCAATCTTCACGGGCTTTTAGACGGAAAGACCGTTTTCCAATCATCCTTCATGCTCACAACCGTCCAGCCTTTCGCGACCGCTTGGTCGAGTCCCTTGTCAAGTTTGCCGACGTGGGAGGTGCGGTCATAAGCCCACTCGCGCTCGGCGTCAGTGTGGTGAATGTAGAGGCCGAAGCGGGGACCCTTGCCGCCAGTGGTCCATTCCAGCATCTGAAGATCGCCATCGGAATTTCCGAAGGCCATGACGGGCCGACGCCCAATGTGGCGTTGAATGCCGACCGGCTTGCCTTCCTTGTCATCGTTGTGAATGAGGTCGGGCAACTTCATGAGGACGGGGTGACCCTCCCGCGTTTCGTACTCCAATCCGCCGCTGGTGCCGACGACTTGCTCCGGCGGGATGCCATAGACCTTCTCAGTCCACGGACGCATGAACTCGATGCCGCCGCCGGAGACGATGAATGTCTTGAAGCCATTGGCACGCAGGTAAGTGAGAAGTTCCAACATGGGCTGGTACACCATTTCCGTAAATAGTTTGCCCGAGGTGGGATGTTTCGCGGTGCTGATCCAGTCGTTGACGCTCTTCTCGAAAGCTTCGGTCGTCATCCCGGTGTGCGTGGCCACGACCAGCGCGGCTATGGCGTGTTCGCCACCGGCGAGAGCGGTCTTGTAGTCGCTTTTTAGCACCGAAGCGAAGGGCTCCTTCTCCTTCCACTCCGGGTGTTGCGGGGCGAGTTGCTTGATCTGGTCAAAGACGAAAAACGCCTGGACATACATGGGCTGCTCGGCCCAGAGGCAGCCGTCGTTGTCGAAGGTGGCGATGCGCTCGGGAACCGGTACAAAATCCGGAGAGCCTTCCTTGGTAACCTTCTCGACAAACGTCACGATGGCCTTCTTCGGCGCGGTGTCATTCCATGAAGGCAGGGGGTCTTTCGCCAGCGCGGGCATGACCAGGCTGAAGATGCAAAAGAGCAATGGGCGTGGGTTCTTCATCTCGGATCGGAGTTGGAGTTGGGAAAGGCAACGCGGTTTTCCCGGGCGACGGCCGAATCCATGAGCACGTCAATCGCTGTTCAGACAGAGCTGATTCATGAGTTGGCCGGTGACAACGCCTGCCAAGGGCGGAGGTCCCGCGTCATGGGCCGACGGTCGCACCGGAAGGGCGTCGGTGCGACCGCTCCGTGGGGCCGATGCTATTGGGGATGGGGTAGCCCCTTGTTTTTCAGATCGTCCAACATTTTCATGACCCCCGCGGCCTTGAGGGTCATGTAGTTGACGTTGGATGGGTTCATGCCGCCGCCTTCTTGGAATGGGAATCCCGAGATGGTGCCCATGAACTGATGGATCTTCTCGCCGATGGGCGCGAACAGCCACAAGTTGTCCGCATACCAGCGGAGGTACAGGCCGGACTCGTGTGACGCCTTCTCGTAAGGATCGGCGCGTAGGTTGATGATGACCGGCCAGCCGGGAACATCGCGAACGGCGGTGGCGATGTTGCCTTCCTGCACTGCGAAATGCACCTTCCAGTCGTTGTAGCGAACGGCATTCAGTTCGCCGTTGGCGCTGAAGTAATAGACCGCTTCCCGCGGGGAGGTCTTGGTCTCGCCTTTCAAGTAGGGGAGCAGGTTGTAGCCGTCAGGGTGGACCTTGAAGCTCTTGCCGTTGGCTTGGTAGCCTGCCTTCAGTTTCTCGATAACCTGCGCTTCACCGGCAGCCGCAAGGAACGTGGGCATCCAGTCTTCATGGGACACAATGCCGTTCATGTAGGTGCCTGGCTTAACCGTGCCGGGCCAGCGCACGATGAGCGGGACGCGAAAGCCGCCCTCCCAAGTGGTGCCTTTCTCGCCATAGAATGGAGTGGTCCCGCCATCGGGCCAAGTTCCCGTTTCCGCGCCGTTGTCCGTGCTGTAGACCACGATCGTATTGTCGGCGATCCCAAGCTCATCGAGTTTCTTCAGGACATTTCCGACGAAGTCGTCGTGCTCGACCATGCCGTCGGCATAGATGCCGATGCCGGTCCTCCCATAGGACTCTTTCTTCAGGTGAGTCCAGACGTGCATGCGGGTACTATTATACCAAAGGAAGAACGGTTTCTCACCCTTTGCGTTGCGATCCAGGAACTCCATTGCCTTGGTGTGGACTTCCTCATCGATGGTCTCCATCCGCTTCCGCGTGAGCGGGCCGGTATCGTCGATGGTTTGTCCGCCCTTGCCGTCCGACTTGCAGTGAAGCACGCCGCGCGGGCCATACTTCTTCTTGAATTCAGGATCTTTCGGATAGTAGTAGGTCTCCGGCTCTTCCTCGGCGTTGAGGTGATAGAGATTGCCGAAGAACTCGTCGAAGCCGTGCACCGTTGGCAGGTGCTTGTCGAGATCGCCGAGGTGGTTCTTGCCGAACTGGCCGGTAACGTACCCCTGTTCCTTGAGGAGATCCGCGATGGTGGGTGACCAGTCGGGAATACCTCCCTGGCCACCGGGCATGCCGATAGTGAGCAGGCCGGTGCGGAATGGATGCTGGCCAAGAATGAATGATGCGCGCCCCGCTGTGCAGCTTTGCTGTGCGTAGGCGTCGGTGAACATGGCGCCCTCCTTGGCCAAGCGGTCGATGTTCGGCGTCTGATAGCCCATCACACCGTGGTTGTAGGCGCTGATGTTGTGGACGCCAATGTCATCGCCCCATATGACAAGGATGTTAGGCTTCTTCTGCTGCGCGTGAGCGGCAGAGCCGAGGCACGCCAGCCCAACCGCCAGCGTGAGGATTTTCATTTTCCGGTTAGAGTTCATGATGGTTATGATTGCATTCAGTCCGGGGTGGCGAGTCGGTCTTCGGACCGGACGCCGCCAAAAAAAACGATGTGGCTGCTAAGGTGTCTGGCTGAGAGAGGGTGGGCGGCGGGAATTCGCGACCGATGACTTTGAGCTTCGGTGCCGCTGGGACCCTGCCTTGAGTACCCGGCCATCCGGTGGGCATCGCAGGTGAAGACCTGCGGAGTGAACAAAGGAGATGCAGCCATCCATCGCCACGGCACTAGGTAGGCTAATGAGTAAACGACTTGTAATTATACTTTGGTGCAATAGTTCTTTCGAGGTGTGGCAAGCTGCGTGAGATGCAACGGATTTTTGGACCGTTTGTTGGTCAATTGACGGAGTTCAAATCGGCTTCGAATTGGGCGCGGGTGCGGTAGCCGAGGGAGGTGAATGGGGTCATTTCTGAATGGTGCCAACTTAAGGCTCGGCTCCGGTGTCACAGCGTTGGCAGGGACCTTTCTCCGAAAGGTTCGGCGGGGGGCGGCATGCAGGGAGCTTGCCGCGCCGAATCCGGAATGGCGGCCGCACCCAGCCTGACCGCTCGGAGAGCGG
>CBKZPU010000304.1:0-4516 GCA_966696705.1 uncultured Verrucomicrobiaceae bacterium | reverse complement strand
GGCTGGTCCAGGCGCGAGCCGTTTTCATTCTTCCAAACACTCCGATTGGTGATTGGAGGATTGAAGATTGGTGATTTCCTCCGACCACCAATCAGACTGGGACAGTGAGGGACTCCGCGAGTGGTGCGGGCTGGTCCAGGCGCGAGCCGTTTTCAATCTTCCAAACACTCCGATTGGTGATTGGAAGATTGATGATTGGTGATTGGCCTTCCTACGCCGGCAGCAAAATCTTCTCCGACGCGCGGAAGAGATCCTGCCGGTAAAGCCGGGTGAGGGGCGCGGCCGTGGTTTCCGGCAGCAGGCCGGCGCCGCGCATCCCGGAAAGAAACCACGAGGCCTTGTCGGCGGTCGGGCAATTCAGGTCGCCGCCGTAGAAAAGATGAAAGTCGGACGCGTCGATGTTCCCGCGCCCGGAATCGAACACCGGGCCGAGGCTGTTCCGCAGCGTTGCCTGCGAGCAACCGGTGTAGGCCGGCTTGGCGAGAATGGTGATCAGCTCGTTCCGGAATGCCGGATCCTGGCACATGCGGCAGGCGTGCAGCAGTGCGGCTCCCAGCGCCACGCAGTCGTCGCGGCTGTCGCCCGCGAACTCGCCCGTCACCAGCAGCACCTTTTCCGGGTGTCCCGTTGCCAGTTCCGCCGAGGTCGCCGGGCACCAGCCTTGGCCGCTAAGAATGCACTCGGAATTCCACGGTTCGCCGACGCAGTAGCCATCGATGTGTCCCGCGGTCAGATTCCGCGGCATCAATGGCGGCGGAAGGAAAACGATCTCGGCATCGCGTCCCGGCTGGACGCCATGACGGCGCAACCACGCGTGCAGCAACAGATGGTGCGATGAGAAACGGTGCGCCGCGGCCAAGGTGAAGGGCCGGTTTTTCCGCCAGCGATGCGAAAGGTGGGCCGCCAGGCCCTCGCCGCGGCGGATCGACTCCGGCGGCAGTTCCCGGGATAGCGTGATCGCATTGCCGTGGGCGCTCAGCACCAGCGGCACCGCGATCTCCCGCCGCATCTTGTTCAAGCCGAGCGCGAGGTAGAAGGCGAGACCGGCGATCGACTGCGCGGCATCGAGCTCGCCATAGGAAAGCATGTCCCGCACCGTGGCCCAGCCGGGCTGGCGGGACAGCCGCACGTTCAGGCCGTAGCTCTTGAAAAGCCCCAGCTCGTGAGCCACCGCGACCGGCGCGCAATCGTTCAGCGGCACGAAGCCGAGGCGGATGGGCGAACGGGTTTCGACGATGTTGGGACTCTCCATGACGGGCCGCGTAGCGGAAAGGGTGCCAACCCGCGCGCCTTGGCATGTCCCGTGCTGACTTGCGGACGAATTTCCGATGAGACCGGTTCATGACTGACCTCCTGCCCGACCTGCGACAACTCCGTGCTTTCGTGTCCGTGGCGGACGAGGGAAGCTTCACGCTCGCCGCGAAGAAACTTTTCCTCACCCAGTCGGCGATCAGTCACTCGATGAAGGCGCTCGAGGACAGCCTCGGCTGCCGCCTCTTGGAGCGGCTGGGGAAAAAGACCGTGCTCACCGAGGAGGGCGAGGTATTCCTGCGCCGCTGCCGCCGCGTGCTGGGCGAACTGGAAGACGCCGGCCGCGAACTCGACGGCCTCAAGCGCTGGGGCCAAGGCCGCATCCGCATCGGCGCGCCGCATTCGCTCTGCCAGTTCCTCTTGCCGACCGTGCTGCGCGAGTTCCGCGATTGTTTCCCGCGCTGCGAGCCCACCATCGAGGCCGACGATACCGCGCGGCTCTTGGAGAAGATGGCCGACCACGATCTCGACATCGTCCTCGGCCTGCGCCCGCGGGTCGGCACCACCGAGGCCTACCGTCCGCTCTTCCGCGACCGGCTGACCTTCGTCGTGCCGCCGATCCATCCGTGGGCCGAGACCGGCCGCGCGGACCCCGAGGACCTCGGCAAGGTCCAGTTCATCATCTACGCCCGCGCCACCGAAACGCACCGGCTGGTGGAAGAGCACTTCGACAAGCTCGGCGTGCGCCTGCGCCCGCCGCTGGTGCTCGGTGACATGGAGGCGATCAAGGGCATGGCCAAGATCGGCCTCGGCGTCGGCTTGGTCGCGCCGTGGGTCGCCAAGCGCGAGTTCGACGATGGTTCGCTCATTCGCATCCCGGTTTCCGGGGAGCCGATCGAGCGCGAGTGGGGGATCTTCTACAAGGCCGACCGCTCGCTGAGCCTGATCGAGGAAACCTTCGCCGGCATCGCGGAAATGGTGGGCAGCGAGTTGAGCGAGCCGACGGTGTGAGGGCATCGCGTCCGCGCCCATGATCGCCGTTCTCAATGAGCGGCGTCGGATTATCGATGCCCGGTAATGAGGCAAGGGCCGCATCATGCCCTCATGCCGGACCATCGAATCGTCATCACCGAGGCCAATGGAGAAGTCCGCGAGCGCATCTACCAAGCGAGGCACCGCGTCTATGCGCTGGAGATCGGCCAGCATCCGCCGAATGCGGAGGCACGGCTGACGGACGCGCTCGATGCCGCGAACCGCTACGTCGTGGCAATCCAGGGGGACGAACTGGCGGGCTTCATCAGTGTCACGCCCCCCGGTGGTGCTGGCTATTCGATCGACAAGTATTTCGTCCGCGATGAACTGCCCTTCCTCGTCGATGACGGGCTCTTCGAGATCCGCCTGCTCACGGTGCTGCCCGGGCACCGCTCGTCGGAACTGGCGGCGGCGCTGATGATGGCCGCCTTCCGCTGGATCGAGGCCCGCGCCGGGACCCGCGTCGTGGCCATCGGCCGCCGCGAGGTGAAGGCGCTGTATCTGAAGGCCGGGATGACCGACACCGGCCGCTCGGTGAAGGCCGGGGCGGTGACTTACGATCTCCTGCACGCCGAAGTCGCGGCGATCCGCGCGAGGGTGGACCGCAAGACGAAGCTGTTAGAGCGCATCGAGTCCGGGGTCGATTGGCGGCTCCAGGTGCCGCTGCGAAAGCCGGCCTCGTGTTTCCATGGCGGGGCCTTCTTCGGGGCGATCGGTGCCGGCTTCTTGTCGCTGGAACGCCGGCACTCGATCATCAATGCCGACGTGCTCGACGCGTGGTTCCCGCCGGCGCCGGCGGTGATCGAGTCCCTGCGCGAGCACCTTCCGTGGCTGATGCGGACCTCGCCGCCGACCGCCTGCGAAGGCCTCGTGGCAGCCATCGCCGCGGCCCGCGGGATTCCAGAAGCCTGCGTGCTTCCCGGCGCGGGATCGTCCGATCTGATCTTTCGCGCGTTTCCACGATGGCTGACGCCGCGGTCGCGGGCCGTGCTGCTTGATCCCACCTATGGCGAGTATGCCCACGTGCTGGAGAAGGTGGTCGGCTGCGCGGTCGAGCGATTTCCGCTGGAGCGGGCGGACTCCTACGCGGTGGATGCCGGGAGGCTGGCGGAACGGATTTCTGCCGGACCGGATCTCGTCGTGTTGGTCAATCCCAACAGCCCCACGGGACGCGGGCTGACGGTGTCGGAGATCGAGGCGCTGCTCGCGGCGGCACCAGCGCGGACCCGCTTCTGGATCGATGAAACCTACATCGACTACACCGGCGAAAGCGTCGAGCGGTTGGTGCCGCGCCACGAGAACCTGATCGTGTGCAAGTCGATGTCCAAGGCCTACGCGCTCAGCGGCATGCGGGTCGCCTACCTTGCCGCGGGTCCACAGCATCTCGAAGAGCTGCGCGCCGTCACGCCGCCGTGGGTGGTGGGACTCCCGTCGCAGGTGGCGGCGGTGAAGGCCCTGGAGAATCCGAACTACTATGTTCGTCGTTGGAAGCAAACCGCCTCGCTCCGGAACTCGCTGGCAAGCGACCTCCGGGAACTCGGTTGGGACGTGATTCCGGGCTCGGCGAATTTCCTGCTGGCCCACTTGCCGGAGGAAGGACCGGCCGCCCGCGAGGTGGTGACGCTATCCCGCGAACGAGGTCTCTTCCTGCGCGACGCGGGGGCCATGGGCTCGCGGCTTGGCGAGCGCGCGGTCCGCGTCGCGGTCAAGGACGCCACCACGAACCGGAGAATGATTGAGATTCTCGCGGACATCGCGGGATCGACGGATCGGGCGGGCCGGTCTTCAATGACCTCGTGCGCGAGCTGATCCTGAACGAGGAGATCCATGCCCGGGTGATCGGGGAACTGGTGCCGCAGGCGCGGCGCTTCCTGTGGATCGTCACCGCGGACATCAAGGACATGCACGTCCCGCGCGGCAAGCGGTCGGTGCCTTTTCTCCAAGTCCTCGCCGAGCTGGTGGAAGAGGGCGTGGCGGTGCGCTTGATCCATGCGAAGGAACCCGGCCCGCGCTTTCGCGAGGACTTCGACCGCTATCCGGTGCTCCTCGAAAGCGATCTCTTCGAGCGCGTGCTGTGCCCCCGCGTCCACACCAAGGCGGTGATCGCGGATGGCAAGCGGGCTTTCGTCGGGTCGCCGAATCTCACCGGGGCCGGCATGGGCGCGAAGCATGCCGACAAGCGGAACTTCGAGGCGGGCTTCCTCACCGACGAGCGCGAGGATCTCGAAAAGCT
>CBKZPU010000303.1:0-4535 GCA_966696705.1 uncultured Verrucomicrobiaceae bacterium | reverse complement strand
AGGCCCGGACTGCGGCAGCCTGCTGCCGCTCAAAGCCAGCAGCCCTGCTGCGGGGGAGTACGGGAGACTTGAAGAACAACGAAACGAGCGAAACGGACGAAATTCGAAGGAGTGAAGGGCGGCTCCCTCATTTTGAACCGCCGCAGACGGTAGGGTCGGACGCCCTCGTCCGACCGGAAAGGTCCCCGGCAGCGGGCAGCTCACGTGCTTCGCGGACGACCGAGGGCGGCTCGTCCCTACCCACCCCCGCGCAACTCCTCGCCTTCAAGCACTTCCACAACGAGGTGCCCCTAGGGTGAATATAAAATATCCTTTATATTTCGCCTCTCTTTTGCGATAGGCCGGGTGCTGTCCCACACATGAAAACGATCCCTTGCCACCTCTTGGCGGCTGCGGCGGGTGCGATGCTATTGGCATCGTGCGGGCCGAAGCTCGATTCCACCACGGTCCTGGTGTCCACCGGACCGGTATCGAAGTCCGACGGAAGCATCGCCGGAAACATCCACGCCCAGGTCAACACCTACCGCCAAGCCAAGGGCAAGGCGGCGCTCCAGCGCCACGCCGGGCTCGACCGGATGGCGCAGCAGCATTCCGAGTTCATGCGCCGCAATCGCGGGAAATTCGGCGGTGCCTCGGGCAATCTCACCCACTACGGCTTCCAAGAGCGCGCGCTGAATGCCCAGCGCACCATGAGCATGAGCAACGTGGCCGAGAATGTCGCCACCTGCACCGGCAACTTCGGCAGCCCGGCGAGCACCCTCTTCGGCGCGTGGAAAGGCTCATCCGGCCACGACAAGAACATGCGCGGCCAGTGGAGCGCCACCGGCATCGGCGTGGTCGTCGATGGCGATGGCACGGTCTTCGCGACGCAGATTTTCGCCACCCGGAACCATTCTCATATGGCCATGGCCGATCGCATGCGACAGTTCTAGTCGCGTGCCTGACACCTCCCTGGAATCCGCCCTTCGTTCCCGCGGCCTCTTGGTCGTCGCGGGCGTGGATGAGGCGGGCCGTGGTCCCTTGGCCGGCCCGGTCGCGGCCGCGGCGGTCATTCTTCCCCCGCGATGGCGGTGCAAGGGGCTCGACGATTCGAAGAAGCTGGCTCCGGCGAAGCGCGAGCAATTCTACGCCAGGATCACCTCCGACGAGCGCGTGGCATGGTGCGTGGCCTTCGCCGATACCGGCGAAATCGACCGGCTCAATATCCTGCGCGCCACCCATGCCGCCATGGTCCGCGCGGTGGAAGGACTGGCCCGCGCGGTGGATCATTGCCTGATCGATGGCCTGCCGGTACCGGCCTTCCCGTGGCCGCACGATGGCGTGGTGCAGGGCGACGGCAAGTCGCTGTCGATCGCCGCTGCCAGCATCATCGCGAAGGTCTCGCGCGATCGCTTGATGGTCGAGCTGTCGCGGGAGTTCCCGCAATACGGCTTTGAGCGGCACATGGGATATGGCACAAGGGAACACCTCGAAGCGCTCCATCGCCATGGGCCTTGCCGCCATCATCGCCGCTCGTTTCAGCCCGTCGCTCAACTGCCGCTGCCGTTTGACCCGGCGTGATGGCGAGGGCATCGGCCCCGCGGCGATCGGCGTGATGGGCGAAAGGATCGCCCGCGCCTGGCTCACGGCGAGCGGGGCGAAGGTGCTCTACAGGAACTTCAAGGCACCGCGCGGCGGCGAAGTGGATATCGTCGCCCGCCACGGCAAGCTGCTGCTCTTCACCGAGGTCAAGACCCGCCGCGCCGGCGGGATGGGCCGCCCGCTCGATGCCGTGGACCGGGAAAAGGAGAAGCTGATCGAGCGCGGTGCCACGGAATGGCTGCGGTTGCTGGGCACCCGCGAGGTCCCGTGGCGCTTCGACGTGATCGAGGTGATCCTGACCGATGGCGAGAAACCCCGGGTCCACCGCGTGGAGAACGTTTTTTAACGTGGTCCGCACACTCCGTGTGCGGTTCGCCGGTCCGGGAAGCCCCCGGTAAAGCCCGCCTCCATCGGATAAGGGGTGTCGACGTTTCGTCCACACTCCTCATGGGGCAGCCCGTTGAAGCCCCCCTCCATCTTCCTTCCCCCGGCACACTCCATGTGCGGCCCACGATGCAAGCCCGCCGCGGCATTTTCCATTGAGTGCCGTCCTCCGCCCCGCTACCTCCGCCGCATGGCAAGCGGCTTCAAGGAATGGCAGGTGGTGTGCGACGCGCTCGCGAGCGGCCGGCAGGCGATCATCCTGCGCAAGGGCGGCATCCACGAGGGCCGCGCCGGCTTCTCCTTCGCCGAGGAAAACTTCTTCCTCTTTCCCACCCGCTTCCACAACCAGGACCAGTTCGTCCGCGAAGGCTCGGTCGTGGCCAAGCCCGAGTGGACCACCGGCGAAACCGTGACCATCACCCACCACGCCGAAGCGCTGTGGGCGAAGACCCTCACCGATTGGGACAAGGTCGCCGCCTTGGAGCCCTTCCACGTTTGGACGGAAGAAACCATCCGCCAGCGCTTCGACTGGGAAGGCAAGGGGATGGCCAGCGGCAGCATCCACGTCGCGCTGGTGCGCGTCAGCGAACTCGCGCAACCCTGGGAATTCCCCTACGAGGCGAAGTACGGTGGATGCCGTAGTTGGGTGACCCTGCCCGAACCGCCGGAAGGCGCGCTGGACAATGCCAAGCCGGTGCTCGGCGACGATGAGTTCGCGACGCTGTTCGCGAAGCTCGAGGAACTCCTGGGCGAAGATTGATCAATCGTCGTCCTTCCGCCACGAGGGGACTTTCACCAAGCAGTCGCTCTCGGAGACCGCCAGGCCGGGCAGCAGATCGGCGTCAACCACCTCCTCGAGTTCCAGGTCCGGCCCGGCGCTGCGGATCCGTCGGCTTTCCGGTTCGATCTTCAGCGGTTTGCCCGTCATCGGATCCGGCTTCACGCCGGGAGAATTACCGGTAAAGGCCACTCCCTCCCCCTCCGCCTTCAACCAGGCGAGGCAGGTTTCCATGGCGGGCTGTTGGAAGAGGATCACCGCCATTGCCCCCTTGTAATAGTCGTGGGAGTAGTCCTCCAAAAGTTCACCCAGTCCGTTGGGGATGTTGCGATAGGCGTCGATGTTTTCGCCCGCGGGCTCTTCGGGGAGGATTCCCGGCCACTCGGCAAACGGCGCGTTTCGACGGATCGCTGCAATGACGCCGAGGAGATCGGTTTCTTTCCTCCGGATCTCGTCCGCTTCGTCGTAGGGAAGCTCGAGCAAGTCGCCAATGGTGACTTTGTCGAATGGCTCCCGCAGCAGGGAAGCGGCGGACTGGTCTCGGGGGAGTTTCAACAGCGCCCCGCGCGTGCCTCCGATGTCGCACCAGAACTGGGCTTCCCTCAGGTTGACCGGAACCAGTTCGGACGAAGGGCAGGGGAATTCGCGAAAGCAGCGCTCGATCTCGGCGAGACCGGCCTTTTGGTCGGGATGGCTCTCCCAGTCCCGGAGCATGCCATTGAAGGCATCTCGCCAGCCGATGATGCCAAATAAATAGCTCAGGAGCTCGGGATGGCTGGTACGCATCAAGCGGCTCCATTCCAGCATGTCGCGGCGATAGGTCATGGCGGCCGCGCGATCGCCTTCCAGCGCGGAACGACTGGCAAGGGCGTCCGCGCCCTTGAAGGTCTGGAGGTAGGGGAGGGTGTTGTTAAACTCGGTTCGTCTGGGGAATCGCGCAGGGGGCTTCAAGGTCTCCCGTGCAGCGAGATGGAGCCGGGCCAACTCCTCGAACAACGCCGGGTTGTTCACGGCAGTGCCAGCCCTCAGGAGCTCAACGGCCTCGTTGAGGGATCTGAAGGTCGCTTGATCCAATTTCTCCACTCGCCGCTCGAAGAGGACGATCCCATTCTTCTCATCCGGCACGTCCGGTGCATTCAGGGCAAGTTCCGGCGAGAGAACGATCGCGGGCTTGTCCTCGCCGGCCGCGTTTCCGCAGGCCGCAATGAGCAAGATCGAACCGAGTCGAAGGAGGGAGAGGTAAGACGGCTTCATCGGACTAACTACCGAATAACCCGCGCGGGCCCGTGCCGACAATGCCTCCTTGGAAAATTGCCTCAATTCCCGGGCGGCTCGCCGTCGTCATCGGGCTCTTCCGCATCGATGGGGATGGGGATGGCGGCGAGGGCCATGGCGATGAGACGGAATTGAAGGGTCTCTTTCATTGGTGCCGGCGATAGAGCAAGGGGCGTGCCGGGTGTTAGGCAAGGTGGTTGCGTGAGAGGGCGGCGGCGGCGGGGTTCATTTCGCATGAAAGTGGATTGCGGAATGCGGTGGGGAGGTGGGGCAATTGCCAATCATCAATCACCACTTCTCCAGTCACCAACCGCCATCCCAAGGCTCCTCATTTTGAGACGCCGCCCCAGTAGCCGGAAGGGAAGACTTGGAGAACAACCAAACAAGCGAAACCGACGAAACTCGAAGGTGTGGAGGGCGTCTCTCTCATCTTGAACCGCCGCCCCGGTAGCCGGAGGCCCGGACTGCGCGCAGCCTGCTGCCGCTCAAAGCCAGCAGCCCTGCTGCGGGGAAGCAC
>CBKZPU010000302.1:0-4575 GCA_966696705.1 uncultured Verrucomicrobiaceae bacterium | reverse complement strand
AGCCAAGCCGCGGATTTGGGATTGGAGTCGCGACCGAGAGAGAGGATTCTTGCCGCGATGCCTTGGCGCGCGAATCTCGTCCTTTTTCTCGTCCTTCTCCCGTGGATCGCGTGGTCGGCGTGGAGGCCGCATGACCGGCTGACGTGGTGGCTGGAGGTGGTGCCGGTATTCATCGGCTTCATCGCCTTGGCCGTCGCGGCGCGGAAAGGGTGGCGGTTCTCCACCTTCGTTCTCGTGTGGCTCGGCTTGCACTCGGTGCTGCTCCTCGTCGGGGGCCACTACACCTACGCGCTGACGCCGGCGGGCGAGTGGATGAAGGAGTGGTTCGGCTTCACGCGGAACCACTACGACCGGATCGGTCACCTGTTCCAAGGGATCGTGCCCGCGCTTGTCACCCGCGAGATCCTGATCCGCAACGGCGTCTTCGCGCGACGCGGCTGGCTGCACTTCACCGTCATCTCGTTCTGCCTCGCCTTCAGCGTGTGCTACGAATTGGTCGAATGGGCTGCCGCCCTCGTTTCGGCGGAGGCGGCGGAGTCGTTCCTCGGCACCCAGGGCGATCACTGGGACACGCAGATCGACATGTTCCTTGCCGGCATCGGCTCACTGGTGTCCTTGTTTCTCCTCAAGCCCCTTCACGACCGATCCATTGCGAAACTCCATGGCCGATGAAATCGAGCGCAAGTTTCTGGCCAGCTCCGACGCCTGGCGCGACGGGCCTCCCGGTGTGCGGATTTGCCAAGGCTACCTGACCCGCGATCCGAAGCGTTCGGTGCGCGTCCGGCTCGCTGGCGAAAAAGCCTTTCTCACGATCAAAAGCGAGACCTCCGGCATCTCGCGGCAGGAATTCGAATACGCCATCCCGCCCGATGACGCGCGGACATTGCTCGACTTCTGCCTGCCGCAGTTGGTTGACAAAATCCGATATGAACGGCGGCACGGCGGGCATGTGTGGGAAGTCGATGAATTTCTCGGGGCCAATGCCGGCCTCGTCGTCGCCGAGATCGAACTCACGGATGCCAACGAAGCCTTCGAGCGGCCGGAGTGGCTCGGCCGCGAGGTGTCGGACGACCCGCGCTATTTCAATGCCTGCCTTGCCGAACGGCCATGGCCGGAGTGGGAAAAGTGAGCGGATGAGTGGATCCCTCACTCTGCACCCAATCGCTTCACAAGCGCCGCAGCCTCCTCCGGTGGCAGAGTGGCGAGCCACGCCTTCGCGGCATCCTGGGTCCGGTGGTCCTTGATCAGCCGCTTCATCTGATGCTTGGCCTGTTCTTCCGGAAAGGTTCGGTTCAACCACTCGATCCACTTCCCGGTGTCCCGCGGGTCGATGTGATAGGAGAGGTCGAGCGTGGATGCCTTCGCCATGAAACCGATCTCATCGGTCGTGAGTCCCGCTTGTTCGATCCAGCCGGTCACGGCGTCAAACTGGACTGTCTCCTGAAAGTCGTGCTTCAGGGTCTGTTTCTGGATGTATTCGTCCAACTTCGCCCTTCTCTCGCCGTCGTTTCCGCTCCATGAACGAAGCGCCGTCAAGGCCGCGACCTTCTGGTCGACCGTGTGGCAATGCTGCAACAGGATGGAAGTCCCCGGCACACCGGCCTCGTCCGCCCGGCGCAGGGCCGCCGCGGGATCGGCTCGCGCGATTCCGCCGAGCACCGCTGCCCGGGCCATTCCACGACCTCCTTCCCAGCCCTTCCGGTCCTCATCAAGAACCCATTTCCATGCGGCCTCGGGAGACTGTTCGGCGAAGCGGCCGGCGATCCGAGCCTGGAGGAGGAAGAAATTATATCGCGGGAAGTTTTCAGGCAGCCGGCTTTCCATCTCCACCGACCTCGCCAACGCTTCTTCCGGGATATCGTCCGCCAAGCGCTCAAGAAGATCCAAGCTGATCCACAGGTGCCTCTGCTCCGGCATCTCGCCCGCATCGAGGACGATCCGGAGGACCTCCTTCAATTGTGCTGGATTGAGCGCTTCCAGCCGGTCCACTATTTCCATTTGCCCGGCCCAATCGGCTTGGTGAGATGCACCCTTGGCCGCCCGACGGA
The DNA here is from genome assembly GCA_966696705.1 of uncultured Verrucomicrobiaceae bacterium. Classification (GTDB taxonomy): domain Bacteria; phylum Verrucomicrobiota; class Verrucomicrobiia; order Verrucomicrobiales; family Akkermansiaceae; genus Haloferula. The sequence continues at coordinate 2,527 of CBKZPU010000302.1, read as the reverse complement.
TCAAGTCGCCCGCCAAAGTCCGTGCACCTTCCATCAGATCCCGTCGCGGATAAGGTTTCGCCGGTAGCGCCTCCGGTGCATAGGGATCGATCCCGCGGCTCCTCGCCAGATCCAGCAGGGCTACATGCTCCGTCCGCAACCGGCTGATCTCACGCTGCTGCCAAATGCCGCCGGCGACCATCAGGAAGACCGGCAGCGCGATCCGAACGTTCAGCAGCCCTCTCTTTGAGTCCTCCTTCATTTCTGCAGGATCCTTGCCATTTCCCCGTACTTCGCCCGCAGGACGGGGTCCGACAGGCGCTCGATCATCGTCCGCACGGTTGCCGCATCGCTCTCGCCAGTCATGTGTTCGAGCACCGCCGTCAAATACGCGTCATTCCCTCCTCCCCCATGAAACTTGAGCGACCACTCGCTTGCGATGCCGAACGCTTCGCGTCCCAAGGCATCCAGCGCCTTCAGGGTCGCCGGCTCCAACAACTGGGGCGCACGCTCCGCCACCCACGAACGCATCCTCTCCAGTGCTTCACCTGGGCCGACTTCGCGATCACTGAGTATCCCCCAGGAACGAGTGGTTTCGGCAACCGTCATGACACAAGCGTTGCGCTCCTGATCGCTCGCCCGGATGCACTCGAGGTAGGCGTCCACTTGGTCGAGACTCATCGGCGAGCCGTCACCGTCACTCCAATTCCCCAGTGGCCAGGCAATCGCCTCGGACCGGTCCTTCTCCGGCAGGATCTCGCGAACGATCTGCGCCCAATCCGCCTGGCCCTTGTCTCTCAGGACACGGACCTCCAAGGACGAGAGTGACCCCAACCGGGACTCGGGCGGCAGGCAGGAGAGAAGCTCGGCCGATATCCGGGGATCCGTCGGCAACTGGTCGAAGAACGGGACGCTGATCATCCGCCGATGAACGTAGCCTCCCCTCGAAGTGTGCAGGCGCAGCCACGAAAGGGCAGCCGTGGCATCCTCCTGCACCCACTTCAGATAGAGCCGGTCCAGAAAGAAGTTCCAGTCATGCCTTTCCGAAACCGAGAAGCGGGAGAACGCGATTCCCGGCGCCTTCTTCACCAACGCCTCCGCAAAGGCCCGCTCCAGGACTTCGCGCTCCGATTTTGAAAGGTCGGCAGCGGCGATCTGATCCAGCATCGCCAGCAATTCGCTTTCCGACATCGCTTCGATTGCGGCCAGGAGCCGTGCGTCATTGTTCAACAAGCCTCCTGCGATCCATCCGTTTGCTTTCAGTTGCGACGCGATGGCTTCCCAATCGACCGGCTCACGCTCGAGTCCGGAACGGGGCTCCGGACGGGGGTCAGGACGCTGCCGCTCTAGTCTCTCCCGATCCACCAAACGGGACCGCAAGCCATCGATTTGCTCCACCAATTGGCGACGTTCCCCTTCCTGATGCCAAAGCCAGGCAATACCGGCGGCCACGGCCAGAATCATCAACACGCGCCGCTGGGAGCCCGAACGGGAGAAAGGTGACATGATCACGCAGGGATTGCGTCCCTTATCAACGGATGAATGAAACAGGAAGTTACAGGCAACTTCACGGAAACCAGAACCGGCGAGTCGGTGATCTTTCCCGGCACCACGCCGACATCGCGGCCCTTTCGGACATTGCCGGAAACGACAGGAGGGATTAAGCCGAGGCCATTCCCTCATGAAGACCTTCTCCGGCTACCAACTCATCACTCCGGACGACCTCCATTGGCGGCCGTCGAACCTGATGAAGATACCCAACGCGGACTTTCTGGAGAGAACGGGAAGCGAGAACATGGGCGCGCGATTGTGGCGGATGCCGCCGCAGAGCGCGAATACCCTCCACAAGCACATCCGCGCGGAGGAATTCTACTTCGTTCTCGAAGGCACCGGCCGCATCCGGATCGGCGAGGAAACCGTGACCGTGCCGAAGTATGGCGGCGTGCTGGTCGGCCCGGACCAACTGCGTCAGGTCTTCAACGACACCGACGAGGAAGTGCTGTGGCTGATCATCGGCGCGCCGGAGGAGATGGAGTTTCTCAAGGGCTCGCTGTCCGACATGGACCTCTCCCTGATCTATCCGGAGGACCCGACGCAACTGCCGAAGGAACTCGATGGCGTGGTGTGGCCGCCGCGGACGGAGTAACGCTCAGTATCCTCCGTGAGCGATGCCATCGGAAAAGCCGAAGCCGCGCCGCACCGCGGCCATCGCCGCTGTTAGACGGCCGCTTTCCTCACGCACGGTCAGCGGCTCCTCGACCAGCATTGGCGGATCGGCTTCATCACGATGGCGACAGGCGAACAGCGTGAACAACGCGGGCAAGGTCTCGCGGGGGATCACGTCGCGGAGCTTCACCACGGCAAGCCCCGCAGCGGCGATGCCATCCAAAGCCCGTTGCTTTTGGGGTGAGGGAAAGCACAGGACGAACCACCCGCCGGGCGCGAGGTGCTTCGCAGCGGCCTTGGCATAGTCCGAAACGTCTCCCCGCAACTCGAAGCGGGCATGGGCTTTCTGGGAGTCCTGTGGCACCACCCCGGCACTGGTCGG
>CBKZPU010000301.1:0-4585 GCA_966696705.1 uncultured Verrucomicrobiaceae bacterium | reverse complement strand
GATCCGTGAGCCGCAGGCGTGGCTGACCACCACCATCACCCGCCTGTGCATCGACCAGCTCCGGCTCGCCCGCCGCCAGCGCGAGGAATACGTCGGCGTCTGGCTGCCGGAGCCCTTGTTAGAAGATCTGCCGGGCGATCCGTCCGATGACACCGCGCTGGCGGACTCGCTGGGCATCGCCTTCATGCTGATGCTGGAGGAGCTGGCACCGGTGGAGCGCGCGGTGTTCCTGCTGCGCGAGGCGTTTGGCCACGACTACGAGGCCATCGCTGCCATCGTGGGCAAGTCCGCGGCCAGTTGCCGGCAGATCGTTTCGCGGGCGAAAGCGCGCTTCAACCGATCGCCGGATCGCACGCCGACGGCCACCGAGGAAGTCGAGCGCCTGGTGCGCGAGTTCGTCCAAGCGACGCAGACCGGCGAACTCGCGGAGCTCATTTCGCTGCTGACCGACGATGCCGTCCTCTACAGCGACGGCGGCGGCAAGGTCCGCGCGGCGCTGCTGCCGATCCTCGGGCCGGACCGCATCGCCCGCATGTTCATCGGGCTGCGACGGTTCAATACGGATGGCCCGCCGCCCGCCCGCTTCGTCCGGATCAATGGCTCACCCGGCGTTCTCACGCGCGGCAGCGATGGCAATCTCAATGCGATGACCTTCGCCCTCGAAGGCGGCAAGGTGAAGGCCGTCTATATCGTCCGCAATCCCGACAAGCTCGCCGGAGTGCGGATTTGAGATCAAACAGTGGGAGGCGTGACGGACCGGCGCTTTCACTCGTGGCTGGAGCGTCCCGCTCCGGTCGGTTGTCGGGGCGTCTCGGCCCGACATGGCATGGGATGAGCCCCCCGGCAATGAACGGGGCAGGTAAGAGCCGCTCACCAATCGACCCGGATCGTTGGCACGATGATCACGTCGATGATCTCGCGCCGCGGTTCATAGACGCGGACGATGCGGTCGCCGTACCAGTAGAGCCGGGTGTCCGCGACGACTTCCACCTCCGGGAACCACTCGTAGGGGACGGGCGAAAAGTCGCCCCACCAGTCATCGGCGATGACGAGGCCGGGCTGAAGTTTCTTCTGCCAGCCCGGCGGCAGCGGCTTGCCGCGGCGCAGGTTCTTCGCCAAGCCCGGAGGCAGGCCGTGGGCTTCGTCGCGGTAGGTGGCAAAATAGCCGAGCACGCGGGTTCGCTCGGCATCCTTGAACTTCGGTTTCTTGCCCTTTTCCAAGTCCTTCACCACGCGCTTGTCGGCCTTTCCGGCCTGCTTCTCCGCCTTGTCGGGCTTTCCCTTGTTGCCCTTCTCCGCGTGCTTGTCGCTCCCCTTGCCCTTGTCCTTTTCCGGCTTGGCATCGGCAGTTCCGAGCAGCAGGGCGACGCTTCCCAAGGTGGCAAAAAGCAAAGGACGGAATGGCTTCATGGTGAGGAACGGGTAAGTCCGGCTCGCCGGACGCGCAACCGGAAGTCATGTCGCGGGCTCTTCCCGGTCCACAAGCGCGGCTTGCGGAGGTCGCGGTTTTAGGAAATCATCCGGTTCACCGGCTCCCCCCGCCGGGCCCCATGAAGCTGTCCCCCCAACCGCTTTTCACCTCCACCGTGCCGTATTGGCGGCTCGGCCTGCTGGCCGCGATCCTGCCTTTGGCTCCTGTCGCGAGTGAAGCCGCTGCCGCCGCACGGCTGACCATCAACAGCGGCAGCGGCAGCATGGAAACGTCCAGCACCAACACCAGCGGGTCGTTCCAGTTGGAGAACCTTTCCACCTCCGGCGAGAAGATCCTCTCGGCGAAGATCAACTTGAGCACCGCGATGCTTCCGGACGTGGTCTTCGATCCCGCGGGAACGGCGGGCGACCCGGATGGCAAGGCCTTCCAGCAAGACTCGTTTTCCGGCACCGGCACGCCTACCCACGCCTTCGAGTCACCGCACAACGGGATCGGCAGTGCAGACGGCTACGATGTCCTGCGCGTCAACTTCGGTGCCGGAGTGTCCTTTGGCCCGGGGAAAACGATGACCTTTTCCGCGGACATCGATCCCACCAGCGTGAAGGGCGCGCCGGCACCGGGACCGGATCACTCGGCGAGCGTTTCCGGGCTGGAGCTCATCGGGGCCACCGTCACCGTCACCTTCGACAACGGCACCACGCGGGTCGTGCGGATGGGCGGCGTCTCCGGGGACTCGAATACGAACAAGATGTCGCGGGGCGTGTTGTCCGCGTCCAATCTGGCCACGCCTACCATCGCGGTGACGGGAAAGACGTCGCCCTTCACCTTGAACGCGAATCCGACCGTGCGCGTGACCGGGCCGGCGGGCGCCTCGGCCAAGTTGTGGGTGGTGCACACGGAGCTGCACATCATCGGCAATGGCTACGATGTCGATCCATACGAATCGAACAAGGCGGTCGCCTACGGCTTCAACACCGTCACCATCGGTGCCGGCGGGTCCGTGGACGTGCCCCTTAACTTGGCTCACGCCGACGCCCCGGAAGGCATCAAGCTGCTCTCTGCCGTGGTCGAAGGCAGCGGCAATCGCAGCTCGTGCTCGAACATCATCACCATCGACTACGATCCGGATGGCTCCGGTTCCAATGACACCAAGGCACCGGGCGCGCCAGGGAATCTGGCCGCCAATCCGGTCACCGCTGCGAGCGTGACCCTCGGCTGGTCGGCATCCACCGACAATGTGGGAGTGACCGGCTACCGGATCTATCGCGGGACGACGGAGGTGGGGACCACCCAGCAGACGAGCTTCACCGACAGCGGGCGCTCACCCTCCACCTCGTACGCTTATCAGGTGAAGGCCTACGACGCGGCGGGCAATCATTCCGCCGCGGCGTCGCTTTCCGTGACGACGCCTGCCGACAGTGTCGCGCCAACTTCGCCCGGCTCGCTGCATGCCAACGCCGGGAATGGCACGGTGCAGCTCACGTGGAACGCATCCACCGATGAAGTGGGCGTGACCGGTTACCGAATCCGCCGCAATGGCAACCCGACTCCCATCGCGACGGTCAGCGGCCTCACTCACACCGACACCGGATTGTCCAATGGCACGGCCTATGGCTATGATGTGAGAGCCATCGATGCCGCGGGAAATGAATCCGTGGCCGCGACGATCACGGCGACGCCGGCGCTCAGTTCTTCCGTGCTGTTGCGCGTGAATGTGGGTAGCGATGCCTCTTATCTCGATCCACAGGGAAACACTTGGGCTGCGGATTATGGCTACAATACCGGCTACACCGCGGCGAACACCGAGACGATCCTCGGCACCGACAAGCCGGCGCTCTATCGAAAGCGTCGCATTGACCGGGACGATGCCCCTGAACTCACCTACGGGCTGGCCGTGCCGAATGGCGACTACCGCGTGGTCCTGCATTTCGTTGAAGTGGTCGAGAGCGTTTCTTTTGTCGGTGGCCGCGTGTTTGACGTCACGGCCGAAGGAGCGTTGGCGATCGGCGATCTCGACATCTTCGCCCGCGTGGGAGCGAACACCGCGCTTGTGATGGAAGTTCCGGTGACGGTGAATGACGGCCAATTGAACATCGGTTTTCTGCATGAGGTGAATAATCCGACGCTGTCCGGCATCGAGGTCTTCCCGAATCCGCCGGTGGTTTCTCCACCGACCTTTGAAGAATGGCTCGCCCAGCACGGCTTGGCGGGGCAGACCGACGGCGACTCGGATGGCGGCGGTGCCGCCAATCTCGCGGAGTATGAACTCCAGCTCGATCCGAACGATCCCGCGGACGACGCGGCGTTTCGCATTCGCTGCGGCGCCTCGGAAAGCGGAGTCGTGGTGTTCCTCCCCGAACTGAAGCCCTTGGGGAACTACTGCCTTCATCGTAGCAACGGATTCGCCAATCTTGCCGATCCGGCCAACCGGATCGCGACCTTCACGCGGACGCAGATCGAGGCGATGACGCCGCAGCAGCGCGCGGAGCAATCCGTGCCCGACACCGCGGCGGGCGTGCGCGGGTTTTACCAGTTGTTCTTCGAGCCCGGCGGCGAGTAGGGCTCGTTTTGCTTTTCCGGAAATCGCGCTACTGTCCCCGATGAAGCGGCTCTTTCTCGCCCTTTGCCTTTTTCAATCACTCCAAGGAGGCCCCATGGAACTCACCAGCACCGCCTTCAAGAACGACGCGGCGATTCCCGCCGAGCATTCGTATCACGGCGCGAATCTCAGCCCGCCGCTGGCGATCGCCGGCGTGCCCGAGGGTGCCGCGAGCCTCGCGCTGGTTTGCGATGACCCGGACGCGCCGCGTGGCACCTGGGTCCACTGGGTCGTGTGGAATCTCGATCCGAAGACCACCCAGCTCGCCAAGGGGAAACTCCCCGCCGGCGCGGTGCTGGGGAACAATAGCTGGGGCAAGGCCGCGTGGGGCGGTCCGGCACCGCCGAGCGGCACCCACCACTACGTCTTCAAGCTCTACGCGCTGAAAGAGAAGCTCACCCTCAAACCCGGCTCGGACGCCAAGGCGCTCGAGGCCGCCATGCAGGGCAAGATCCTCGCCCAAACCAAGCTCGTCGGGACCTACGCCGCGGGACGTTGATGGCAAAGTCTTGGTCGCGCCACCGCGGAAAGGCTGCGACGGTGGGAGTTCATGA
>CBKZPU010000300.1:0-4613 GCA_966696705.1 uncultured Verrucomicrobiaceae bacterium | reverse complement strand
GGCACGGCGATCCACGTGTTCATCGCTCCCGACGAGCCTTGGCGTGCGGTCATGGAGCGGAACCTTGGCTGGAGCAGCTTGTTCTTGCTCTTCCCCCTGCCGTTCCTGGCGCTTGGTGGATTCGGAGTTGCTAGATTCTCGTGGCCCAAACGGACCCGGGGCCGTCATTGACCCCCGGCGTTTCCGGATCTGTTAGATCGGAGGCGTGCCTCGCAGGCAGAAAGGTTTTGTAAAAGATCGACAAATCCGTAATGTCCGCCGCGTGAAACGACTCCCGTCCCTACTCGCGCTGCCGGTTTTGGCCGTCGGGCTCAGCTCGTGCTCGAGCCAAGTGAAGGCGAAGCACCCGGTGTCGTATCAATTCAAGGACGGTCGCACCGCGAAGTTGGTCAACGGCGTCGCCTATGCGCCGAAACGTGCGCCGCTCGCCGTGAAGCGCGCCATCGCCGCCGGCAATCGCTTGCAAAGCAAGCCCTACAAGTGGGGCGGCGGCCACGCCCGCCACCATGACAGCGGTTACGACTGTTCCGGTACGGTTTCCTACGTGCTGCGCGAAGCCGGCCTGATGAAAGGCTCCATGCCGAGCAAGGGCTTCTACAGCTACGGCAAAAAAGGCGATGGCGACTGGATCACCGTCTATGTGCGCAGCGGCCACGTCTTCATGACCATCGCCGGTCTGCGGCTCGACACCGGCTGGGGCGCGGATCGCTCCGGCCCGCGCTGGCATACCCGCACCCGTCCGGGCAAGGGCCATGTGATGCGCCATCCGGCGGGACTTTGAAACGCCCCCAGGTGCTTCTCGTCTCGTGATTTATGGGCTTGCCGTATCACCGGGGAGCGTGTAGCGGGATCAGGGTCCGGCGCAGAATTCCGGACACGCTTCTTCCGGTCGTGGCGCCATTGGCTGATGAAGTGGTATGGATCAATTGGCGTTGCGACTACAGACAATGGACATCTACGTGGGCAATCTGCCCTTCACCGCCACCGAGGAAGAAGTGGCAGAACTCTTCGCCCCCTATGGTCCGGTGGAGAAAGTTAAAATCGTCATGGACCGCGAAACCGGCCGCCCCCGTGGCTTCTGCTTCGTGACCCTGTCGGACACCTCCAAGGTGAAAGAAGCGGCGGATGCCATCAACGGCCAGGAGTTCGGCGGGCGCCCGCTGCGCGTCAATCCGGCCGAACCGCGCGAGAAGAAGCCCGGCGGCTTCGGCGGCGGTGGTGGCGGCGGCTTCGGCGGTGATCGCCGTGGCGGCGGCGGTGGTGGCTACGGCGGCGGCGAACGCCGCGGTGGTGGCGGCGGCAAGGGCGGCTACGGCGGTGGCGGCAAGGGCGGCTACGGTGGTGGCGGCAAAGGCGGCTACGGTGGCGGCGGCAAGGGCGGCTACGGTGGTGGCGGCGGCAAAGGCGGCTACGGTGGCGGCGGCAAAGGCGGCTACGGTGGCGGCGGCGACGACTGGTAAGTCCTCGCGGATTCCCGAACTTTCCAGAGCCTCGCTTTCCCCATGGAAAGCGGGGCTTTTTCTTTTGAGCAGAAGGCCGGGGGGCATTCCGCGCTTGAGCTTGCGGCGGAACAAGGAATGCCGGATGCTCCGGGCCATCCCATGGCTCCCGCTTCCGTCAATGTCGCCCGCCTGATCTATCTGCTGGTCTGCGAGGGGGCCGGGGTCGCCATCGCGCTGAGCACGAAGGAAACCTTGGAGATCTCGGTGACCACCGGCATGGTCGGCGGCTTGGTGGTCGGCGGCTTCTTCATCTGGGTCGAGTCATTGATCAAGGGCTTCACCCTGCGCGGCTTCTCCACCGCCATCTTCGGACTCCTGGTCGGAGTCTTCTGTGCGTGGCTCCTGAGCCGGGTCGGCATTTCCAATCTGGTCAACCTCGCCATGCGCGAGCGCATCAATTCCACCGTCACCGGTGCCGATGCGGCCGCCACCATCGCCTTGACCTTGGAAATCGTGCTCTACGCCAGCCTCGGCTTCCTCGGCGCGGTGCTGGCCCTGCGCAGCAGCCGGGATGACTTCGCCTTCATCCTCCCCTACGTCCGCTTCCGTCAGGACAGCAGCACCGGCCAACCGGTGGTGCTCGATGCCGAGGCGGTCATGGACGGCCGCGTTCCCGGCGTGGTGCGGGCCGGCTTCCTCCGCGGCCGGTTGGTCGTGCCGCGCTTCGTGCTCGATGAGATTCAGGTTCTCGCCAACTCGCCCACGCCGGCCAAGCGCCAGCGCGCCGAGCGCGGCCTCGCTTGCCTCGACAAGATGCGCTCGTCCCCCGACATGCAGGTCAGCATCGAGGATGCCTCCGGAGTCTCCGGCGACGAGACCATGAACGGCCGCCTGCTCCAAGTCGCCCAGCTTCTCGGCGCCCGCCTGCTCAGCACCGACGAAAACCTCTGCAAGGTCGCCAAACTCCGCGGCTTGGAAGTGCTCAATCTCGACGAGCTGCTCGATGCCCTGCGGCCCTCGGTCACGGTGGGCGAAAAGGTCCGCCTCGCGCTCGTGCGCGGGGGCAAGGACGACCATCAGGGCGTCGGCTACCTCCCGGACGGCACCATGATCGTGGTGAACCACGCCGCCCCGAAGATCGGCACCACCCAGGACGTGGTGGTCATTAGCACGCTCCAAACGAGCGGCGGGCAGATCCTGTTCGCGGAGCTGGCCGGAGCGTGAGTTTCACTCACTGGGAGCGCGGAATTCATTCCGCCTCACAAGCCCGGGTGCCCGACCTTCCAAGCGGAATGAATTCCGCGCTCCCAGTGGAAGAAGTTACTGTGGTACGAGCCGCCGGAAACGAAAGAGGGGACCAAAGCGGTCCCCTCTCCAGATAGTTTGTCAGGTCGATCCGCACTGCGATCAGCGCAGGTCGTCCAGCGCGTCCAAGCCCGAGCCGCGGCTCCTCTGGCCTGCGGACGTGGCGGGCAGGAAGCGGTAGTAAACTTCCAGCATCAGGGTGTTCAGGCACTGGAGGTAGATGTCGCGCGAAGTGCCGGCCGACTCGGTGCCTTTGACGTGGACGAGGGCGTCATTGCGGGCGACCTTGGAGTTCTCGTTGCGGAATGAGCCGTCCGAATTCTGCGCGGGCACAATGTCCTCGAGGATGGCCTTGTTCATCGCCTCCCACTCCTTGCCGCCGGCATTCCGCATGACCTGCACGGCGTAGTACCACGCGTAGAGGTCACAGTTCGGGCCGTCGTACTTCATGGTGTAGAGCGGCGAGAACTCCGGCACCTTCACCTTGGCATTCGGTTTCTCCCTCAGTTCCAGACCCTCCATGATCAGCTTCACGCCGTTGCGGGCCGCGGTGGTGCTGGACTTCTCCCACTGTTGGAGGCAGAGCGTGCCGACGGCCGTCATGCCGGGGTGCGCGGTGTTGCCGGTGTAGGCGAACTTGCCGTCGTCGAGGTGGGCATCATCGGCCAACCAGCCAAGCGCCTTGCGCATGGCCTTGTCGAGGTCGTCGATCTTGACTCCGGAAGCCTTGGCCGCCTTGAGCGCCTGCATCTGCCAGCCGGCGACCGAGAGGTCGTTGCGGTCGCTTTCGCTCTTGTAGTGGTAGTCCCAGCTACCCGCATTGGTCTGGCCCGCCACGATCAGGGTCGCCGCCTTCTTCACGGACTCTTCCAGGTTCGGAATCGGATACTGCAGGCCGCGGGAGAAGGTCAGGGCTTCCGACAGCGCGTAGGTGGCGATCGCGTGCTCGTACACCCACGAATTGCCGCTGAAGTTCGAGGCCATCTTGCCGTCGTTCTGCATCGAGTTGTTGACCAGGAAGGTGATGCCGCGGTTGACGGTGTCGCCGTATTCCTTGGACTGGGTGTTCTCGCAGTGGCCGAGGTAGCAAAGCAGCGACAGGCCGGTCATGGCGACATTGTGGGCATTGCCCCACGAGCCATCGGAGTTCTGCTTGCCCTTGAGCCAGGCCAGCGACTTTTTCACCCCTTCTTCGACCGACGGGTTGCCGCCGGCTTCACGCAGCATGGAGAGGCGCTCGCTATCGGTGCAGCGGCCTTTCATGATGGTCGGGATCAGCGCGCCGATGCCGAGGCCGCCGGCGCCCATGCCCTTGCCGGGGCCGCTGCCGGAACCGATGCCGGTGCCGGAGCCGGTGCCGCGACCGCCGCCGGTGCCGCCGCCCTCGCCGGCTTCCGCCATGCCCATGTCCATCGGCAGGCCGGGGTCCATGAGTTCATTGGAAGAATCCGGCAGCGTGAAGGCCGCCGTGGCCGAAGTGGACGCGATCCGGCGGGAAGCGGCCGGACTGGTCATCATCCGCTTCTGCTGCTGAATCTTGTGGGTGACCTCGCCGCCCTTGCCACCACCACCGCCGCCGCCGGGCAGGAAATCGACTTTCTCCTGCGGCGGATCGACCCACTTCACGAAGTAGAAGATCGCCAAGGCGATGAAAACAAGGTGCACGAGCACCGAAATGGAAAAGGCACCGAGTCCCATCCGGCGGATGAGTCTCTTCATCTTGCTCTCCTCGTGGTATTCGGGTGCCGGTTGATAGTCGTCGTACATGACCGCGCGTGTTGAGGGTTATTGGGGCGGCACTTCGAAGGTCACATTCGCGATGCGGGCCACGGCGAGCGCGTTGAGCACGTCGATGACCCGCTGATA
>CBKZPU010000299.1:0-4639 GCA_966696705.1 uncultured Verrucomicrobiaceae bacterium | reverse complement strand
GCTGCCGGCCAGCACGAACAGGTGCCAGATGGCGTGGTTGAAGCGCAGCCGCTTCCACGCGAAAAAGATCACGCCGAGCGTGTAGCTGAGCCCGCCGGCGACCATCCATGCCACGCCAGCGGGCGATATTGCGCGCAGCATGGGGCCGAGCGCGAACACCGCCAGCCAGCCCATGGCGATGTAGAGGGCAGTGGACCACCACGTGTCGCGCTTGCCGCGCCCGAGCGTTTTCAGCAGCACCCCTGCCACCGCCATGAACCACACGATGCCGAACAAGGTCCATCCCCACGGTCCCCGCAAGGCAATCAAGGTCAGCGGGGTATAGGTGCCGGCAATGAGCAGGTAGATGCAGGCGTGATCGAGCGCCTGCAGCCACGGCTTTCTCCGCGGGCAGGAAATCGCGTGGTAGAGCGTGGACGACCCGTAGAGCAGCACGAGCGTGCCACCGAAGATGGAGGAAGAGACGGTGCGAAGCACTTCGCCCTTCGATAGCGACACCATCACCACCAGCGCGGCGATGGCCAAAGCGGTGCCGAGCGCGTGCGTGGCCATGCTCACCATTTCCTCGGCGTGGCTTTCACAGAGCGGCGATCGGGGCTTCGGCGGATGCCGGTGCATGGGGGAGTATCGCCGTGAACGGCGGAGCTGTCGAGCAAGGGGCAGGGGAAGAATGATACGGACGAAACGAGCGAAAGCGAAACGGCGGGAACCCGCGGACCTTCCGGTCCTATCCATCTCGAAAATTTCGATCATTCCGTTGTTTCTCAACCCCTGACGCCCCGGTCCGCATCCATGATTCTCCTTGTTGGAAGTGGAGCGGATGGCTATACGCCGGATGGTGGGAGAAGGGCTGAAGTTGTTCTAACCGCTCGCCGTTCCCGCTTTGCTGCTGGTTCCCCTGGCTTCCTAACCACAACACGGATCACGACCATGAAACAATACGCTGCGGAGTTTTTTGGAACCTTCTGGCTGGTGCTGGCCGGCTGCGGCAGCGCCCTGTTGACCGCCGCATTCCCCGATCTCGGAATCGGACTACTGGGGGTGGCCTTTGCCTTCGGTCTGGCGGTGTTGACCATGGCCTTCGCCATCGGCCATATCTCGGGCTGTCACCTCAATCCGGCGGTGTCGATCGGACTGTGGATGGGAGGGCGTTTCCCGGCGGCACGGTTGGGTCCCTATATCGGAGCCCAAGTGGCGGGGGGCATTGCCGGTGCGGTGGTGTTGAACGTCATCGCTTCCGGAGAGGAGGGCTTCAACACCGCGATTGGCTTTGCCTCGGTCTCGAATGGCTACGGGAACCATTCGCCGGGCGGCTACTCGCTGCTCGCGGGATTCGTGACGGAAGTGGTGGTGACGATGTTGTTCCTGATCGTCATCCTGGGATCGACGGACAAGCGCGCGCCGCAGGGTTTCGCGCCCATCGCGATCGGGCTGGCCTTGACCACCTTCCTGTTGCTGAGCATTCCGGTGACGAATGCCTCGGTGAATCCGGCGCGCAGCACGGCCACGGCGGTCTTGGCCGGTGGCTGGGCGCTGGGCCAACTGTGGCTGTTCTGGGTCGCTCCCATTCTCGGCGGCGTACTCGGTGCGCTGGTTTACAAGTTCATCGGGAGCGATGACCGGAAATAGCGGCCGGGGCGTAGAATCCGGCCAAGAATATGAATGCCGGTTGCCAGCCGGGGATGCCATCGCTACGGCTTCCCGGCTGCCATGTCGAAACCCGGTGCCAGTGTCGAAGCCGCCGAGCGCGCGGTGCCGGAGGTCAGGCTGGCGGGGAGGCTCGGAGGCCTGTCCTTGCCGCGCCAGGTCGCGGTCCTGGCGGTCTGGCCCTTGCTCGAAAACGTCCTCGCCTTTTGCGTTGGCTTCACCGACCGGCTGATTTCCGGTCGCATCGCCGAGGGACCCGAGCAGGTGGCGATCCTCGATGCGATGGGCCTCGGCGGCTACGTCGGGTGGTTTTTCAATATCCTCCAAGGCGCGGTGGCCACCGGCGTGATGGCCCTCGTGTCCCGGGCCACCGGCGCGGGCGACCGCAATCTCGCCCTGCGCGGCCTCGGCCAAGGCTTGTGGCTCGGCATCGCCGCCGGCGTGCTTTCGCTGCTCGCGTTGCATTTCGGAATCCCGCCGCTCATCGAAGGCGTCGGCCTCACGCCGGAGGCGGCGAAGCACGCCGAAGACTTCCTGCGGGTCCTCGCCCTGTCCGGTCCGGTCAGTGGTGCGATGTTCGCGATCAATGCCGCGCTGCGCGGCGCGGGGGACACCCGCACGCCGTTCATCGCCATGCTCGTGGTGAATGGCGTCAACATGGCCGTGAGCTGGTGGCTCGCCCTGGAGCAGGGCCGCGGTGTGTCCGGCATTGCCTGGGGCACCGTCACCGGCTGGATCTGCGGCCTCGTCGTCGTGTCGTTGGTACTCGCGGGGAAAAGCGGCCTGCTTTCCTGGAGCCTCGCCGGCCTGACGCCGCATCGCGAAACGCTGGTCCGGATCCTCCGCGTCGGTGCGCCGCAGTCGCTGGAGATTGGCTGCATGTGGGCGATCCACGCCTACGGCATCCACGTCATCGCCACGCTGCCGGGCGTGGGAAATCTCGGCGCGCACATCCTGGCGATTGGCGTGGAGTCGATGAGCTTCCTGCCCGGTTGGGCGATCGGCACTGCCGGCGCGGCGCTTGCCGGCCAGTATCTCGGTGCGGGCTCGAAGGAGATGGCCGTTCGCGCCGTGCGGCTCTGTTGGAAAATTGCCGCGGTCATGATGGGAGCCGTCGGTATCCTGTTCATCTTCGGACGCGACGGGCTGATCGACCTGATGGCTCCGAAGAGCGAACTTCACCGGCACCTCGCCTCGCCGCTGGTGCTGATCTGTGCCGCCGCCCAGCCGTTCTTTGCGACCTGCATTGTCCTGAAAACCTCGATGCGTGGGGCCGGGGCCACCACCACGGTGATGCGCTGGTCCTTCGGCAGCATGATCTTCTACCGCATCGGCATGCTTTCGCTGCTCCACACACAGCCGTGGTTCGACCTGCGGGCGGTGTGGGTGATCTTTTCGCTCGATCTCGTCACCCAGGCGCTGGTCTTCGCCCGGGTCCATTTTCGCGGGAAATGGCTGGACGCGAGGGTGTAAGCTGGCGCATTGACCCGTCCCCGCGATTTCATCTTGCCATGTTCATCGACCACATCCGCATCTACGCCAAGGCCGGCGACGGCGGGAACGGAGCCGTTTCGTTCCGCCGGGAAAAATTCGTGCCCCGCGGCGGCCCGGATGGCGGCGATGGCGGGAAGGGCGGCGACGTGGTCCTGATCGTGGATCCGTCCACCGACAATCTCCGGCAGTTCCACTACGATCCCAAGCTGATCGCCAAAAAGGGCGTCAACGGCGGTGGGGTGCGCAAGACCGGCAAGGGGGGAGATACCGTCATTGCGAAGGTGCCGCCGGGCACCGTGGTCTATAAGAGCAACGCCACTACCGTCCAGGAGGCGGTCGAGATGGAGCGCGGCGACGAGGGCATCGATCTCGAGCCCATCGCCGACCTGACCGAATACGGCCAGAAATTCGTCCTCTGCAAGGGCGGCAAGGGCGGCCTCGGCAACTCGAACTTCGCCACGCCGACCCACCGCACGCCGACCGAATCGACGCCCGGCGAAGAGGGCGAGTCGGGCGTTTTCTACTTGGAACTCCGCCGCATCGCCGATGCCGGCTTGGTCGGCTTCCCCAACGCCGGGAAATCGACGCTGCTCGGCAAGCTTTCCCACGCCCAGCCGAAGGTCGCGGCATATCCCTTCACCACGCTCCAGCCGTCGGTCGGCGTGGTCGAGTTCGGTGGTTTCCGCCGCTGTACCGTGGCGGACATTCCCGGGCTGATCGAGGGGGCGCACGAGAATCGCGGCCTCGGCCACGAGTTCCTCCGCCACATCACCCGCTGCCGGGTGCTGCTGTTCGTGGTGGACATCGCCGGCAGCGAAGGCCGCGACCCGATCTCCGACATCCAGATCCTGCGCAAGGAGATCAGCGAATATGATGAAGAACTCGCCCGCTTCCCGTGGATCATCGTTGCCAACAAGATGGACATGGAGGGCGCGGCGGAGAATTTGGAACTCTTGGAGAAGCGTTTCCCGAAGGTGAAGGTCATCCCGATTTCCGCCGAATTGGAAGAAGGGCTGGATGCGCTGAAGCTCTACCTCGATGATGAGGTGGGGTATCGGGTGTAGCGGCGGTCTGTGACCGTCGCACTTCAGCGGCATTGGCCGCATCCATCGGGATTCGATTCGGATCTCGCGATGCGGCTTTTGCCGCCAGCTTCCGACGGTCATAGACCGCCGCTACATGAGCAGTCCTCCGCCGCTCGTGATGTCCGACGTGGACCCTACCGGAGGGATGCCTAGATTGGCCGGGTGTCGGATGACTCCAGCCAACTCGTTTTCGTCTATGGTCCGTTGCGTCGTGGCGGGCCGGAGTCCTTTCGCATGGCCGGTGCAGTGTATGTGGCCAAGGGTACCGTTCCCGGCATCCTCTACCGGTTGCCAGAAGGTCCCGGGTTGGTCAGCGGGGACGACTACTCCCCCCGGGTGACAGGAGACCTCTATCGAGTGACTCCGGATCACTTGCAAAAGTTGGACGAACTCGACGGGCTCGATCCGGAGTC
>CBKZPU010000298.1:0-4664 GCA_966696705.1 uncultured Verrucomicrobiaceae bacterium | reverse complement strand
GAGCGAAAGTTGGCGCGGGAACGACGACGGGGATCGGCGCGGGAGCTTCCACCACCGGAGCAGGGGCCGGTGCTTCAGCAATCACGTCGACGGCTTGGCTCCGCTTCATGAAGGCCAGCCCGAATGCCGTGATTCCCGGCGACAGGATCGCCAGCGGCGGCAGCCACAGGTTCTGGCGCGAGGCGAACAGATAGAGCAACTGCGCCCCAATCCCCGCCAGCATAAGTGCGGCGATGACCCGCCACGCCACATGCTTCTGGCAGGTCGTCCACGTGCCGAAGAACACCATGCCCAACATCAGCGCCAGCTCCATCAGCGTGTCCGGGCGCGGCAGCGTCACCGCTCGCTGGAACCGCTGCGCCTGGCGCAAGGCCTGCACGCTCGCGGCGAGCCGGTCCGACCACGCCTTCTCGGCGGGCGGCAAGTCCGTCCGGACGTCGCGCGTCACCAGCGGCTGCTCCATCGGCGGCAGCGAGTTCTTCTCGGAAATCAGCCGCATCGCCGGGGCCTCGATGGGCTGGACGTTCGGTGCGACCGGCCCGCGGCCGAAGCCATCGATCGGGATCACCGGGCCATCCACTCCAAGGCGGATTTCCCGGCCCACATGAACCAAGACATCTTCCGGCTTCAGTCCCTGTGCGGCGATTTCCACCGCCAGCGGGAAGGCGAAGATCACGCGGTCGCCCCACTGGGCAAGCAAGGCCTGCTTGCCGTCGCCGGGATCTTTCTCGTTCTCCAACAGCGAGAATCCGGCCAAGGTCTTCTGCCCGCCGAGCTCGGCATTCGGGATCGAAACGCGATTCACTTGCGGCAGCGCCGAGACTTTTCCCTTCCCGTCCTTCGCCTCGATCGACCAGCGCAGGAAGGGCGCGGCCACCGGCTCCGGCGCGGCACCGCGGGCCAAGGGCAGCGCGAGCACCGCCGCATCGTAGAGGTCGAGCTGCTTGCGCAGGGCCTCCATCGCCAGCGGCTCCGGTTCGTCCCACGCCATCAGGTGTCCCACGCCGAGCGTCTTGTGACCGAGATCGGCGAGCCGCTTGAAAATGAGAGCGTGATCGACCGGTGCGAGCGGCGAGGCGCTGAACCAGTGCCCGGGATCTTCATCGATGGTCAGCAATCGTGGCGGTGGCGGGACCACCGGCGGCACCGCATTGCGGCGCGTCCATGGGTTTTCCTGGCTGCCCTGGCCATCGAGGATGGTTTCGACCGGATCAATCGCCAACGCCACCTGCTTCACGATCCACCGCTCCAGCGTCTGCAGTGGCGGGATCAGAGACGCCCCGCCAAGCGCGAACAGACCCACGCCGAGCAAGATCGCGGCGTTGGTGAAGGTCCGGCGGGACGGAGTTTTCACGGCGCGAACTCTGTCGCCTTCGCCAGCACCGGCGCGAGGGGTTTTTCGAGCGGCGTCCCCGCGGTCACCGCCGCCAGCATTCGGGCGGCCGGCGCGACGAACTGGAGATACCACTCATCGCCGCGGTTTTTGGCGATATTTCCATAGGCCCCGAGCGCCTGCATCAGCCGCTGCGCCGCGCATTGGTGGAAGATGGTCGTCTCCGGCCGGTCCTCGGAAATGTCCTCCCAGATCGACAGGATCGCCTCCCGGTCGTCCTCGGAGTGGTCCATGTAGGGGTCGAAGATCAGCGACGCGAGGTCATACTCCTGGCGGCCGCGGCGCATGCCTTGGAAATCGATCCACCACGCCTTGCCGTCCTTGAGGAGCAGGTTCTGCGACTGGAAATCGCGGTGCACCAGGTGCTTCGCCGAGCTGCCGAGGCGCTTGGCGAGGTCGGTGAAGACCTCGTTTTCCCGCAAGTCGGACGCGTCCATGCCGAGCAGGTCCTCCACGAGGTGATCGAAGAAATACTCCTGCTCCCAGCGGTAGAGCGACTCATCGAAGGGCGGCATCAGCTCGAAATCCTTCGGGCCCTTCGAGTAGAAGAGCTTGTCGATCTGCTGGAGCGCCGAGCGGTAGTAGGGCTCGCGCTCGGCGAAGGGCCGGCCTTTCAGCGACAGCAGGTCGGTGTCGCCGAGATCCTCCACCAGCGCCACCCGGCGGTGCGGGATCTCGTAGAAAATCTCCGGGACGTTGATCTTGGTGGCCTTCAGGAACTTCGCCACCGGCAGGAAATTGTCGCTATCCGGGCGCTCGTCGGTCCAATGGATTCCAATGAACGGGTCCCGCCCCGGCGTGGCAACCCGCACGATGGTCCGGCCCGACGCGCCCTTTTTGATCGGGGTCAAGGTCACGGACACGGTCGGGGCGATCCCGAGATACTGGCGGGTCGCGTAGAGAATCGAGTCAGTCGGCATCGCGGCGCGGAGTTTTCGGAAGAACTCCCGCGGGACAAGGGGGAAATTCAGGGTGAAATCCGCCCAAGTTTTTTCTCCGCCTTGGCCTTTCGTTCAGCATAGCGTGTTGAAATGAGATCGACGGCCCGAATCGGAGCCTTCTGTTTCCGCCCGGTATGCATCGCCGGTGCCCTCGTTTTGGCGATGCCTTCCAGCGCGGACGGTGAAGACTCTCCGGAGGAACAGCACAAGAAAGCCATCGAAGCCCTCGGACGAGAGGCCCTGAAAAATCGCCAAACCATTAGCCAGTACGGCTTCGCCGACACGGTCTCGGTTTTTCCAATCGAGGAATTGTCGAAGGAGCTGGTAGTAAAAGCAGGAGAGGTTTCGCTTCTTCCCGATCCAAAGGATCGCGGCAGCGGGAAAATTGCAGTCTATCTTTTGAATGCCACAGACCAGCCGCTGCCAGGTGCCATCGCCTTCCGACTCGACTGCTTTTTGGAGGTAAAGGAGGGCGGCCGGTGGCGTGCGTGTGAGAGCTTCATTCCAGGCTGTGGAACGGGCATGCACTTCCCTAGCGCCTTGAAACCACGTCACGGAATGGTTTTCACCGCCACCGACCCAGCCATCGGAGACATGACCGGGGAACTGCGCTATTGCGTCGCGATTTCTGGATTGCGACCTATTATTTCAGCCCCGTTTCAGGGTCGCTTCAGTTCCAAGCGATTCGAAGAAGCAAATATGCCAGGAGGCAAAGCGGGTTGGGGAATCCAGCGTGGATTGGATGGCGGCGGATGGAGCGATCCAAAAGACGGTGCGCACGGAAGCGTCGCCCGATTCCCCGAGGAATGGATCGCAGCAGCAGAGCTCGACCGATGCTACGACGAATCGCTTCTCACCAGGACGGCGCTTATCCGTTGGAAAGCCAACACGGTTTCCGGCGAGGATATGGAGAAGTGCCGGGCCGCCGCTGACCGCTTGTCGAAACAGCCATGGGATCATTACTTGGATGCCGCCTCACTGTTTGACCGCTGCTTTGCCGCGGTGACCACGACGTCCGGCAAGGACACCGAGTTCGGATCCCCCGAAAATTGCCGGCCGGTGGTCTGGCGTTACCTGAACGGATTTCGCTGTTCCATGCTCGAGAGCTACGTGAACCCAGAGCGCTGGGAGCAGTGGGAGATCATCCGGAAATCGGGAAATCCTTGGGGCGTCGACCAGAAGCTCGTTGCAACGCTGGTTCAGGAAGCAGTCGCCAGCCTCGACTCCCCCGCTGCGGATGAACGGGAAGCAGCAGGAACCTTTCTCCAAGCCAACTGGATCAGCCCGGAGCATCTTCCCGACGATCGCTGGTGGTCCGTCTTGGAACACAACGTCAATAGCGCCCGGTTCGCCGCCGTGGGGGCTCTGAAGCAGCGAGGCAAGCAACAGGAGGTTGGCAGATGGCTCGCGAATCACCGAGACTCGCTTGGATCAAACCTCCGGGGGCTTTGGAGCGCTTCGATCGATTATCGCAGCGACTTCGCCGATTGGGAGTTGCCGATCGCGCTTCGACTGTTGGATACCTCGCCGCTCGAAGCTGCGGACATGGTCGCGTTAAGGGCTGGCCTTATTAAGGAAGCAGCAGGAAAATCGTTGCCTGCCGAACTCCGGGCACCGCTGAGACGTTTCCTTGAAAAAGAAGCGGAGGCCAAACGTTTGATCGGCCTGCCTCCCCCGAATCCCGGTGAATCGGATTACACCGGACATCGAGCTTACGATGCCCGCAACCGCGAGCCTTACTGCCTCCGCAGAGCGCTCTACGCTTTGGCGACTTGGCAAGATCCCGCCGACACCCCCTTGCTCAGAAGCTATCTCGCACATCCCGCAGCTTGCTATTCGACTTCCGGTGAGAAAGTTATCCGGTGCTACGAAGTCAGATCTGCCGCGGCTGAGCTGCTCAAGGAACGAAATGAAAAGCTGCCAGAGGGGACCGTTTTCGAGGAGCCTGTCAACTGACTCAAGATGCCCGCGCGAGCCTCACGGCCATCGCGGTGGCATAACGCTGGAACCCGAGCGAGTCCGCGATGCGGATCGACGGGGTGTTTGCATCCAGCGTGCGGTATTGCGGGAGCAATCCGGCGGCAAGGGCACGGCGGGCAAGATGGGCGACGGATTTCTCAAGCCTCGTCCTCACTCACTTTGAAGCTCAAGGTTGTCATTGGTATTACCGTATTACACCATCCCCGCGCTTCAAGTTCGGAACCGGGAAAACTTCGTCCGTCGTGCTCCCCCCTCCCTTTAACTCATGGCGGCCCCAACCAGCATCATGATCACCCCGATGATGACGATCCCCGGAATGACGAAGAACAGGAACTGGACGATCCGGTCCG
>CBKZPU010000297.1:0-4698 GCA_966696705.1 uncultured Verrucomicrobiaceae bacterium | reverse complement strand
CCACCCACGGGGCCGGCAGCACGCGGTGGTGGATCTTGCCGGAGGTCACGCCGTGGACGGCGTCGGGCGGGTCGGGCTTGCCGTGGAAGATGAGGAACTTGGCACCCTTCGGCTTCTTCGGGGGGACGAAGAGATTGAGCGGAAACGGCGGGCGAACGTTGTATTTGAAGCTGCGCACCCATTCCTCCGGCCACCAGTACCGCTCCTTCATCGCATAGGTGAGGAAGGCTTGCTCGGTCTGGAAGATCGAGCGGTCCTGCGCGCGGTCCATCTCGCGGAGGAAGGTATCGTAGATGTACTGCGACTTGCCGGCCTCGAAGCGGAAGATCGATGAGTTGCCGATGTCCGGGCGTTTGCGGAGGATTTGTTTCCGCCGCTCGATCCAGTTGTGGATGATACAGTTTTTCCCCGGGTGGTAGTCGAAGAAGCAATCGATGTCGTCGAGGATGACGAGGTCGAGATCGAGGAAGAGGGTGGGGCCTTCGAGGTTGGCGAAGCCGTCGCGGGTCATCACCAGCTTGAGGAAGACATTCGGCCAGCGGGCCTGGGTGACGCCGGGGTTTTCCGGGAAAGGATGGGTCTCGATGCCCTCGACGAGGCCGTCGGTGTTGTCGGTGAGGCAGACGAAGCGGAAGGGCCGCTTGAGGTGGCGGCCGATCGAGCGGTAGAGGATATTGACGTAGCGGGACGGGTAACGCGTCCCCCACTTCATGCAGATGATGTTGACGGGTGCTCCGGGCATCGTGTGGTGGCGGCGAGCTTGGCGGCGGCGCGGGGCGGGGGAAAGGCGAATCCTCTTCCGTCGGGCGGCGGCGCGGCATCGGGGCCAACGGCATGGGTTGGGACCGCCACCTGGGCCTGCGGCCCAGGCTGGTATGGGACGCGCCGTTGGCGCTGGGCATCCATGCGCGGACGGGCCGCCGCAGTCACGCGATCTACCGCCCGCTGGCCGCCCGGACGAGCTTGCGCAGGCCTGCCATGCCGCGCAGCCGGTCCTTGGCGCGGAGGAAGGCGGAGACGGCCCGTGACTTGGCGTTGCCCCGCTCGATCAGCAGGTGGTGATTGGCGGCCACGCTGTCGGTCCAGTCGAACTTGTAGGCCTCGTTGCCACGCAGGAAATCGAACTCCCGTTTCTGCCCGGCGTAGTGCTCGATGACGTTTTTCAAGAGGATGCCGCCGACGCCCTTCTGATGGAACCGCTGGTCCGTCACGGGGATGTAGTAGCCGATCTTTTGGTCCGTCTTGAAGCCGAGGTGCATGGCGGCGAGTTCGCCGTCGATCTTCAGCCAGGAGACCTCCACCTTGCCAAGCGGTTCGAGCCGCGTGATCGCGTCGCGCAGGAAGGCGGTGTGGGCGGGATCGCGGAAATTGCTCTCCGGCCATTTCGCCAGGTGGAGCTCGATGAAGCGTTTCCAGAATTCCTCGCTGAAAGCACCGCCGATCACGATCTCGACCTGGTGGTCGCGATGCAGGCCGCGCTCCCGGCGCTCGATATTCTTTCGCTGCGAGCGGGCGCTCTTGGCGTCGTTGTGGGTGCCGTAGGAAAAATACGGCGTGAGCATGCGCTCGCCGAAGTGGCACTTCATGCCGAACTCGCTCTCCACGAGATCCGCCAGCAGGAAGGTCTGTGGATTGCGCGAGCTGAAGTTGAACAAATGAAGCACGTCCCAGCGGTGGCGGTGGTCGTGCAGCGCGCCGACCAGCGCGGCCAGCAAGAGGCGATGGTTCTGGCCGGGATCCAGATAGAAGCTGCCGTAGTCGGCCTGGTCGCCGGTGATCGTTCTAACAACCCGGCCCTTGGCCGGCCCGATGCCCGCCCGCTGGATGCACAGCGGCGCGATGGCTAACAGCTCGCCGTCCTTTTCCGCGACGAGGATGAACAGCTCGTCGCTTTCCGAAAGCCCGTGCTCCAGGCGCGCGGCGGCCCATTCCCAACAGAAGAAGGCCTCGCTGCCATCCATGCGATCGACGAGCCGGTTCCACGCGTCGCGAAGCGCGTGGAATCCGTCGCGGGTCTCGATGATCCGGAGGTCCATGGGGAGGGGACGTGGGAAGTGGTCAGGCCTGTTGGTCGCTGCTGCGCATCAGGATGTCGCCGATCTCGACGTGGGTGGGCGCTTCGAGGATGGAGAGGATGGAGAGGGCGACGTCCTCCGGCCTGAGCATCGTCATGCTTTCGCGGGTCTTGCGCAGCACGTCTTCGCGGCCGCGGAAGTATTGGTCGAGCAAGGGCGTATCGACAAAGCCGGGCGACACACAGGCGACCTGCACCGGCGAGCCGATCGCCTTGAGCTCGTTGCGCAAGGCATCGGTCACGGCGCGCACGGCGAATTTCGTCGGCGCATAGAAGCCACCGGTCGGGGGCACGCGGTGACCGCTCATCGAGGAGACATTGACGATGCGCCCGCCCTGCTTCGGGAAGTGGCGGAGCGAGAGCTGGCAGCAAAGCGCGAGCGCCATCACGTTGACCCGCCACATTTCCTCCCAGTCGGCGGGATTGCCGTCGGTGATGCGGGCGAGGTAGGCGACGCCGGCGCAGTTCACCAGCGCGTTGATGCGGCCGAGGTGGTTGAAGATGTCGAGGACCTCCTCGCGTTTCGTCAGGTCGGCCTGGATTGGCGCGACGCCGGAGGGCAGGGCATTCGGCCGCCGGGTCACGCCGAGCACCGAGGCGCCGCGATCGAGCAAGATTTCGCACAATGCGCGGCCGATGCCACTGGACGCTCCGGTGACGAGGACGATGGGGCCGTCTTGGCTGCTCATGCGGGAAAGCTGGCGTGCTGGGGCCGCCGGTCAATTCGGGACGAGGACGGTGGCGGAAGCACCCTTGGCCCGGGCGATGATGGCCGTGGCTCCCTCGGTCTTGGCGGCGGCGGATGCTTTCACTGCTTGGACTGCTTCCGGCGTGCCCGCGACGAACTTGTGGAGGACGGCTCCTTTCAGCGCGTAGCTGACATTGTCGGCGGCGCGTCCGTCGGCCGTGCGATCCAGCCGCAGCGTGATCACGCCCACGGCCCAGCCGCTTTCCACGTCGATGAGTGGACCGCCGGAATTGCCGGGCTGAACCGGCACGGAGATTTGATAGAAGGCTTCGTCGTCCATCATGCCGGCGCGACTACTGATGCGGCCGTCGGTGTATTTCGGCTCCAAGCCCTGCATGACCGGATTCGGGAAGCCGATGGTGAAGACGGTGTTGCCAAGTTCCAGTTCCTTGGATCCTTCGGAAACGGGCAGCCATGCCGGCGACTTCACGTCCGCCTTGAGCAGCGCGAGGTCGTTCTTCGGATCGCGTGCGACGACCTTGGCCGGCACGATCTCTCCGCCGCTGGTGCGGAGATCCACCTTCTCGGCATTGCGGACGACGTGGCGGTTGGTGACCAGCCAGCCATCGGGGGAAATGAAGAAGCCGGAGCCGAAGCTGCCGTAGTTCTCCAATAGCTCGGCGTTCTTGGTGAATGCCTGGCCGGGCGACTCGCTCAGGAAATCTTCCATGGCACCGGCGCGGGCCTTGGCGATGACGGGGTTGGACTTGATGCGGCGCTCGAACAGCCGGTTCCACGTCTGATAGAATTCGGCCTGCGTCCGCGGCTCGTTGCCCTGGACATCGTCGGCGAAGAGCTTGTTGATCTCGTCATTGACGGCCTCGGCTTCTTTCAAGAATTCGGCGGCGGCGACCTTGTCACCGTTGAAATACTCCCGGGCGATCTCGGTGAGCTTCGCGTCGCGCTCGCGTTCCAGGCGTGCCGCGTCTTCCTTCTCGCGCTTGGCGATTTCGGCGCGGGTCTTTTCGATCATCTTCTCGCGCTCCGCGGCCTCGCGCTCGCGGCGCTCGGCATCCTTCAGGGCCAGCTCGGCCATCTTCTGGCGGGCCTGTTCTTGTATCGAGGGCGCCGCCGCGACCGCCTTCTTTTCCTCCTCCGCCTTGGACGCTGCCATCCAAATCCCGATGCCACCACCGGCGAGGAGCAGGCCCAATCCCACGATGATGGCGATCTCCTTTCCTCCGCCGGAACTCGCCGCCGCGGGCTGATGCCTGCCACGGGGCGGCGCTCCAACCGGCGGGCGCGTGACGGGGCGATTCACCGGCGGCGATGCCATGGTCACGGGCGCCGTGGCGACCCGGGCTTTCACGGTGGGCAAGGCCGCCGCCGGGGCATCGACATGGAATGCGGTGCCGCAGGCAGGGCAGGTGACATCCACGCCAGTGGCGGGCACATCCGCCGATAAGGATTGCTGGCACCCCGGGCACTCGAATTCCACGTTCATCGTTGCAAGACTTCCGATGAGGCGCAGTGCACCGGAAGTCGCGCAAAAAGGCAAGTTCGGTGCCGCCCCAGCCGTCGGAGACCCGGACTGCGGCAGCCTGCTGCCGCTCAAAGAGGACAGAGTGCCCTCGACTCCGCCAACATGGCCGATAGCGAGGAAGCCAGAGAACCGCAAATGGACGCGAATGTACGCGAATCCGGTTAGAAGCAGAGCTTCGTCGCCAGCCTCACCTTCGACGCCGCCCGAGTGGTCGGAGACCCGGACTGCGGCAGCCTGCTGCCGCTCAAAGCCAGCAGCCCTGCTGCGGGGAAGCACCGGGTGCCTTCGACTCCGCCAACGTGGCCGATGGCAAGGAAAGGCAGAGAACCGCGAATGGACGCGAATGGACGCGAATGGACGCGAATGGACGCGAATGGACGCGAATGGACGCGA
>CBKZPU010000296.1:0-4731 GCA_966696705.1 uncultured Verrucomicrobiaceae bacterium | reverse complement strand
GGCACGAAGTCCCGCGGAGCGAAGACGGAGGATCAAAGCCAGCATGGAAAGCTGGCCGTCATGAGCTTCCAGCCGTGCTTCCTGATTGAACTCGGCTTTATCGACCACGCCGGTGACCGGGCGAAGATGCTTGATGTCGGGCTTCGGCGCGACGCTTGCAAGGCCATTGGGGAGATCCTCACGCCCATCCGGCCATGATCGAGCTGCCTGTCTCCTGGATTCTCGCGGTGATCGGCGGGCTTGCCGGTGTCATCGCCACCTTAGCCGGCATCATTTGGCACTCGCTCAACGCCCGGCTGGCTGCTCAGGACAAGATCATCGAGCACCTGAAGGCGGACGTGGCCCGGCTAGTGAAGGGCTGCGGACACCGGGAGTGCCTGTGGAGGGAGCGATGAATCACACGGGAATCTCAGAAAGGCGACTTCAATATGTCTGCGATTGGGAAAACCCATTGGACGCTAATCCCGGTGCTCCATCAGGCGAATTCATCGCGAGGCATCAGTTCAGGCGGCCCATACATCGGTTTATCGGAGATCCCGCCCGAGCCGGGCGGCCATTCGCAGTCCTCGTGAAAAAGCAACCACCAGAGCTTTTGCTGGATCCGGCCCTGCTCGCCGTCGGGTCGGGTGAAAGGCTCCGGCCAGCTTTTCAGGTAGAGGAAATGAGGCGTGTCGCGGACTTCAAGGAAGAAGTCCGCCGCAAGCACTTCCTCCTTCGAACACTTCGCGAATTGCCAGAAATCCGGGCCGAGCCACATTTCACTGGTTGGATAGAAGCGGACATTGATGAGCAATTCCTTCGGGCGTCCGGGATTCAAGGAGATGTCGAACTGCTCCCGGTCTGGTTCCAACGAACAGGGACTCTTCTGTATGATCCTTTTGAAAGGAGGAAGGGGTCCGAAAAATTTTCCGTATCTTCGCTCCACAGCAGACCACTGCCAAGAGCGATACAGATGGTCCCATTGCCATGCGCCGATGCCAGGCCACATCGTCAGCAATCCTTCGATCAGTGGTCCCCAATCCTCGGGTGCGGCGGCATTCGCTTCGATGTAACAGGAAAGCAAAGTCTGTTTTCCGTCTTCCTTGGCGTGGGCGAGTTGGTAGGAAACGCTCTTCGCCGTATAGCCGGTGTTCACCGCAAACCCATCGAGGCTTCTCTCCTCGATCAACGCGAGAACCTCGTCCGGGGGCAGCGCCAAATCACTTTCGGATTTCAGATGCTTAGGATGACCTGTAATTTGACTCAAATAAAATTTCTTCGGAAGAGATTTATTCTCCGCAAGAAACCCGGCCAAGGCCCGCCACACATCTGAGATTGGTTGGGGTATTTCGAGAAAGGCAATTTCGAAATGTCTGCGGTTAGAAATCATTGAACTCCTATATTATATGCATCGATGATAAATTCGACGGCCGGCAATTCCGGCACGGTGGGGCGACATACTCTTTTCCTCGTTCCTCCATGAACTCCGACCAGCGGTCAATGTCCATGTTGCTGTGACTCATGACGAAGGCGTATTGCTGGCCGTCTTCGCCCTGGAAGCTTCCGATTCCCCCGAGCCAGTTCCAGTTCGCGGAGGACCAGCAGGAATAGGAAGTCTTGCTTTCCTGGTCCCAGACCCGGACGAGTGTTCTTGGTCCGGGAAGATCGGCCGAATGGAAGATCGTAGCGCCGATGAATACAAACGTCGTTTCGCGATACTTCGCACTCAGTTGCTGGATCTGCTGCTGGACCTCGGGCGCGAGCGGATCCGGCGGCGGTGCCGGTTCGGGAACCGGAGGAAGTTCAAGTGGCGCGATCTTTTCGTTAGTGATCCGCCGCTCACCAACTTCAACCGTTTTTGATTCCAGCACCTCCTCGGGCGCGACCACGAGCTTCGCGGGTGGAGGGGCGGGCTCAGACGGCGTCCCGTCCGGGATCTCGCCGATGATCCGTGCTTCGGTGGTGGTTTCGGTGGAAGGATCGGTCGCTTCTTGGCCGTCCAGGGTTTGTCCCCAGATAATGGCCGGAATGGCGCCTGCGAGAACGAGAGGCAGGAGGGTAGGCTTCATCTTCGAGCGGGTGTTTTGAGACTGAGCCACTCGAAGTCAAAGAATGTTAGATGAAATTACAGTGAATAAGGATCGGGCTGACTGACGTTCTCCAGGTCCTCGCGTGTTAGATATCAGGTGCAGACCTTCGGTTGGATAAGAAATCCCACCGGGACCAGTCCGGCGGCCCGACAGGCGCGTGATCCGGCGGCACGCTGGCGGGCATGGGAAACACCTTTGCCCCTGTGGGTGCCGGATTGCCGGCGCGGCGTGATGCGTTGCGGATCGAGGCTGCCGATGCCGGGTCGTTTGAAGGGCTGTCCGGTGGCGCGGATTCGATCATCGTGCCAAAAGCGCAGGACCGGCTGCTGGAGCTGATCGAGCGGGAGCAACTGCCGGGAGACGTGCGAGCGACGTTGGCGGGGGCGCTGACGGGTGACTTGCGGCGGCAACAGCTTCTTTTCCAAGCGATGATCGACACTTGGCCCCGGCTTCAGAAGGCGCTGGGGGAGGTGAAGCGGGCGGTGCGGAAGGCTCCGTGGCAGGTGAAGGCGTGGGCCCCGCGCGGCGGCGAGCCGAATGCGGCGGCGGAGGCGCTGGCGAAGGATGTCGAGGGGGCGATTTGGTCGATGCGGCCGGACGCGCCGCGGGCGACGAAGGGCTTCGAGGGAACCGTGGAGGAGCTAGCCATGGGGTATTTCCTCGGGCATCAGGTGCTGGAGGTCCGATGGGAGCGGGAGGGGGCGCTGTGGCGGCCGGGATCGACAAAGGTGGTGCCGCCGCGGTTCTACGGCTACCCCTACGAGTCGGGGGAGGACCGGCTGATGCTGGACAGAACGGGCGGGATGGGCGCGGTGAACCAGTTCGAGGATTTCCCGGAGCATCGGTTCCTGCTCGCGGTGAATGGCGGGCACCCAGGGCATGCGGCGGTGGCGGCTCCGTTGCGGGCGCTGGCGGGCTATTGGCTGGCGGCGGTGTACGGGCTGAAGTGGCTGCTGCAGTTCGCGCAGCTTTGCGGGGTCCCGTTCCGTTGGGCGGAGTATGCGAACGAGGCGGACAAGCCGAAGATCTGCCGGATGCTGGAAAGCATCGGGTCCGCGGGGTGGGGAGCCTTTCCGGTGGGGACGAAGCTGAACTTCGTGGAGGCGCGGCGGTCGGCGGAGCAGCTCCCGCAGAAGGTGCTGATCGAGATGGCCGACGAGCAGTGCGACATCTTCATCCTGGGGCAGACGCTCACCTCGAGCGAAGGGGACGCGGGCAGCCGAGCGCTCGGAGAAGTGCATGCCACGGTGCGTCAGGACGTGATCGAGGGCGTGTGCGACTTCGTGGGTGAGGTGCTGAGCTACCAGCTTGCGCCGTCGCTGGTGACGTTGAACCACGGGCGGGACCGGACGGACGTGCCGGGGATTTGGGCGGTCTTCGAGAAGGCGAAGGACGAGAAGGCGCTGGCGGAGCGCGACCGGATCCTGGTGAAGGAACTGGGGATGCCGGTGGGCAAGGCCTGGCTCTATGAGCGGCATGGCGTGCCATTGCCGACAGATGGGGAAGAGGTCTTCGAGCCTGTCAGCGCCGAGACGCCGGCGGATGGCAAGGAAGCGCCCGTGAAGGGGAAGGGCAAGCCTGTGGAGAAGGTTGAGGCGGCGGACGCTGGTATTGAGCCGGTGACGGTGGACCGGCTTTCCGCTTCGGTTCTGGAAGGACTGACGGGCGTGTCGCGCGATTGGCTGTCGCCGGTGCGGCCGTTCTTCGAGCGGCTGGCGGCGCTGGCGATGGCGAAGCAGGTGACCGACGAGGACTTTTTGGCGGCCCTAGAAAAAGCCCGCCGCGAGCTGCCAGAACTCTTCGACGTGCTGGACAAGCAGGCGCTGGAGGAAGCCTTCGAGAATGCCATCGGCAGCGCGATGCTGGCGGGGAGCGTGAGCCGCTACGAACGATGATCGAGGTCGAGGTCAACGTGTCGGGCGAGGCGAGCGCGGTGCTGCGGCGAGTGATCGACTCGCTCACCGGGCCGGAGGCGGCGGAGCTGAACGAAGTGGGTGGACGTGCCGCGGCACAGGCGGCGGCGAAGTATCATCGCGAGTTCGACCAACGGGGCGGCTGGCGGGGTACGGGCGGCGGTGGTTCGCGGTTCGGCGCCGACGTGGCGGCGGGCTGGCATTTCCTGATCGCGGACCGCACCGGCGCGCTGATCTACAACGACGCCGATCATTACGCCCACAAGGTGCGCGGCGGGACGATCCGGGCGAAGCGGGTGCGCTTCCTAACCATTCCGCTGGTGCCGGAGGCGAAGGGGCTGCGGGTGGAGACCTACGTGCAGAACACGGGGCGGCGGCTCTTCACCATTCCCGGTCGCAATGCGCTCTTTGAGCGGGCCGGTGGCGGCGAGAGCGTAATCCGCCGGACGCAGGGGCGGCATCGCGACGGCGGCACCGAAAGGTTGCGGCGGAAGGCCGGTATCCGTGCCGTCTATGCGCTGGTCCGTAGCGTGACACAGCCGCCTTGGCCGGGAGCGTTGCCGCCGGATGACGTGGTGGCCGGCGCTTTCACGAAAGCCTGGCGCGAGGAACTGGCGGACCGAATCGAGCGACTCACGGCATGATCGACCAACCGATGTTCTTCGAGGAGGCGCTGCGCTTCCTGTTGGAAAAGGATCCGAACCCGGAGGAATGGGACGCGGCGGATTGGGCCGCGGAGAAGCCGGCGG
>CBKZPU010000295.1:0-4751 GCA_966696705.1 uncultured Verrucomicrobiaceae bacterium | reverse complement strand
CCGAGCCGCGGCAATTGCCGGAGCGCGGTCATGCGGCGCCGATTTCGGCGAAGCGGAGCACGGCCGATGACTTGCTGCGCCCGCGACCGGTCACTTACACTTCGCGCGGGTCACGCCCGAGCCGGGTGTTTCACTCGCTGATACCGGCTTCTTTCATCGCCGCTGCCGGAGTGGTGGTTTATCTGCTGCTTTACTTCTATTATCCCGATGGTCCTGGCCGGAGACTCAGGGATTCGCGATTGCCGCTGGTGGTCGCCCCGCGAGCCGAGCAACATACGGCGGCGGTCCCGTCGGTCCTGTCTCCTCCGGCAGGAGAGGCGGGCGCGGCCGCGGCCAAGGAAACGCCGCCAGCAGTGCCGGACCGTATGGAGGGCGCCTCTCCCGCCGTCGTGGCGTACAATGTGCTCGATGCCTTTCTGAAGGGGAAGAATGCCGCCGGCCGAGTTGCCTTGGTGGAGCCCGAAACGAGCGCGCAAGATCTGGAGAAGACGCTATTGAAAGGCCCCTTGGCCGAAGTTTCACAGATCTTTTCGGACTTGCCGCGACAGAACTCGCTCGAGGGCTTCACTGACTATCCCTACCGCGTCTCGTTCTTTGTCGAAGGCCGGCCGAATACCGACTTTGCCGTGCTGGTCCGCCAGCGTGGCGAGCAGCCGCCGAAGGTGTTTCTGCCCGCCTTTCTGGATCTCGTCGGCCGCCGCTTGGATGCCTTCACGCGGCAGCCGAATACCCACGACCCGACCCGCTTTCATGTGATCCTGGAACCGGTGATCGGCTGTCACGAGGACGGCATTCCGAACGCCGACCGCAAGTTCACCCTCAAGCTGCTCTCCAGCAATTTCGGCAAGGAGACCGCCCGTGCCTACTGCGCGAACAGCTCGCGCTTCCGCGAGATGGTGGAGAAGCCGGACTACCCGATCCGCTGGGGCATCCGCGTGCCTGCCACGGTCACTATCCAGTGGAATCACAAGGAAGATCCCACGATGCCCTATCTCGAGCTGATAGACATCAATTCGCCGGATTGGAATCCTTGACCAGCCCGGCCTGCTTCAAAGCATCCCAGCCGCCGTGGAGGGCGCGGACTTCCGGGATGAAGCCGAGCGCCTTCAAGCGCTTCGCCACTTCCTTGCTGGTTCCGCAACTGGGGCTGCCGCAATAAACCACTGCCCGTTGGGCGCTCCCCAGCTTCTCAAGCGAGGCCTCCACCTGCTCGTCGAACGAGGTGTCGCCGGTAATCGTCAGTGGGATCGAGCCGGGGATGCCGTTGAGTTTCCACTCTGTCGCAGGCCGGGCATCGATCCACAGGAAGGAGCCGGCCGGCCATTCGGACTGGACGGTGGCGAGGCAGATTTCCTCCGGCGCGATCGTTGCGGGATCGCAAACCACCGCGCGCGATGGCGGGCCCGCGATCTTCCACGTGGCCAGCGCGCCGAGCGAGGCGCAGGCAAGCACCAAGGCCAGTTCGGTCGCCGTTCTCATGGCGTCTTCACGGCCGCGGCCTGCTTCGCCAGCGGCTGGCGGACTACCATGAACACCCGCTGGGAGCGATGGCGGTCGATCTTGCAATCGGTCTCCAAGTGAACCACGCCCATGCCGACCTTTTCCGTGGATGCCGGGGTGATCACGACCTCGTATTTCTTGCCCTCTTCGATGGTCTTGAGTTCCTGCTTGAAGCGGGGATCCGCGCCGGACATCGAGACGATCTTGATCGGCTCGCTGTGCTTCATCGTCACCGTGACCGTCTTCGGCTCCAGCTTGCTGCCGACATCCCACATCAGCGACTTCGGCTCAACCTCCACCAAGGAGGGAACGACGATATGACTGGTGAGTGTGACGGAGGGGTGATTGATGGGATCGCCCTTGAGATAGATGGCGACGGCCTTGTCCATGGTGCCGGGGACCATCCCCAGGTCGAAGACGATCCGCACGGTGCCGGTCTCGCCTGGCTTGTAAGTCATCTTCGAGTCCTTCACCCCGACCGTGGCACAGGGGCAGCCAGCGTCGTACTTTTCGATCGAGGCATCGCTGGCACCTTCGTTCTTGAAGTCGAAATCGACGGTGACCGTCTTGTCGTCATTGCCGACCGTGACCTCCTTCTTGGTCTGTTCGAATTTCAGCGTGCCGGCCGCGAGGGGCAGGCAGGCGGCGAGCCAGCAGAGCAGCGGAAGCTTCATGGCGGGACTATTGGCGCTTGGCGGGGGCGGGCGCAAGCTCCGCGGCGCGGATCGAAGGGGGCATCGTTCTCATTTTGTCGTGGGAGCGGCTTGGCCGGGTTGGGGCAGGGGCTTGCGAACGATCAGGTAAATCGGGTGGGACCGGCGGCGGTCGGACTTGGCATCGGTTTCCACCTGGAGCACGCCCATGCCAACCTCTTCGATCGAGGTGGGAGTGATCACGACTTCATACTTCTTGCCCTCCTCGACGGTTTTCAGCTCCTGTTTGAATCGGGTGTCCGTGCTGGTCATCGAGAGGATCTTGATCGGCTCGCTGTCCTTCATGGTCACCGTGACCGTCTTCGGCCCCGGTTTGTCGCCCACCTCCCAGATCACGGACTTTGGCTCGAGTTCCACAAGGACGGGAACGATGATGTGGGTGGTGAGCTTGATGGAAGGATGGTCCGCCCGATCGCCCTTGAGGTAAATCGACACGAATTTGTCGGCCGTCTCGGGAACCTTGCCCAAATTGAAGACGATGCGGATGGTGCCGCTCTCGCCCGGTTTGTAAGCGAGCTTCGAATCCTTCACGCCCACGGCGGCACACGGGCAATCCGATTCGTGCTTCTCGATCACGACGTCGCTGGCGCTGTCGTTCTTAAAGGGAAAATCGACCGTGGCGGTCTGTTGATCGTTCGTGACCGTGACCTCCTTCGCGGTTTCCTCGAACTTGAGGACGCCGGCGGCGAGCGGCAGACAGCCGGCGAGCCAGCAGATCAGCAGGGCTCTCATGGATCGACTACTTGTCTTTGGAAGGGGCGGGCGCAAGCTCCGCGGCGATAATCAGGCGGCCGCCGCGCCACTCCGGGCCCAGTACCAGCAGTGGCTTGCCCGGCTCCATGGCGGCGTCGGTCTTGAGGATTTTCTTGCGGCTCAGCCACAACTCGATGTCGAGGCGCCGCCGTTGTGTTTTGGAAAGTTTGCTCTGGGCCTCGAAGCGCAGCAGGATTTCGTCGCTGGGTGGCAGCGGTTGGGCCCAGTTCTCGTAGCTGCGGAACAACGGCTTGGTGTCTTTTCCGAGTTCCCGATAGTGGGCGAATTTCAACTTCTGTTCGCCGGCCAGTCGCTTGACGACTTCCGTGCTCGCGGCTTTTGCCCGTTGCCCGGCCGCCCCGGCATCGCCATTGGTGGCGTGATACACCGTCACCGTGACCATGCCGATCACGTCCTTGCCGGGGTCCGTTTGTGCCGCGGACAAGCCGCAACCTGCCAGCAAAAGGAGGCCTATCAGATCGCGGCGATTCATCGGGTCGGCAGATCGATGTCGGCGGTGGTGGCACCGGGGCCCCCGCCCGTGGCGGCGGTGTCGGGCACTTCAAAGCTGTCCGGGATCGCCGCCACTCCATCAAGCACGATGACCATGGCACCGGCGGGCTCGGAGGCGAAGTAGTCGGCCCGTACGCCCTGTTCCGGCGTGTAGAGAACCGGTGTCGGCGCAGGAACCAACGGCGTCGGTGCGGTCACGGTGACCGTGGGAGGGGTAATCCGCGTGCCGGCCCAGAAGCAGAGGGCCATGCCTGCCACCGCGGTGGCGGGCAGGAACCAGCGCCACGCTTTTCCCGGCGCGCGGACCATGGGTGCGACCGGGGCCGGTGTTTCCGCTGTCACGGGTGAAGTCATCGCGGTCTCGCGCTCGATCTCGCGGGTGATCCGGG
Organism: uncultured Verrucomicrobiaceae bacterium; assembly: GCA_966696705.1. GTDB lineage: Bacteria > Verrucomicrobiota > Verrucomicrobiia > Verrucomicrobiales > Akkermansiaceae > Haloferula. The sequence goes on along the minus strand of CBKZPU010000295.1, from coordinate 883 downwards.
CATTGAAAAACTCGGCGTAGGGCGGATCTTCGGCCGCCGGAAGGCTGCCTCGCAACAGCGCCTTCATTTGCCGTGCCTGTCCGCGCCGCTCCATCCACTCCGGCTGCGTGGCGGCCCAAGCGTCAACCGCGGCCCGTGAGGTCGCGTCGAGTTCGTCCTCCACCCAGAGGGCGAGCCGTTCTTCATCGGGAGTCGTATTCATCCTTCAGGAGGGATTGGAGTTTTTGGCGGGCGTAGAAGAGCCGGCTCATCACGGTACCCAGCGAGCATTCCATGACGTCGGCGATTTCCTTATACGCGAGACCTTGCACGTCTTTCAGGATTACGGCCTCGCGGTGCTCAGGAGAAAGCTTGGCGAGGGCCGCTTCGATCTTACCACGGAGTTCGTCGCCGGCCAGCGCGTCGTCCGGGCTGCGGGATTCCGTCGGGGTTGCAACCGCCGCCGGGTCGATCCGGTCGCGGGCGAAAATTTCGTCGTTGATCTCATTCCCGCCCTCCGGCCGGCGGCGGCGGGTGAAATCGTACACGGCATTGTGGGCGATCCGGTACAGCCACGTCGAGAAGCGCGCCTTGGCCTCGAAGCGTGGCAGCGCCTGCCACGCCTTGATGAAGACCTCCTGCGAGAGGTCCCAGGCATCTGTCTCGTTTTTGACCATATTGCGGATCATGGCGTAAATTCGTCCCCGGTGCCGGGTAACCAGCAGATCGTAGGCCTTCATGTCGCCCGCTTGCGCGCGTCCCACGAGGGCTTCGTCCTCCGCTTCCGTCGCGAGCTCCCCCGGCATCCCGGAAGCCGCCCCGCCGGACTCGGCTGGTCCTAGCAAGCGGTTGGACGTGAGACGCTGGAGGAAATTCATCGGAAAATGCCGCGCCCCACGATGGC
>CBKZPU010000294.1:0-4812 GCA_966696705.1 uncultured Verrucomicrobiaceae bacterium | reverse complement strand
AGCGGTGCGACGAGGTTGGCGGGCAGCGGGAACTGCTTCTCGTAAATGCCGTCGGCCAGCTCATTGGCTTGTGCATAGGCGTCCTTCATCATTTCGAGCTTCGCATCGAGGTTGTCGATGTGGTGCAGGGCGATCGCTTCCGGGGTGCGCGGCAAGGTGGGCGAGCCAAACTGGTATTCACCGTGATGGCTGGCGATGAGGTGCAGCAGGTGGAGGCGCACGTTCTCGGTGGCCGGCTCCAAGGCCAACCAGCCTTTGGCGGCAGGGCTGTCCGCCACGTCGCGCCACAGCTTGTTGACCAGTTCGATGCCCAGCGGGATGTGACCTAACATTTCCCCGTGCAGCGAGTAGCCCTGAGCGAAGCCCTTTTCCAGATACTGGTTTTCCCACAACTTCCCGCAGTCGTGGAACAGCACGCCGACAAGAAGCAGGTCTCGGTTGAGTTGTGGGTAGGCGGAGCAGACGAGGTCGGCGGTGCGCATCATCTGGGCGACGTGTTCGACCAATCCGCCGCGCCGCGCGTGGTGGTTCTTCCGCGCCGCCGCGGCGCGACGGAGCTTCGCGCCGAGGTCGTCGAGGAAATGCTTGGCCAGCGCGTGCAGCCGGGGGTCCTTCACCGAAGCGGCGAGCGTGGTGATGGTCTCCCAGTCGCGGCGTTGCTTTTCCGCCGTGATGACGTCGCCGGCGTAGAATGCTTCAAGATCCTCGCCGGTCAGGCGCTCCCAGGAAATGTTGGCAGCGTTGAGACCGTATTGATTCTGCGTCCACTCGGAATCGAGGCGAATCACCGTGCCATCGGGCATGCCCTGTGCGGCTTCGAAGAGTGGAGCATCCGACCAGGCGTTGAGATTGAAGCTGCCGGTGGCGTCGGCGAAGGTGAGGACCAGGTAGGGCTTGCCCGCCTTCGTCTGCCGCTGGCTCCGCGACTGGAGTTCGCAGGCCACCACCGCGGCGAGGGGTTGCTCGCCCGCCTGCTCCTTCAATGCCGAGATCGTAAAGAACGTCACGCCGCCAGCATCGCCGGATCCCCACGGGTGTCACGAACGGAACTCCGCCCCGCTCACGCGGCGATGCCGAGCGCATCCCGCACGGATTCCATGAAAACCCGGTATTCGAAGGGTTTACTGAGAACAGTCCGGGCCCCGAGTTGTCGGGCAAGCGGGAGGAAATCCCCCCCTCCGGACATCATCCCGCCGGACATGGCGATGATCCGGATCCCGGGGTGGACCGCGCGCAGTTCCAGCATCGTCTGAATGCCGTCCATCTCCGGCATGATCAGATCGGTGAGGACGAGATCGAAGAGCTGCCGCTTTGCCCGCTGGATCGCCTCGTTGCCGTTGGCCGCGGTCTCCACCTCGAAGCCTTCGGCGAGCAAGGCTTGCCGGAGGATCTCCAAAATCGCCGGTTCATCGTCCACCAGCAGGATCCTGGCGGCTTCCTTTGCGACCTCCATCGTCATCATCGTGCCGGCAGTGTGAGCGATGCCCGGTGGCTTGGTAATCACGCCATCGCGGAAGGCGATGACTGAAATAGTTAATGTAACTCGTCCCCTCGAGACAATGGTCGCTTGCGTGAAGTCCCAATCCATGTTTCGAGTAGTTGTTTGAATTTCTTCGAGATGAGCCAAGCGTAGCCACCGCCGGTACTTCCGTGTCAGGGAGATGAAGCCACCAACCCCCAGCCCTCCCCAGATGGTGCGCAATCGCGCGGGGCGGATCGTCGTGGGCTATGGCGTCTTCGCCTCCCTGTGGATCGTGCTTTCGGATCGCGCGCTGGCGCCGCTGCAGCCGCGGCCGGAACTGATGATGCAATGGAGTGTCGCGAAAGGGCTGGCATTCGTGGCGCTAACCTCGCTGTTGCTGTGGTTCCTGGTGCGTCGCACCTATGCCACGATCGAAGCCGGGTACCAATCGCTGGGCGCGAGCGAAAGAGAACAACGCGAGCTTGCGAGCCAGCTCGCGGCGGAACGATCCCGGCTGGTGGAAGCCCAGCGGGTCGCGGCGATCGGCTGGTGGGAGGCCGATCTGAGCAATCGCACGCTGATGTGGTCGGAGGAGATGCATCGCATCTTCGAGACCGATCCGACGACCTTTGTGCCGGATCTCGAGGGTGTCCTCCAACGGCTCCCGGATGAGGAACGCGGCCGGGTTGGGAAGACCTTCGAGGATTCGCTGGCGGGCCGTGGTCCCGATGCCACCGATCACCGGATACTGATTGCTGACGGTCATGTGAAGCACGTGGAACTGCGCTGGAAGGCGTTCCGGGACGACGCTGGCAAACCGCTGCGCTTGTTAGGCACGTGTCGCGATGTGACTGCCCGTCACGCGGCCGAGCAAGCGTTGCGCGAAAGCGAGACTCGCTTCCGGGAAATGGCGGAGAACATCGGCGAAATCTTCTACAGCTACGATACGGTCCAAGATCGCCTCCTCTATGTCAGCCCGGCTTACGAAAATATTTGGGGGCGTACCCTTGACGGGGTTTATGCCGACCCCGGCACTTGCTTGAAGGACGTCTTGCCGGAAGACCTGCCCGTCATGGAGGATGTCGCTCGCCGCCGACTCGCCGGCGAGCAGACGCAAGTGGACTTCCGCATCCGGAGGCCGGATGGCGAGGTCCGCTGGCTCAGCGAGCAAGCCGTGCCGATCGCCGATGCCGCCGGCAGGGTGGAGCGGGTCGTCGGCACCATCCGCGACATCACCGCCGCGAAGACCGCCGAATCCCAGCTCGCCGAACAGGCGGCTCTGATCGAGAAGGCCCGCGATGCGATCATCGTCCGCGACTTGGATCACCAGGTAATCTACTGGAACCACGGTGCCGAGTTGCTCTACGGCTGGACTGCGGCGGAGGCCACCGGACGCTCGGTGCGGGAGCTTCTCTATCAGGATGCGACCGCGTTCCTAGCCGCCACCCGCACCGTGCTCGAGCGGGGCGAGTGGGCCGGCGAGATCGGCCAATTCACCCGGACGGGACAGGCTGTCACCGTGGACGGTCGCTGGACCCTGTTGCGCGATCCCAATGGCCAGCCGCGGTCGATCCTTTCGATCAACACCGACATCACCGGCCGCAAGCAGCTTGAACAGCAGTTCCTGCGCGCCCAGCGGATGGAGAGCATCGGGACGCTCGCCGGTGGCATCGCCCACGACCTGAACAACGTCCTCGCGCCGGTCATCATGTCGGTGGACCTGCTGAAACCCCGCCTCGCCAATCCCGCCGACCGCCAGATCATGGACATCGTCGGCGCGAGTGCCCGCCGCGGAGCGGACATGGTCCAACAGATTCTGTCCTTCGCCCGTGGCATGGAAGGCCGCCGCGTGGAAGTGGACGTCGGCCGCATCCTCCAGGAAGTCGTGCGCATCATCGGCGACACGTTTCCGAAGTCGATTCGCGTCGAACTCGAGATGGCCGGCGGACTCCATCCCGTACACGCCGACCCGACCCAGTTGCACCAGGTGCTGCTGAACCTGTGCGTGAACGCCCGCGACGCCATGGCGGGCGGCGGGGTCCTCCGGCTGCGCGCCGCCAATGCCAACAACGACGAACCGCGCGTCCGCATCGAGGTGGAAGACACCGGCACGGGGATTCCCTCCCATCTGTTAGGCAAGATCTTCGACCCGTTTTTCACGAGCAAGGAGCCGGGAAAGGGGACCGGACTCGGCCTTTCCACGGCACTGGCGATCGTCCGCAGCCATGGCGGTTCGCTGGAGGTCGCCAGCGTGCCCGGAAAAGGAACCGTCTTCACGCTGCACCTGCCGGCACTGGGTCGCGCGGGCGAAAGGCCGGTCGCCGCGGCCAGCCCCAGCCTGCCGCGCGGCCGGGGAGAAACGGTGCTGGTCGTCGATGACGAAGCTTCCATCCGGCACATCACCCGCCAGACCCTGGAGGCGTATGGCTACGAGGTGCTGGATGCCGCCGATGGCGCCGAGGCGATCACGCTGTTCGTTTCCCGGCGCTTCGAGATCGATGTGGTGCTGACGGACATGTCCATGCCGCGCCTCGACGGGCACGCCTTGATCCGCGAACTGCATCGAATTGATCCCGTCGTGCCGGTCATCGGCGTGAGCGGAGTGTCATCGATTCCATCCTTGGACGAGGACAAGGACTCGGTGCGATCCCTGCCGAAGCCCTACACGACGGCAGCGCTTCTAACAGCACTGAGGGAAGTTCTGGATGTGCCGGTGCGCTGAGTCCGTCACAAGTCGCTCAATGTCTCCCGGGCTTCTTTGGCCACGCGTTCGGGTTCATGGACGGCGGTTCTAGCAGAACATTCCCCGTCGCAAAGGAATTCCCCGCTCAACCGAGTTCCCAAGGCTCCGCCATGTGCGGTTCTTCGGCAGGAGGAGTGGCGCGAGCTTCCTCCAGATGCTTTTCGATGCAGCTCAGGATGGTTCCGAACTCGGAGGTCTTGCTGACGAAGGGCAGGCCGCCGGTTTGGGTCTCGCCGTCGGGCGTGTCCGGGTTCTCTTCGACCAATGCGGTCAACATCAGCACGGGGATGTTTCTCAGCTCGGGATCGGCGCGGAATTGCGCGACCACGTCGCCGCCATCGAGCCCGGGCATGACCACATCGATGATGCACAGGTCCGGCATGAACTCCTTCGCGGTTTTCAGGGCGAGCGAGGAGTCGTTGATGTCGAGCACGTCGAAATTGCCCACTTCCTCCAGATTGGCGCGCAGCAGCGCGGTGAAATCGGGTTCGTCGTCGATGATCAAAATCTTGGTGGTCTCCATAATTGCGGTTCTATCGAAAAGTCGGGAGCGGATCAAGGATTGGCGAGTGTTGATGCAGGGCCACCTCATTTTGGAGAGCCGCAG
>CBKZPU010000293.1:0-4871 GCA_966696705.1 uncultured Verrucomicrobiaceae bacterium | reverse complement strand
CCTTGTGCGTCCCTGCCTTGTGCGTCCCTGCCTTGTGCGTCCCTGCCTCGTCCCAAGAAAAACGCCCGGCCGCGGGATGCGGACGGGCGCTTGGAAAATTGGGCGCGAGAAGCGGCTTAGCCAACCTTCGGCTTGGTGACGCGGCGAACCGCGCCGAAGCGCTTCTGGAACTTGTCGATGCGGCCTTCGGTATCGACGAAGGTGGACTTGCCCGTGAAGAACGGGTGCGAATCGGAGGTGATGCCGATCGAGATGATGAAGTGTTCCACACCGTCGATGACTTCCTTCTTGTCGGAGGTCTTGGTCGAGCGCGTGACGAAACGGGCACCGGTGGTCATGTCCACGAAGACGACCGGGTTGTACTTGGGATGAAGATCCTTTTTCATGGCGGTAAGAGGGCCCGAACACGTTTCCGACGCGGCGGGAGCGCGGAGGATGCACGGCAAACCGCCCGTGTCAAGCGGCCGGTCGCGGTCCGTCAGCCGAGGATCTTCCACTCGTGACGGGTGTTTTTCGTGAAGGCGTGGACGATTTTCCCGTTCGGATCGACGTGGCGGACGGTCATCGCATCACCGGTGATCGAAAGGTGGGTAAAGCCATGGACATCAAAGACATTCGATCCTTTCCGCGGTTCATCCTCGCTGTCGTAAAGGCGCGCCCCGCCGCCGCCGGAGAGCACGAAGGAGGTGCGCAGGCCTTCCAGCTCCATGTGCTGGAGGTCGTGGTCGTGGCCGCAGAAGTAGGCGTGGACGCCGTGTTTTTCGAGCATCGGCCCGAGGATTTCGACGAGTTCCTTGGTGTCACCGTGGTTGGCGTCCGAGTAAATCGGGTGGTGGCCGCAGACGACGGTGAACGCCGCGCGCTTCGAGGAAAGCTCCCGTTCCAGCCACAGGAGCTGGGCCTCGCGCTCGTCCTCCTGCATCCAGCACGGGCGCTTGTCGCCGTGGACGCGGCGGTTGATCGATTCCCAGTTGGTGTCGAGCATCAGCATCGTCACCTGAGGCAGATCGACGCGGTAGAATTTCGCCGGGCAGGTCCAGCGGGTTTTGCGGTTCAATGACTTGGCATAGCCGAGCTGGACCAACTCGCCGCCGCGATTGTCGTGGTAGTCGTGGTTGCCGAAGATCGCCCAGCACGGGCCGGGGAAGTCCTCGCCGGGGTAGATTTGGGAAAAGCCGGTCTGCCAGCGGGGCGAGGTCAGGCCGCCAGGCATCGGCCCGTAGAAATTGTCGCCGAGGAAGATCAGGCCATCCGGCTTTTTCCCCAAGCTGGCGGCGTAGCGGGCCATCCCGCGGGCCACGGCCTTCTGGCGCTCGTCACCGGTGCCGAAGTCGCCCAGCGCCAGCAGGTCGAGCGTCCCGGCGGCCGGGTGTTCCTGACCGAAGGCGCTCAAATTCAGGTTCATCAAGGCGCTGGAGCAGAACAGCGTCTTCAGGGCGCGGCGGCGGTTCATCGGCAGGCTCATGGGGCTGAAACGTCACAAAACTGGACCTTCCTACGCCTTTTCCGCCGCCGAGGTTTATATTTGTCCCGCGCTTTCATCTTGGATTGCACCGGCAATGCGGCGAGAAAGGCCCCGTGCCTGATTTGGTCCGCGTCGAACCCATCGCCCTGCTTCCCACTCCCGCCGGCTGCGCCGTTTTCCTCGGGGACGGAAAGAAATCGATCGTCTTCTACATCGACCTCGCCATCGGTGCCTCGATCAATGCCGCCCTCGCTGGCGAGACCCCGCCGCGACCGCTGACGCACGACCTTTACCTGCTCACGCTGGAGGCCTTCGGCGCGAAGGTCCGCCGCGCCGTGATCGTGGCGATCGACAAGGAGATCTACTACGCCCGTCTGATCCTCGAGGCCGAAAACGAGATCATGGAGCGCAAGATCGTCGAACTCGACGCCCGCCCGAGCGACTGCATCGCCATCGCCGTCCGCGCCGGCGCGCCCATCTTCGTGCTGCGCGAGCTGTGGGAATCGCTCGATGACATGTCCGGCGTGCTCCAGGACATGCGCGACAAGGGCATGGACCTTGGCGGCGGCCAATGAAGGCGGCTCACGTTCATGCCAGAATTCCCCCCTTGCGCGGTCGGGCACCAATCCTAGCTTTTGGCCCCATGCCTCCTTTTGCCAGCCTCCCCTCCTACTTGTCCGAGGAAATCCTTCTCCACCCGGAGAACCGCGATTTCCCGCCCTTCGATCTGGTCCGCCTGCTCGGCACCGTCTTCAAGCCGACCCAAGGCTGCCGCGTCTGCATCCTGACCGACTTCGACGAGCCGGCCGCGCTCATCAAGGACTTCGCCTTTCTCCAACAGCCCGGCTTTCCGGTGCAGAAGAAGGCGCACGAGGCATTCTATCAGGGCCTGAAAAACGGTGCGATGAAGACCCTCGGGATGAACGGCGGCGAGATGTTCGCCTACAAGACCACCCATGGCTCGAATCTCGATCTCGAGGACGAGGTCTGGGACACCAACGGCAACAAGCTCTCCCTGGATGCGGACATCTATCCGAACTACGACCTGATCCTCTGCATCTCCACCTTCTCCGCGACCGCGCCTCTAACCGCCAAGGCGAAGGAGTTCGGCTTCCGCGGCGCGACCCTGCACGGGCTCAATGACATCATCCTGAGCTCGGGCCTCGCGGTCGATTATGAGGAAGTCTCGAAGGACGCCGAAAAGCTGCGCCTCGCGTTGACCAAGGCGGATGACGTCGAGATCGACTTTGCCTTGGAAGACGGCCGCATCCTCACCGCTTGGCTCGGCCTCGGCGGGCAGGAAGCGCAGAAGTCGCACGGCCTTTGCCAAGGCGAGAAGCCGGACATCGCGAACCTGCCGGCGGGTGAAGTCTATTTCGTGCCGAAGGACGCCCGCGGCCACTTCCCGATGAAGTACGAGGACGGCACCCTCGGCGTGCTGACGGTGGAGAATCGCAGCATCATCAAGTCCGAGCTGATCGCGGGCAACCAGGCGACCATCGACGCCCACAATGCCCGCCTGCAGGACGACCCGATGACGGGCACGCTCGGCGAACTCGGTTTCGGCACCCAGGTGCTGCCCGTTTCCGGCGCGGACATCCAGGACGAAAAGGTGCTGGGCACCTGCCACCTCGCCACCGGCCGCGACGACCATCTCGGCGGCGATATCGTGCCGGACATGTTCAAGAAGCACGAGAACTCGACGCACGACGACATCCTCTTCGCGCCGCACAAGACGCCGAACTTCAACATCAAGCAGGTCCGCATGAAGCGCGGCAACCAGCGCGAGGTGCTGATCGAGAACTTCCGCCCGGCGCGCTACCTGATGGACGCGCTGGCGGGAAATGGCGCGGGCTGAAGACCGCGATTTTACACGGCCTTGACGGAACGGCGGCGGTCTCACGTTTAGACTGCCGCCGTTTCTCTTTTTCGTGTAATCCATGTGCCCATGCCCGACACCACCATCCTCGTGATCGAAGACGACGCCGCGATCCGCCGCGGCGTGGTCGATGCGCTGGAGTACGGCGGGTATCGTACTTTGGAAGCCGGTGACGGCAATGGCGGGCTGGAACTCGCGCTGCGGGCGAATTACCGGCTGTTGCTGCTCGACCTCGTCCTGCCCGGCCGCGACGGATTCTCCATCCTCTCCGAGCTGAAGAAAAAGCGCCCCGGCCAAGCGGTGATCATCCTGTCCGCCCGCGGTGAAGAAAACGACCGCGTGCGTGGTCTCGGTCTCGGCGCGGACGATTACGTGATGAAGCCCTTCAGCGTGCGCGAGCTGCTGGCCCGCGTCGAGGCCGTGCTGCGCCGCACCTGCGAACGCCCCGCCCCGGCGGAAGAGCGGGAGTTGCCCGGTGCCAAGGTCGATCTTACCTCAGGCAAGATCGCCTTCGACGATGGCGACGATGTCGAGCTTTCCGAACGCGAGACCGGGCTGCTGCGCTATTTGTTGGACGCGGCCGGCCGGGTGGTCTCGCGCGATGAAATCCTCCGCCACGTCTGGGGCCTCGATCCCGAACGAACCGAAACGCGCACGCTGGACATGCACATCATGCACCTGCGGACCAAGCTGCGCGACCGCGACCAGCAAATGCTCGTGACGGTACGCGGAAAGGGGTGGAGATTTCACGGGAGTCCCGTGCCATGAAGCGTTCCCGCAGCCTGCTGATCTGGGCCCTGCTCGGCCTGTGCGCCGCCACGGTCCTGGGAGCGATGACCGCCTTGACCCGCAGCGTGCTGGAGGCGGGACGAACCCGCGCCGAAGCCGAAGCGAAGGCCGACTTGGAAGAGCGCACGCGCCTCGCCTTGTGGCGGCTCGATTCGGAAGGCGCGGCGGTGCTGCTCGCGGAAAACCGCGCCGCGCCCGGCGACTATCAATCGGGTGCCGTCGTGGCGAACCGCGATCCTGTGATCCATCTCCACTTCAGTGGTTCGGCCAACGAGCCCTTGTTCTCGCCGGAACTCCGCCCTCCCGTGGAGCCCGGAGCCCGGGATAAGTTCGAGCGCCTGAAATCCCTGCTCCGGGAATACCCGCTGCCACTCGACAATGGCGAAGTGCTCACCTGCGCGGTCGCAGAGAGCGAAGCCTCGTGGAACGCGATTCCAAAGGAGGCGCTTTCCCAGAAAACCAGCAACATCAACATCCTTCAGAGCAAGGGTGGAGTCGAAGCCCGCAAGGACCAGGTCTATTGGGACAACGCTGGCGGAACAGAACGCGCGCAGCGGGCGAAGGTCGTCGATCAGGCGCTGGAGAAAACCAAACAGCTTCCGCAGTCGGAACCCGTGCAGCAACAACAAGCGTCGCCACCGGTTCAGCAGCGGGACGAAGACGTGATGCCCGCGGCTCCAACAGCCCAAGCCCGCGGGGAAATCACCGACATCGGGCAGATGCGCGCGGTCTGGATTG
>CBKZPU010000292.1:0-4888 GCA_966696705.1 uncultured Verrucomicrobiaceae bacterium | reverse complement strand
CAGGACGGACCCATGCCACTGCCGGCTGCACCTTCCCTTCACGCCCGCGCCCCAGTCGTCGGAGACCCGGACTGCGCGCAGCCCTGCTGCCGCCCAAAGCCAGCAGCCCTGCTGCGGGGAAGCACCGGGAGACTTGAAGAACAACGAAACAAGCGAAACGAACGAAAGGATGAACGGCTCGGCTCGCTCCCTCGGAGCAGCCGCACGACCGCCCGGCTGCCTCCTGAAACCGCGAAGCCACTGCATTTCCTTTCGACGATTTCGCTTGTTTCGTTGTCGATCCCTTCTGTCCTGAGATTCGCAGTCCTCACCGATTCCCATCTCCCGCGTTCTCACGAATGCGCCCACGGAAACCCTTGCCGTCTCTCCGGCCTGTCTCCGGGATTCTCCAACCGTAGGCGCGCTGGTGACAGCGCGGAACGGGCCCCTGTGCCTCCCCATCCCATCACGGGATAGAGGCGGAACGGGGAAGAGACAGACGGAAGGCGGTAGTGATACAGTTTCGTTTCGCCTAAAACAAGACCTTCCCCTCAACTTGCCAGCCGTCCACGGCAACGCGGCAGCGCGAGACTCGGAACGGCATACTTTCACGCTCCGCGACGACGATTGAGAAGATATCTGAGGGGCGGGCTTCAACCCGATTGGTGGCTAGCACGGAACAGTCGTGCCAGCAGTGTTCCCGGACGGTGGGCATTGGATGCTTGAATGACGGGATGAGGTCGCAAAGGACCTCTCCATTTTTCAAAAGGTGGGAGGTCATCCTGGAAGCGTTATCCCGCGAGGGAGCAAAAGCGACTCATTTCGCGATCCTTCGCTTGCACTTAGCAAAAGGCATCTCCGGCTGTCCGGCGACTGGAGCAGAGGCGAACGGCAAGGCCCGCGGCGCCCCCCTCTAAATTTCGCGCCCGCCCCAGTCGTCGGAGACCCGGACTGCGCGCAGCCTGCTGCCGCCCAATGCCAGCAGCCCTGCTGCGGGGAAGCACCGGGAGACTTGAAGAACAACGAAACGAACGAAACGATGAATGGCTCTTTCCTCGCGATGTACCCGATGGCGGAATTACTAGACTTCTCGTAATTCCCCGCCGCCGCCAACGCGAGCTGGCCGTCCCATCGAGGGTTCAGTCCTTGAATTTTGAAACTTCATCGGCAGCAGCTAGCGAATTCAATTTTCAAGGACTGCCCCATTCACGTGACCCCATTCACGGCCTCATGAGCTTAGTTTCCGTTGTTCCCTCTTCCAGTGCCGGAAGAGCCACGCGGACCAAAGAGCAAAGAGAAAAAGAAGAACGTGGGAGTCCCGGAAGCTCACAGAGAACGTTGAAGCCTTTTCCCAAGCCGCGGCCCATGGATACCACCCTATCAAGGGCGGACCGTTGGAATAACTCGCGACGGTAAAATCATTCGGCATCAGCACTCCTGAGCCAAACAAAACAAAATTACTTCCGCTACCACGGGCAACAATGAGGCCACGCTCTGCAATCACGCCGCAGGCCGCCGCCTCAGTCTCGAACGAATCGCTTCGAGCCCATCCCAAAAACACCCAAACGCACAGCCCGAGCCAAAAGCTCTTCCAACGGTAGATCGGGCGCGGCGTCATGCGTGGGTTTCTGTTTGCTTCCGTTGCCGCCGGTAGTCCCAAGCGAGAAAGGCGGTCCATGGGACGAGAAAGATAAGCATGATGAACCAATGGGGAAGCTCTATGAGCAATTCCGCAACGTTCGGGCCACGGGGGTGGTGGAGGAGGGGAAAGTTTCCCAGCGGGGCGGCGGGAAATCCGCGTTAGCCTTTGTGTGACGGGCACATACTGGAAGCTGAAGGCTCCCTTGGCGTAAGGTTTGCCTTCACCGGGAGATCAGTCCCGAATGGCGCTAACATAACCGGAGTCGCCGTGGCGACAAAGGCAGGGACCTTTCTCCGAGCGGTCAGGCTGGGAGCGGCCGCGATTCCGGGTTCGGCGCGGCAAGCTCCATGCATGCCGCCCCCCGCCTGACCTTTCGGAGAAAGGTCCCTGCCACCGCGGGTGATACCGGAGCCGGGCCTTGAGTTAGCGCCATTCGGGACCGACCCCACGCACGCACTTTGATGACTGAAGGACATCGTTTCAAAAAAGACCTCTTTTGGAGCTTGGATATTTCTAAAATATCATTAGTGGATGCAGGCTATGCCAACTTTCCCGGAATCCACCACCTTCAGCAGGGACGTCGAGGGCCGTTATGTTTGCAATAGTTTCGCCGAAGCGCTGGCCAGCACGGATGCCAGCCTGCGGCCCGATGCCAAGCCATTCGATATCATCATCCTCGGAGGCGGCACCTTTGGCGCCGCGCTGGCCTCGGCCCTGCTTCAACGCGACAAGGAGCGCAAGCACCGCATCCTCGTGCTGGAAGCGGGACCCTACATTCTCCAGGAGCACGTCCAGAATATCCCCTTCCCCGGCTTTGACGCCGCAAGCGCCATTCATCTCTCCACCATCCAGGGCTGGCAGGCCGCGGGCGACGAGAAATCCCTCCGCACCTGGAGCCGGGACACCTGGGGACTGCCGTGGCACTCCCCGCTGAAGTTCCCGGGGCTGGCGTATGGAATCGGCGGCCGTTCGCTCTTCTGGGGCGGCTGGTCTCCCCAGTTACTCGATGGCGAAATGCCGGACAGTCTCTGGCCGGCCGAGGTGAAGAGCGATCTCAACTCGCGCTACTTCCGCGAGGCTTCCGAACAGATCGGCGTCACCGAAGCCAACGACTTTATCCAGGGCGACCTTCACGAGGCACTGCGCCAACGGCTCTTTGACGGGGTAACCGGCGGAAACGTCACCGGCGCCATCCCGCTGGCTCAACTTCCGCTCCATCTCGACGGCGTGCCTGCGGGCCAGCAAGATATCCACAAGCTTGAGGCACCCCTCGCGGTGAAATCGCGGGATCGTTCCGGGGCCTTCGCGCCGAACAAGTTCAGCGCCGTCCCCATGCTCATCAAGGCTGCCCGCGTCGCCAGCAACGAGTCCCAGGGCGACGACTTCAAGAAGCGGCTGATGATCGTCCCGAACTGCCACATCACGCGACTGGTGACCGCTCCCACCGGGGGAACTCCCGCACTCCGTGTGGCGTCGATCGAAACGAATTTCGGTCCCGTTCCGGTTCCCGCCGGCGCCTCGGTCATCGTCGCACTGGGCACCATCGAGAGCGCCCGCCTGGCAAAGGTGTCCTTCGACCGCCCGCACATTGGCGCCAATCTCATGGCCCATCTGCGCTCGAACCACACCATCCGCATCCCCCGCGGGTCTCTCGACATTCCGGCCACCGCCAAGGACCTGCAGGCCAGCGCCCTCTTCCTGAAGGGCCGCCACCAGCACGCCGACGGCGCGGTGGGACACTTCCACCTCCAGATCACCGCATCGGGTCTCGACAAGCCCGCCGGCAACTCGGAGACGGAGCTTTTCATGAAGGTGCCCGACGTCGATTCGATGGCCGCCCTGCGCAACGCGGACGATCAATTCGTCATCATCACCATCCGCGGCATCGGCGAAATGGAGCCCGGCAATAGCGGCAGCTCCGTGCGGCTGGACTCGCAACCGGATGAATTCGGGGTGCCTCGCGCCTTCGTCAGCATCGTTCCCTCGCAAAAGGACACCGACCTCTGGGCGACGATGGACCGGGCCGCCGACGACGTGGCGAAGCTCTTCGCCAATGGCGGCACCATGGCCGTCCTGGAGAAACGCCAGGACACCCTCGGCACCACTCATCACGAAACCGGGGCACTCCGCATGGGAACCGATCCGGCGACATCGGTGACCGATGCCGAATGCCGCTTTCACCACGTCGCGAACGCGTATGCGCTCGGCCCCTCGGTGTTTCCCACCATCGGCTCGCCCAATCCGATGCTCACGGGGATCGCGCTCGGCCGGCGCTTGGCGCGCAAGCTCGTGCCGGACATTTCGGACGCCACGGCCGAGCCCGGTTTCACGCCGTTGTTCAACGGGCACGGCCTCAACGGCTGGACGATGGCCGGTGCGGGAGGCTTTCGCGTGATCGAAGGCGCGTTGGAATCGTTCAACCCCACCTCCGAGCTCGGCCTGCTCTGGTGCAGCAAGCCCACCCCGCCTGACTTCACGCTCCGCCTGGAATGGCGCACGTTTCTTGCCGACGATAATTCCGGCGTGCTTGTCCGATTCCCGGATCCGGACAGCAAAGGCTACACAAATCCGGCTTGGGTCGCCTCACACTTCGGATTCGAGGTGCAGATCGACCACTTGGGACAGCCCGACGGCGCGCCGATTCGCACGACCGGAGCAATCTACAATGAGCCGGTGCAAACTCTCACCCTGGTGGCGGCCAAGCCGCCCGGGCAATGGAACGAATACGAAATCCGCGTGCAGGGTCAGGTCTATACCGTCCTGCTCAATGGAGTGCAGGTGACCCGCTTCGAGAATCAGGACCTCGGCCGCGGCCTCGCCAGCACGGCAAAAGCACCCGCCTACATCGGCCTTCAAGCCTACCCGGGCAAGCGCGTGCAGTTCCGGAATATCCGCATCAAGTGACCGCACCGGTTTAGAAAGGGACGGGCATCATTGGCATATTCCAACGCGTCCTCACCCCTCCCTCGCCATCCTCCTTCTCGCCCTTCACTTCCGTGGCCGGCGCATCCAATGCTTTCGTCACCTTTTCGGGCCAGTCCTGAATGGTACGGGATGAAGCCCGCTTTCGGAGCGCGAAAGCACACTGGGAGCGCGGGATTCATCCCGCCTGAATAGTGGGGCGGATAAATTCCGCGCTCCCAGCAAGCCCAAATGACGAAATCCGCCTTAATCCCGTGCCATTCAGGACGGACCCCATGCCACTGCCGGCCGCACCTTCCCTTCACGCCCGCGCCCCAGTCGTCGGAGACCCGGACTGCGCGCAGC
>CBKZPU010000291.1:0-4910 GCA_966696705.1 uncultured Verrucomicrobiaceae bacterium | reverse complement strand
GCCGACTCGATCGTGATGGCCGCGACCGAGGACCTGACCTTCGCTGCGAATCTCACCGCCTCCGATCCCGATGCAGGGGACGAGCTCACCTTCACGAAGGTCAGCGGCCCCGGATGGCTGGTGGTGGGATCGGATGGCTCGCTCGGCGGCACGCCCGGCAATGACGATATCGGTGTGAATGAGTTCATCGTCCGCGTGGCCGATCCCGAGAACTTCTCGGATGAGGCCACGCTGTCGATCTCCGTCGCCAATACCAATGACCCGCCATCATTCCTTGCTCCATCGCCAGCGGCCGATCCGGCCACCGAGGATCAGCCCTATGTCGCCACGCTGGCATCCTTGGCGGGCGATCCTGATGCGGGTGATTCGATTGTCTTCGCGAAAATCTCCGGCCCCGATTGGCTCAACGTCGCTCCCGATGGCTCGCTTTCCGGCACGCCATCGAACAGCGACACGGGAGCGAACAGCTTTGCCATCCGCGTGACCGACGCCGCCGGCAGCTTCGCCGAGGCCACCGTCACGCTGTTGGTCGCGAACACCAACGATCCACCCCTGCTCGTCACGCCTTCAGTGCCAGTGGCGACCGAAGATGCCGGCTACGTCGCCAGCCTCGCCGAATTCGCGTCCGATCCCGATGCCGGCGACACCCTCGTGTTCACGAAACTGTCCGGACCCGGGTGGCTCACGATCGGCCCCGATGGCAGCCTCGGAGGCACGCCGTCCAATTCGGACGTGGGCGAACATACCTACGAGGTCCGCGTGACCGACAGTGCCGGTGTGTTCGCCGAAGCCACCTCTTCCATCACGGTGGAGAACGTCAACGACGCGCCGGCCTTCACGGTTGATCCGATCGTGGCGGCCTTCGGTAGCGAAGGGGTGGCTTACACCCGTGCCAGCATTGCCGGAAGCGCCGTGGACGCCGACACGGGTGAAACCCCGGCATATACGCTCGTCGATGGGCCTCCCTGGCTGGTGCTCGCGCTGGATGGCTCGCTTTCCGGTACCCCGCCCGAAGGCAGCGCGGGCACGAACACCTTCACCGTCCGTGCCACCGACCCCGCCGGCCTTTTCGACGAGGCCTTGCTGGTCATCGAGATTGTTTCGGCATTGCCCTTGCCATGGGAGGAGCAGACCATTGGCAACGGCCCCGCCGGAACCGGTAGGGCGGCGGGCGAAACTCTCACGCTTTCCGGCGGTGGTTCGCTGACGGGACGAAATGACGGCCTGCACTTCGTATGGCAGGCTTTGAGCAGCGACGGCTCGATCACTGCCCGCTTGGACTCGATGGAGGACACCGGCCCACTGGCCCGGGCGGGCGTCATGATCCGCGACACGTTGGCGACGAACTCCCGCCATGTCTTCATGGGAATGACCGGCGACGGGGGCTACCGCTGGGTTCGCCGCACCGGCATGAATGGCAATACCTCCACGTCCACCAGCGGCAGCGGCACCCGGCCCGGCGCTTGGCTGCGCCTCGCACGCAGCGGCAATACCATCAGCGCCTTCAAGAGTCCCGACGGCGTGGAGTGGATCACCGTTGGCAGCTTGACCGCCGATCTGCCCCCCACCTGCTATTTTGGCCTCGCGATCGCGAGCGGCAGCACCGAAGTTGAAAACACCGCCGTCTTCAGCCACGTTTCCGCTACTCCGTGACCCGCTTGATCCATAGGTCCGCTGTCGTCCTCGCCTTGCTGCTTTCCGCCTGCGAAAAGAAGAGCGAGTCGTCGCACGGTGAAGGGAACCCGGAGCGCTCGACGAAGTCCACCCGCACCGAGCGTCGCGAGTCCCGCGCCGACCACGAGTCCGAGGCCAAGGTTGCGCTCCGGCGAGCCCTTGAAGCCGCCGATAAGGAGACCGACCCCGCGGCCCGGGAGAAAGCCCTCGCCGCTGTTGCTTGGGACGGCATCGATGTCGATCGTGAACTCGCGCAGCGGGCCTTTGCGGGTCTCACGCCGGGTGGCGCGGAAGCTCGCCGGCTGATCGCTCACTTTGCCATGCGCATGGCCGACGACGATCCCGAGGCCGCGCTCGAATGGGCCCGCGGGCTCGAGCAACCGGCGGAACGGGACGATGCCATGGGTCGCATCGCGGTCGTGATTTCTGATTCCGATCCCGAGCGCGCCGTCGCCCTTGTATCCAGCGAAGTCCCGGAAGGCTTGGTGCGTTACCGGACCGTCGTTCAGATCGCACAGCGTTGGTCCCAGTCGGCGCCTGCCGATGCCGGCAAATGGATTGCCACCCTTCCTCAAGGCGGGGCCCGCAAGGCCGCCCTTCAAAACCTCGCCAACTCATGGCTTGGCGCGGATGCCCCTGCCTTTGCAGCGTGGGCTACCAAGCAGGATGAACAGCTTCCCGAATTGGCCGCGGCGGTTGCCAATTCTCTTCGGTTCACACCCGATGAAACCGTGCGAACCCAACGGCTCGCCGCGATCACCGAAGGACCTTTCCGCCAGCGCGTGGAAGAGGAACTCAAACGATCGGGACCGCTCGCCCGGCCCCAGCTAAATCCTCCGCCGCGGCCTCCGGCACGCGACAATACGCGGTGAGCGCGAGGCCACGCCGGAAGTGTGGTCGGAGTCTTTCTGGAGTGGTGGCAAGGCACCGGGCATCCGGAGCTTGGTCTGTTCGTTGAGGCTTCTCACTTGTAAGCCACCGCCGCGCTCGACGGCCCGGCCAAGGGAATCACATCGAAGCGCGTGAAACCCGCTTCGCCGCACCACTCGCGGAAGTCCGCGCCGGAATAGTCGAAGGCATCGCCGAACTCGATCAGCATGTTCAGCGACATTAAGAGCCCCTGCACGTTCTCCCGACGTGCGTCGTCGATCAGCGCCTCGATCGCCACCAGCGCACCGCCCGGTGGCAGCGCCTCGTAGGCGGCGCGAATCAGATGCTTTTTCTTCTCCAGGTTCCAATCGTGCAGGATCATCCCCATCGTGATCACGTCCGCCCGCGGCAGCGGGTCCTGGAAGAAGTCGCCCGACGCCGTGGTCACCCGGTCCGCGAGGCCGGACGCCGCAATCGACTTCCGCGCGATGGGCTCCACCACCGGTAGGTCGAAGCTGGTGCACTTCAGGTGCGGATGACGCTTCGCGACCTCCACGCTCAGAAGCCCGGTTGCACCTCCGACATCACACAAGGTCCGGTATTGGGAGAAATCGAACTTCTCCGCGAGGACCTCGAAGTTCATCCGCGAGAGCCCGGTCATCGCGCCCATGAACTGCTCCAGCCGCGGCAGGTCCGAGTAGAGCACCTCGAACATGCCCTTCTCTCCGTGTTTGATCTCGTTCTGCGGCCGGCCCGTGCGCAGCGCCTCAGGCAAATCGTTCCAAAACTTGAACAGCCGCGCATTCAGCATGATCAGGATCCCGCCGATGTAGCGCGGGCTGGCCTCGTCGAGGAACAGCGAGCCCTCCGGCGTGTTGAAGTACCGCGCCTCCGGCCCGTCGCCCTCACGCCCCAAGAACTTCATCGCCACCAGCGCGTCGAAGAAGTCGGCGATCGCACGCGGATGAAGCTGCAATTCCGTCCCGAGCTCCTCGCCGGTGAGCTGCCGCCCGGCGAGCTTCGTGAATAGCCCGAACTCGACGGCCGTGAGCAGCACCTTGGAGCCCCAGAAACCGAAGGCCGTCTGCAGGATGGGAGAGGGATCGAGAGGGGGAGTCATGGGAGAGATCATGGAAAAGGGGAGCGAGAGTCGGACACGACGACCAAGGATGAAGACCAAGGGCGGCGAATCAATGCATTTGGCAGGGTGCATCGATCCAGGGGCGGAAACTTCTTCAAATCTTGCTCCCCATTCCGGCGGACTTGCGCTAGGTTCGACCGATCCCATGGAGGAAGACTTCTACCTCTGCCCTGGTTGCGACCGGGAAGTCCGCGTCGGGTCGCGCGGCTGCCCGTACTGCAACCCGCCCGCCAAGCGCCGCAAGCGGCCGAAGGCGACGGCGAGGCGTGCTCGCAAGAGTTGGGAACTGGATGCGAGCCACGACGGGCTGGATTTGCCGGACGAAGAGTTCGACTACGATGACTTCGTGGCCCGCGAGTTTGGCCTCAAGCCGCACCGGAAGATCGGGATCAAGTGGTACTGGTGGGTGACGGCGATCGCGTTGCTGGTGCTGATGGTCTGGGGTGGGTTCGTGCTTTGGCCGTGAGGGGGAATTGTGTTTGGAGGGCACCGGCACAAGGTGGTCCGCACTCTCCGAGTGCGGTGGAAGAAGTTCTGGCGGCTATGGCTGAGCCAAGGTTGGTTGGGAGTGTTGGTCCAGGTATCCGCGAACAGGAATTTGCGCAGGCGGCACAGTGCTTCGACCGAACTCGGACAGTGCGGACCACCTTGCTCCGGGACCGCACAACGGCGTCTCGGAGGAACACTTGGCGACTCGTCTGTCCTTCTGGATCCAAAGGTCTCAGGACTCCTGTCTTCCCGGCGCGGGGGTGCCGCAATTCCAACATTCGGAGAAAACGCCCTCGACGTGCTCCTTGCAAACCGGGCAGGTCCAGTCCGGGCCGGTGGGCGCGCTGGCAGCCGCTTGGCGGAACTCACGGATGATGGCTTTCGCCCGAGCTTCGTCCGCGTTGTCGAGCACCCACAGCTCCGGATAGACCTCGGAAATCGGCAGCTCACCCGCGGCACGCGACGCGCCTTCGTTGCGGATCTCCGTGCGGATGCCCTCGGCCTCCAGCACGGATTGCATGTGGCCAACGACGGTGAAGTCGATGTGGTCGAAGACGAGCTTCATAGGGGAGAAGAAATCACCAATCACCAATCTTCCAATCACCAAACGAAGTGTTCGGAAGAATGATAATGGCTTTCGCCTCGGCCAGCGCGCAGCGCATGCGGCAGCCCTTCCCGTGGAACGCCGCGCGAGGCGTCAGCGGTCCCGTCTCTTCAGGCACTCTGATTGGTGATT
>CBKZPU010000290.1:0-4925 GCA_966696705.1 uncultured Verrucomicrobiaceae bacterium | reverse complement strand
CTGCTGCCGCTCAATGCCAGCAGCCCTGCTGCGGGGAAGCACGGGAAGACTGGGAACACAACGAAACGAGCGAATCGGACGAAATTCGAAGGAGTGGAGAGCGGATCGTCCCTACCCGCGCGGCCGCGCGGCTCCTTGCCTTCAAGCACTTCAAATTTCGCATTCTTTCGCGGTTCCTCTCTTTGCCTCTCCCGGCCACTTGAGGTTTGAAGTGCCATCACGATCCGGCCCACGCTGCCGCATGGCAGAACCGGTGGGCATCGTGTTAGGGTCGGGACTCGGCCCCTTGGCAGAGCGCGTGGCCGTCGCGAAAGTCATCAGCTTCGCCGAAGCCGGACTTCCCACATCCTCCGTGAAAGGCCACGCCGGCCGCTTCCTCGCCGGCACCTTCGGCGGCCGCGAGGTCATCGTCATGCAAGGCCGCGTCCACCTCTACGAAGGCCACGACGCGAAAGTGGTTACCGCCGGCGTCCGCTGGCTGCACCGCCAAGGTGTGCGCCATCTCATCCTCACCAATGCCGCCGGCACCCTGAACGAGAACCACGCTCCGGGCGGATGGATGATGCTCAACGACCACCTCAATCTCACCGGCACCTCGCCGCTCGAAGGCGGCCCGAACTTCATCGACATGACCCACGTTTACGACGCGGAGGCCATGCTCGAATTCCACGCCCTCGCCCATGAGCGCGGCATGCAGCTCCACGAAGGCGTCTATGCCGGACTACGAGGGCCGCAGTACGAAACCCCCGCCGAGATCCGCATGCTGCGCGCGATGGGCGCCGACGCGGTGGGCATGAGCACCGTGCTCGAAGCCATCCAGGCCCGCGCGCTCGGCATGAAAGTCACCGCCTTCTCCTGCCTCACCAACTGGGCCGCCGGCATGTCGCCGGAAACGCTCGATCACGCCGAGGTCCTCGAGACCGGAACTGCCGCCGCCGCCGGAATGATGGGCCTGCTCGAAGCTTGGTGCGCCCTGTAACGGACACTGGGACCGCGGAATTCATTCCGCTTGGACGGTAGGTTCGCAGGACCGGTGAAGCGGAATGAATTCCGCGCTCCCGGTTAGCTCAACGCCTTCTCCGCCACGGCACAGGCCTGCCGCTTCTTCCGCGGCTGGAACGGCACCACGAAGGCCTCGTCGAAATCGAAGGCCGCGGCGAAGTCTTCCTTCGTGTCGCTGTCTTGCTTGCCGAACATCTGCTCGTCGATCAGGTGGAAGACCATCTCGCCGATGTCCGCGCTTTCGCGCACGCCCCACTCGTTCATCAGGGTCGCCGCCATCGGGCCGAATTGCTCCAACGCCAGATCGCGGTAGCCGATGCACAGCTCCGTGCCGCACACGTGCCGCGGCTCGCCGTTGTTGGCGTCGGCAGCGCGCTTTAGCGTGAAATCGAGCGCTTCCTTCAGAAAAAGGTAAGCCAGCGGATCGTATCGCTTCTCCCGTTTCAAGATCGCTTCGACCGCTTGCTCGAACTGCAGTGCCTTCATTCGCGGGGAAGATGCCCGGTTCCCTTCGCGGAGTCAAAGCAGTTAGCTAACAGCCGTTTTGCGAGGATTCTCCGCCCGAAGCCGCTCCTAACGGCCCGCGCACGGCATCCAGCTTGGTCTTTCCGCCCCTGAACTCCGCGGAACGAGCACCATCGTGGTCCGCACACTCCGTGTGCGGTTCGAAGGACCCGGTGGCTTGTTTCTCCAGCACCGACGGCATCGCCCCGCAGGTCCGCCATTCTCCTGCCAGCCGCTGGGTCTTTCCCTGGTGGTTTCGGAGCAGCCGGACAACCGCAGATGAACTCAGATGGAGAAGATCCGGGGAGGGGATTGGGACCAGGATGGATAGGATGAATGGGATAAGAATGGATGCCGAAACCGAACCTGATGGGCAGCGTTGATGACGTTGGGAATCCGGCTGTTATCCGCGTCCACCGCAGTTCATCGGCGGTTGAAATCCATCAGCAAACCTGACGGGAGCCACTTTTACTTGTTCGGTTACTTGTTCGGTCGGAACGGAAGCTTTGCTGAGGCCGTGTCGTCTGGTCTCGCTGGATCTCCGCAGAGTCACAGAGAAACAGCCGGAGGCCACAGAGGAAAAATTCAGTGGGCATCAGCCATAATTCCCTTCCTTTGCCTTTTCTCTGTGTCCTCCTGCCTTTCCTCTGTGCGCTCTGTGGTGAACGGGCTCGAAGCGACCGGGGAGCACCACCAAACCTGACGGGAGCCACTTTTACTTGTTCGGTTACTTGGTCGGTCGGAGCGGCGGCGAAATCCTCACTCAGGGAGACCGAAGCTTGTCCGCATCGACTCAATTCCCCAGCCGCTGCGCCAAATCATCGAGCACGCTGTCGAGTTGCTTGGCCGAGCTGATCCGCTGGGGATCGTCGAAGCCGACCCAGATCGCCGTCGAGCCCTTCGGGCCGAGGCGGGCGAGCCAGGCATCGCGGCCGGAGCCGGTGGCGCCGCCGTGGACGCGGGTGCCGGATTCCTTTTCCAACAGCGCCGCCGCTTCCTTCGCCGCCTGCTTGCCGATCGCCGGCGTGGGGTTCGGCGCGGCGGTGTAGAGCACCTTGCCGTCCGGCGCGATGATGCTCTGGATCAAGTGCGGCTTCGGGCGCAGGCCGCCGTTGCCCAGGGTGGCGAGACCGGTCGCCAGCTCCATCGGCGTGGCGGCGGTGCCGCCGCGGAAAAGGTCCTCGGTTTCCACGAAGGGGCCGCTGATGCCGCAGCGCTTGGCAATCCGGATCGTCTCCTTCGGTCCGATCTGGCGGCCGGTCTGCACCGGCTTGCCGGGCAGCACGAGACGGCCGCGTTCGGCGGCCGCGGCGGCGACCCACGGCGAGAAGGCGGACCCGAGGTCGCGCCGCGCGCCATTGCTGCGGTCGTAGCGGGAATCGAGATAATCGCGGCCGCCGACCAGCGCGAGGATGCCGCCGGTCTTGGTTTCCAGCGTCACCGCGGCGCACTGGAGATACTGCGGCTCGGTGCCCGCCTGGTGGTTGGCATGGGTCGGATATTCCCAGCCCTTGCTCTGCTCGATTTTCCGCAGCGATTCGGAAAGGTCCGTCTCCAGCCGCAGTTGCCAGCCGGCATCGAGCGTCGAGCGCACGGTTAGCCCGCCATCGCGAATGTCCACGTCATCCAGGATGCTTTGCAGCTCATTTTGGATCGCCTCCAGTGCGTAGGACCGTTCGCCGCCGCGCTGCTCCGCCGGCACCAGCTTGATCGGCATCGCCTTGATGCGCTCGACCGCCGCGGCATCGATCAAGCCCATCGCCTTCATGCGCGCGAGCGTCTGCGCCTGCTGTTCGCGGGCGTCGTCGAGATTGCGGAAGGGCGAGTAGATGTGCGGGCCGCGGATGATGCCGACCAGCATCGCGCTCTCCGCCTCGTTGAGCTGCGACGTCGGCTTGCCGAAATACGTCCGCGCCGCCTGCTCGATGCCATGGCAACCGGCGCCGAAATAAATCCGGTTCAGGTAATGCGCCAAAATCTCGTCCTTCGAGTAGCGCGACTCCAACCGCAGCGTCAGCGCGATTTCCAACAGCTTGCGGTGAATCGACTTCTCGCGGATCTCGAAGGTATTCCGCGCGAGCTGCATGCTCAGCGTGGACGCGCCTTGCGTGAAATCGCGGTCCTTCACATTGCGCACCGTCGCACGGGCGAGGCCGCGGAAATCGACGCCATTGTGCTCGAAAAAGCGGGCATCCTCGCGCGCCCGCAATGCCTTGATGAGGAAGTCGGGAATGTCGGCACGGGTGATCAGCCGGCGGCTGTTGGGCCCGCCGCTGCCGAGTTCCTTGCCATGACGATCATAGATCGCCGTGTGCGCCGGCATCTTCGCGACCTCGGCCAAGTCGAATCGCGCGGCCTTCGAGAAGTAAAACAACACCACCATGAGGCCGAGCGCGGCGCAGACGACGCCGGTCCACAGCGTGCACTTCAGCGTCAGGCGCAGCCACCCCGGCATCCAGGCCAGCCAAGCCGGGGTTCTGCGGATGGGTCGCCAAGTGGACATGGGGGATTCGTTATTGGTGATTGGTGATTGGAGAGGGAGGCAAGATGGGCGAGCGGTGTTGCGCGTGAATTCAAAGGACCAATAACGAATAACCAATAACGAATAACTTCCTCACTCCTCCACCGGGATGGCCTTGAGCACCTCGGGCTCCATTTCCTCGAGGATCGGGCCCTCTTCGGACACCGGTTCGGCCTTCGGCGGACGTTCGGATCCGGCGGCTTCTTCCTCCGCGCCGACCGGTAGGGCCTTCGCCGGGTGATCGGGGCAAAGGTCGTTCTCCGCGGGCACGATGTCCTTCGGCACGTTGTCGGTGTAGGCCTCTTGCGCGACCTCGCAGCCGGCGGTGGCACGCTTGCCGGAGGACCGGCAGAGGCGGCACTCCACGAAGGAAAGCTGCGACTTCAGGCCCTCCGCCTTGTAGCCGAGCTTGTCGGCGGTCTTCATGACCTCCACCCACACCGGCAACGCGAGCGTGGAGCCGTAGCCCTTCTCGATCGTCTTCTTCGGCGTGTCGAGGCCGACCCACACCGCGCAGGTGATGCTGGAGGTGTAGCCGGCGAACCACGCGTCCTTGTAGTCGTTGGTGGTGCCGGTCTTGCCGCCGCAGGGCTTGTTGAAACCGAGCGCCTTCACCGAGGCCGCGGTGCCGCGGGTGGTGACCTCGCGCAGGATGTTGGAGACGCTCCATGCCGAGCCGGCATTCACGGCCTCGTAGGAGATGTAGGGCGAGTCGCCCTTTTCCGGCCACACCACATTCCCGTTGCGGTCCCGGATCTCCTTGATCAGGCGCGGCGCGTAGCGGACGCCGCTGTTGGGAAAGACCGTGTAGGCCGACGCCACTTCATAGGTGCTCGCTTCCCATGCGCCCAGGTAGGACGTCGGCAGCTTCGGCATCGGCATTTCAAAGCCGACCGAC
>CBKZPU010000289.1:0-4930 GCA_966696705.1 uncultured Verrucomicrobiaceae bacterium | reverse complement strand
AGCAAATCCTCCCTGCCGGGATCCTAGCACGGCGCAATACACAAGCGGCGGTCTACGACCGTCGGAAGCTGGCGACATCAGCCGCAAAAATGCGACGGTCATAGACCGCCGCTACAATCTGACATGAACCCCGAACTTCCATCCCGCTACCGCGCCGACCGCTGGTATTCGCCGGAGAACCTGTGGCGGAAGGTCTCCCGCTACGGGCTGGTCGCGGGCCGGAAGATCGTGCTCTCGGCCATCACCCTCTACCACTGCCTGCGCGACAAGGACACGCCGGGCTGGGCCAAGGGCGTGATCGTCGGCGCGCTGGGATACCTGATCCTGCCGGCGGACTTGGTCCCGGACATCATTCCCGGCGCGGGCTATGGCGACGACTGGGCCGCACTGGTCGCCGCGCTTGGAACGGTGGCGGCGTATGTGAAGGACGAGCACAAGATCCGTGCGGCGGTGCGGACGGAGAAGATTTTCGGGCGGAAAGGGCATTGAGGATACGGCGTTCGACGGACCGTCGCCGCCCCTTATATTGAAGAAATCCGGCATTCGCGGGAACACCCCGGCTGCCGGCGACACTTCTGCCTGCGAGGCCATGCCCGACCTGAACGAATTCACCCGCGTCATCCGCGACCACCACTCGAGCCTGAGATATTTCATCCAGGGTCTCGGGGTGAATGCGTCGTGGGTGGATGATGTGGCGCAGGACGCCTTCCTCGTCGCCTACCGCCGCTGGGAAGAATTCGACGAAGTGGAAAACCCCGGCGCGTGGCTGCGGTCGATCGCGCGGAATCTGGTGCTCAATGAGACTGCCAAGCTGCATCGTCGCCAACGCCTGCTCGACGAAAACCTCACCACACTCCTGCTGGAGGCCGAGCGCGACACGCCGGCCGCGGGCGAACTCTCCGATCTGACCCACCGCCAGAACGCGCTGCGGCAGTGCTTGGACCGCCTGACGGAAAAGGCCCGCGCGGTGATCGAGGCTCGGTATTTCAATGACCGGAACTCCTCCGAGATCGGCAAGGAATTCTCGATGAAGCCGGTCGCCGTGCGGAAGATGCTGTTTCACGCGCGGCAGACCTTGGCGGAATGTTTGAGAACCCGAGTGACGGATGCAGGCTGAGATTCCAGACGAGCTGATCGACTTGTTAGAGCGGCTTTCCGAGGGCGACCTCGGCGAAAGCGGTCGCGACCGGCTGGCGGACATGCTGCGCGAAAAGCCGGAGTTGCGGATCGTGGTGAAGGAACACTTCCTGGTATCGCGAGCGCTCTCGCAATTGGAGCAAACCGATCTGGCCTTCGCCGAGAAGACCGCCGCTCACGTCGCCAAGATCGCCGCGGAGAGCGAGTTCGGCTTCGCGAAGAAAATCACCGCCAGAATCGTCCGGCAACGCATCGCGAAAACCTTGGCCGCTGCGGCGGCAATCGCGCTCGCGGCCGTGCCGGCCTTCCTGCTCTTGCGGAAGCCCGGAATTGAGGTTGCGACGCTGGTGCGGATGGATTCGGCGCAGGGCATGATTTCGGCACGAGCGGTGAAAGCAGGCGAGCGGTTGGAGGAAACCAGCGGCCTGATCCGCCTTGATTTCAAGAATGGCGCCGTGATTGCCATCGAGGCACCCGCGAAATTCACGGTGGTGTCCGCGATGGAAATCGACCTGAAGGCCGGCAAGCTGAATGGTTGGTGCCCGGATACCGCGCACGGTTTCAAGGTGACCACCGCTTCCGCCGGTCTCACCGATCTCGGCACCTCCTTCGGCGTGACCGCCACTCAGGACGGGAGGGCGGAGTTCCTGGTGCTGGACGGCGAGGTCGAGGTGCAAAAGGGCCAAGAGAAAGTCCGCCTCCTACAGGGCGATGCTGTGAAGACCAGCGCCCGGGACAAACTCTTGAACACCAGGTTCGACCCCTCCGGCTTCAAGAACACTTGGCCGCTCGCCCAAGGAATCTTCGCCACCAAGGGCAAAGTGATTCCCGCCGCTCCGGACGTGCCGGAGAAAGTGGCACTCATGGAAAGCGACGATCATGTGCTGGTCATTCCCGAGCGCCGCGCGGTGCCCTTCGCGCTGCCGCTGCGGGTGGACATGGTCGATGTCGGCACGCTGCCGGGGACCATCTCCGACAGGATCCACGTCATCAAACCGGTGCCGGGCAAGCACCTCAGCAGCTTCCTCATCCGCTATGATCCCGTCGGCACTTTCCCGGAGGATTATTTCATTCGCTTCGAGGGCGAGGTTACCTTTGACCGTCCGGTCATGGCGATCGCCACGAAAAGGGTCACGTTGGAAGCAACCGACCCGGTCTTTGCCCTGGGCAAGTGGGAATCGACGTTCCGCGGCATCGAGTTGAAGCAGATCAACAACCCTCCGGACACCGTGACGCTGTCTCCCGACCGCCGCACGGTGAAGGTCGTCTTTTACGCGGGCGCTTCGACCGACGAGATCCGGGTGATTCTGGAGGACCAAGGGAAGAATTTGTGAGGTCGCGGGAACACGCTTTGTCGGGCGGGATCCAGTGGCCCGCTCCGCAAGCGGTGAAGATGGCTCAGTACACGGGTAAGCGGGGTCCCCGCCGCCGTGTGATTCCCCTTGGCGGGTTTGCGCGTCAGGCCGCTTTCCGGACCGGCTTGCCTTGGCGCGCTCGCAGCCAGTTCGCCGGGATGAGGCTGACCACTTCGCTCTCTTTCATGCCGGGCAGGCGGGTGGGCACGTCTTCAAGATACTCCCGCGTGTCGATCTTCAGCCGCCGGCAGTTCTCGACGATGGTGTAGAGGATCGCCGCCCGCTGCCCCGCTTCGCGGCAGCCGATAAACAGCCAGTTCTTCGCGCCGAGCTTGGTCGGGCGGATGGCGTTCTCGACGAGGTTGGTGTCGATCTCGATGCGGCCGTCGCCGAGATAGACCTCAAGCTTGCGCCACTGGTTGGCCGCATAGCGGATCGCCTTGCCGAGCTTGCTCTTGGGCAGGATGGCGCGCAGCGCGAGGCGATCGATGACGGCTTTCAGGCGCCGGTGGATCAGGCTGCTTTGCGAGGCGCGCACGGCTTCGCGCAAGGCGGGACCGGCTTTGGCTTCGCGCAGCTGCCTTTCGATCCGGTAGAGGTGGGCGATCTGGCGCAGGATCCAGGCGACGAGCTTGGGTGCCTGTTCCTGCGCTTCGAAAAACTTCCGCCGCATGTGCGCGTGACAGCCGGCCAGCACGATGTGCGGCTTGTCCTTGGCCCAGGCGGGGTAGGCTTCGTAGCCGTCGCACTGGATGGTGCAGGTGGCAGCGCCGGCGGGGCCGAAGAGTTCGGCGACACCGCCCGCGTCGCGTCCGGCCCGCCAGTGGTAGAGGACGGTGCCGCCGGGGATGTTGGAGGCCCACAGGTAGCCGGCTTGGGCCTTGCCCGAGCCCGGTTCGAGGTAGTCGATCGGCGTTTCGTCAAACTGCCGGTAGCGACTTCGCCAGTGCTCGTGCTGGATCGCTCGATAGACCGATGACAGCCAATCGGCTCCGAGCGCGGCCCAGTCGCAGAGGGTCTTGCGGTGGAAGCTCACGCCCTGGCGGGCAAAGATTTCCGCCTGCCGGTAGTAAGGCAGGTGGCAGACGAAGCGGTTCTCGATGATCTCGGCGACCAGCCCCGGCGTGGCGAGACAGCGGTCTAACAACGACGGCGGCAATGGTGCGACCAAGGGCTTGGCCAGCACGTCGCCCTTGCGGACGTACTTGCCGCGCACCAGGCGGATGCGCCGGAATTCACCGCGCTTGTAGTCGAGCTGCTCGCGGACTTCCTCGCCGATGCGCCGCCATTGGTCGGGATCGGCCAGCACTTCAGGCGGATCAAGCACCTGCTCGACGACGGGCAGGTGCTCCGGGATGCGCGGCGGTCGCGGTTGCTTGCGGAGCTGCTGGCGGACTTGCAGGTCCTCAGCCGCCGGTCCGTGGTCTGCGGGATCGGCGGCGGGCGCTTTTTTTGGCGGTTCGAAGAGTTCGAGCTGGGAGGCGTCGAGCTGCTCGCTGCTCTTGCCGAAGACGCGGCGGCACAGCGCGTCGATGGTCTGCTTGAGGATGGCGATCTCCGCGTCGCGCTTCGCGATCTCGCCGAGCAAGTGCTGCCGTTCCTCGTCCTCCATCTACGGTGGATACCGTAGCAAACGGCGAGCCCTTTCGCGGCGATCAGGGCAACTCATACCAAGGTCGCTTGCAGCCGTCGCGCATGTCGATGCCGTCGAGCAAAAATCCGAGCGCGGTGGCGCTCAGGCGCAGCTTGCCATCCTTCACATCCGCCCCTTTCGGCCACGCGAACGAGCCCCGTTCGAGCCGCTTTGCCAGTACCCACAAACCGCTGCCGTCGAAATAGAGGAGCTTGAGCAAGGTCCGGCGCTTGTTGGTGAAGGCGAAGACCGCGCCGCACTTCGGATCCTCCTTGAGCTTGCCCGTCACCGCGTCGTGCAAGCCGTGAAACGACTTGCGCATGTCGCAGGGCTCCACCGCCACGAAGACCTTGAGGCTGCCGGGGAAGCTCAGCATGGCCGGGACAGCTCGCGGATGAGGGCAGCGGCCAGCGGCACCGCGGCCAGGCCGGCGACATGGATTTCGCCCCCGCCCGGCAAGATCACGCGCAGGCCGCGGTCGCGGTAATCTGCGGCAGGTGCCTCCACCTCCACCAGCGTCAGACCAGCCGGGGCGGGCAAAGCGGCCGGCGCACCGGCACGCTTCCGCTTTTGAATCCAGGCGGCGAAGGTCTGGTATTTGACCCCGTGGAGGGCCGCGAACTTCGGGCCACTCAATCCGCTGGAAGCGAAGGCATCAAGGATCGCGGCCTTCTGTTCCGCTGCATAGCGGAGCCGGCCGCGCCGGTCGAACTTCACGAGAGCATCGCGCGTAGCATTCATACGACGCCACGCTATGAACGCTACGCTACGCAGCGGCGAGAGAGACCGCACGGTGGCTCAGACC
>CBKZPU010000288.1:0-5033 GCA_966696705.1 uncultured Verrucomicrobiaceae bacterium | reverse complement strand
AAAGACCGTGTAGGCCGACGCCACTTCATAGGTGCTCGCTTCCCACGCGCCCAGGTAGGACGTCGGCAGCTTCGGCATCGGCATTTCAAAGCCGACCGACAGCGCGACGTCCGCCACCTTGTCCACGCCCGCGCGATTGCCCACGCGCACCGACATCGTGTTGCGCGAGCGGATCAAGCCAGTCGAGGCGGGCAGGTAGCCGCCGAACTTGCCGTCGGAATTCTGGGGACGCCAGTTGCCCGCGCCACGGATCTCGCCGCGCGAGATTGGACCATCGCTGATCAAGGTGTCCGGGCGGATGCCGCTTTCGAAGCCGGCGAGATACACGAACGGCTTGAAGACCGAGCCGATCTGCCGGCGGCCTTGAATCGCGCGGTTGAATTTCGACTCGTCGGCATTCCGGCCGCCGACGATGGCGAGCACCGCGCCGGTGAGGTTTTCGATCGCGACCACGCTGCCTTGCAGGTACTCGGGACGGGTCTTCTTGTCGGCGGGCAGCTCGTTCCACGCGGCCCGCGTCTGGTGCGCGTAGCCCGGCCTGCGCTCGATCTCCCGCAGCTTCGCATCCAGCGCTTCCTCGGCCTTCTTCTGGATCAGGTGATCGATGGTCGTGGTGATCTGCAGGCCGCCCAGCTCGATGTTCTCTTCTTCCAAAATCCGCTCCAGCTCGCGGCGGATCGCATCCATCGCGTAACTGTCGTGGAAGATGCGGCGCCATTCCGGGCGGATGGAAATCGGCTCCTTCTTCGCCGCGTCGGCCTGTTTCTGGGTGATGAATTCCTCCGCCAGCATCCGGTCGAGCACCGAGTTGCGCTCGCGGATCGCCTTCTCGATGTCGATGAAAGGGGAGAAGGCATTCGGACCGCGCACGATCCCGGCGAGCAGCGCGGACTCGGACAGCGTCAGCTCCTTCGCGTGCTTCTCGAAGTACGTGCGCGAGGCCTCCTCGATGCCGCGGATCTGGTGACCCCAGAAAATCCGGTTCACGTAATGCTGCAGGATCTCCTCCTTCGTGTAATTCCTCTCGACGCGGTAAGCCACCGCGGTTTCAAGCAGCTTGCGGTCGAGCTCCTGGATCTTCGGCGAAAATTCCAGCCACTTGGACTTCAGCGCGAAGCTGTTCCGTGCGAGCTGCATGGTCAGGGTGGAGGCCCCTTGGGCCGTGCCGCCGCGTTTCAAATTCTCCACCATCGCGCGACCGACGCCGACCCAGTCCACGCCGCCGTGCTTGTAGAAGCGTTTGTCCTCGCGCGCCAGGATCGCGAAAATGAAGTCCTGCGCCACGTCCTCGACCTTGATCACGTCACGCTTTTCGCCGTGGATCCGGCCGAGTTCCTCGCCGCGGCGGTCATAGACCACCGTCCGCTCCGGCATTTCCGCCACTTTCGCCATGTCGAAGGGCTGGGCGCGGACGAAATAAACCGCGGCCATCGCCAGACCTGCGTAAAGTCCCGCAATCGCCGGATCGCCGAGAACCCGCAGCGGCACGCGGAGAAAACTCGGCAGCGGCTTGATCAGGCCGTGGAACAGCAGGAACGGCCAGAACAGGATCAGGGTGCCAAGGCCGACGGGCTTTCGGGCCGGTTCGGCTTTCTTGCGGTTGGACGAGCGCTTGTCGGAAATTTTTCCGGTTGGGCTGCCGGGGTCCTTCGGGGATGATTTCGGCATGGACGTGGGGAACTTAACGCGGATGGTGCGCGGAGGCGATGGCGATGTCGCACCTCAAACAAAGGTGCCCGTTCGTGTCGCTGTGACGTGTGAGAAAGCGATGAAGCATCCGAGATTTTTCCATGGAGTGGCGGGAGCCGTCCTGGCCCTCGCCTCGTTGCATCCGGCGTGGTCGCGCGAGCCCGTGGGCTCGATCGAGGACATACGCAAGCTCGAAGGCAAGATCGCGTCGGTGGCGGAGAAGGCGATGAAGGCCACCGTGGCCCTGATTTCCGAGGAAAGCGGCGCATCCGGCTCCGGTGTCATCACCTCCGCCGACGGCCTGATCCTTACCGCCGCCCACGTCATCGAGGGCGCGGAGGAAGTGCTGGTCGTCTTCCCGGACGGCAAGCAAGTGAAGGGTAAGGTCCTCGGCGCGAACATGTCGAAGGACATCGGCATGGTGCAGATCGGGGAAAAAGGCCCGTGGCCCTTCATGGAGCGCGGCGAATCCAAGCCCCTCCAAGCCGGCGACTGGGTGATCTCGATGGGGCATTCGACCGGTTTCGACCCCGCCCGCACGCCGCCGGTGCGCTTCGGCTCGGTGGTGTCGGATGGCCCCGGCAATTTCCTCACCACCGACTGCACCCTGATCGGCGGCGACTCCGGCGGTCCGCTCTTCGATCTCGATGGCAAGGTCGTCGGCATCAATTCCTCGATCGGCGACGCCTTGAAAAACAACAACCACGCGGGCGTGGACGGCTTCAAGGAAGACTGGGACCGCCTCGTGGCCGGCGAAGTCTGGGGCCGTCTCCAGATGGACCCCATGCTCAATCCCGAGCGCGCCGTCATGGGCATCGAACTCGGCGCGCAGGTCCGCGGTGGCGGCATCGTCATCTCCGGCGTCACCGAGCACGCCTCCAAGGCCGGCCTGCGCCCCGGCGACGTGCTCGAGAGCGTGGAGGGAAAAATGGTCCGCGATGGCCGCGCCCTGCAGATCTATCTCGCCAAGAAACAAGCCGGCGACAAGGTCGCCATCGGCGTCCTGCGCGGCGGCAACCCGCTCGAACTCGAAGTCGAATTGATTCAACAGAACCAAATCCGGTGAGCGTGAACGTATCCGTGAACCTGAAGGACCTCCATTTTCGTCCCGTCATGAAAACCAGTCTTCTCGCGACCGCATTCCACGCCGCCCTGGTGGCCGGCGCGTTCGCCCAAGGCCGCGGCGAGGTGCCGCTGATGCGCCCGGAGGAAGCGGAAATCGTCCAGCGCCAAGCGATGGAGTTCATCGATGCCGTGCGCCCGTCCGTCCGCCCGGTGGTCCCATCGACCGTCTGGGTGTGGGCCGATACCGGCCGCGGCAAGCGCTCGGTCGCCTACGGGACCATCGTCCAGGATGGCACCAAGGCGCTCACCAAGTGGAGCGAGATCGCCATGGCGCGCGGCCCGATCCAGGTCGTCGGCGGCGACGGCACCACCGCCACCGCCACCGTGGCCGGGGTCTATCAGGAGGAAGATCTCGCCTTGCTCCAGCTCAAGGGCGCGACCTACCAGCCGGTGAAGCTCACTCCGCGGGACGTGCCGAAGCTCGGCCGCTTCCTCATCGCCGCGTCGCCGGATGACACCCCGGTCAGCGTCGGCGTCGTGGCCGTGGAAGAGCGTTCCCTGCGCGAAAAGGACCAGGCCTTCCTCGGCGTGGTGGCGAATACCGATCCGCCGGCGAAGGGCCTGCTGATCCAGGATATCGAGAAAGGCAGCGCCGCGGAACTGGCCGGTCTCAAGAGCGGCGACCGGATCATCGCGGTCAGCGGCCGCCCCGTCGGCAATCTCATCGAACTCAAGTCCGCACTTTCCGGCTACCGTCCCGGCGACCGGGTGGAGATCCGCTATCTCCGCAAGGGTGCCGAGGCCACCGCCAACGCCGATTTGAAGGAGCGCAACGTCGATTTCCCGGAGTTTCCCAACGGTCGCCTGCGCCAGATGGAGCGGATGGGCGCCGATGAAAAGGGCCTGAGCGTGGTGCGCGAGGGCTTTCCCAGCGCCATCCAGACGGACCTGCGCGTCGGCCGCGAGCAATGTGGCGGGCCGGTCGTGGACCTCGACGGCAATGTCGTCGGCATCGGCATCGCCCGCGCCGACCGCACCCGCAGCTTCGTGATCCCGGCCAAGCACGTCATTGACCTGCTGTCCCGCGAGCCGGTCTCCGTCGAGGCCGCCCAAGCGGCCATGGAGCAGGAAGAACTAGCGCGCCGCCAGCAAGTCGGCCAGAATCTGCCGCCCCAGCAACGCGCCCCCCGCGCCATCCCCGCCCCGCCCGGTGCCGCCGAAAACCTCCGCCAGCACCTGGAGGAAATGGAGCTCCTCATGGACCGCATGCGCGCCGAGATGGAGGGGCTGGAGGAGTGAACTTCTGGTAGCGGAACGGCTGCCCCGTTCCGGCGGGGATGGGCTCGCTCCCCGGATTGCCGAAAGGGTCTCCGGCATCGCCGAAAGGGCTCTCCGGCATTGCGGATAGGGTTCTTCGGCATTGCGGATAGGGTTCTTCGGCATTGCGGATAGGGTTCTCCCTGTCCAACGGCCGGCTTTCTTCAGGGCCAACGGCCCGAAATCCCTCAGCCCCGGGTATCGCCCGGGGTTTCCGGCGCGGAGACCAAGGCGGCCTTGAAGGGCCGAGACGTGGACGGTGTGAAGACACAACCACTTCTTCAGGGCCAACGGCCCGAGATCCCTCAGCCCAGGCCATCGGCCTGGGTTTTCGGTTGTGCAGGCCATGGCGGCCTGAAGGGCCGCGAGACGTGAGCGGCCAGTCATCCCGTAGCCTGCCCGAAATGAGGCTCCACAATCCCGCCGGATTTACGAACGTGACGACGAATCATGCCCCAATCCCTCTCCCGCATCCTCGTCCACCTCGTCTTCAGCACCAAGAACCGCGAACCCGTCCTGTCCACCCCGCTTCAGACAGAACTCCATCCCTATCTCGCCGGGACCTTGGATCAAATCGACTGTCCGACATTGCGGGTCGGTGGCGTTGCGGACCACGTCCACCTGCTATTCGGCCTCTCGCGCACAAAGAGCATCGCCGAGATCGTCGAGGCGTTGAAAACCGCGTCATCCAAATGGATCAAATCCAAGAACCCACGTCTGGCCAACTTCCACTGGCAATCCGGCTACGCGGCGTTTTCGGTGAGCCAATCGGATGCCGACCAGGTCGTGGCCTACATCGCCGATCAAGCGGAGCACCACCGCAAGAGGACGTTTCAAGAGGAATACCGGTTGCTGTTAGAAAAGTACCGCGTCGCGTTCGATGAACGGTACGTTTGGGATTGAAGGGACCGCTCCCGTCTCGCGGCCCCTCCGGCCGCCACCCCTCCGCACGAAAAACCCCA
>CBKZPU010000287.1:0-5066 GCA_966696705.1 uncultured Verrucomicrobiaceae bacterium | reverse complement strand
TTGGTCGAGTCGATCAGGGCGGCGAATTCCTCGAAGAAGTAAGTCGCGTCGTGCGGGCCGGGGGCGGCCTCGGGGTGATACTGGACGGAGAACACCGGCATGTCCTTGTGGCGGATGCCTTCGACGGTGTCGTCGTTCAGGTTGAGGTGGGTGACTTCCACATTCGACGGCAGCGAGTCGGGATCGACCGCGAAGCCGTGGTTCTGCGAGGTGATCGAGATCCGTCCGCTGCGCAGGTCCTTCACCGGCTGGTTGCCGCCGCGGTGGCCGAATTTCAGCTTGTAGGTCTTGCCGCCGAAGACATGGCCGAGGATCTGGTTGCCGAGGCAGATGCCGAAGACCGGCTTCTTGCCAATGAGCTTCTTGATCTCCTCGTGGATGTAGCCGAGCGCGGCCGGGTCGCCCGGGCCATTGGACAGGAAAATGCCGTCCGGGCTCTTCGCGAGGACCGCTTCGGCGG
Organism: uncultured Verrucomicrobiaceae bacterium; assembly: GCA_966696705.1. Classification (GTDB taxonomy): domain Bacteria; phylum Verrucomicrobiota; class Verrucomicrobiia; order Verrucomicrobiales; family Akkermansiaceae; genus Haloferula. The sequence continues at coordinate 4,606 of CBKZPU010000287.1, read as the reverse complement.
AAGTGCGGGAATTCACCACGTCCACATCGAAGCCAGCCTGGCGCAGGCGGCGGAGGATGTTCCACTTGATGCCGAAGTCGAAGGCGACGATGCGGTGCTTGATCGGCGGCAGCTCGAGGTAGGTCTCCAAGTGGCCGGTGGAGGCGTTCGGCAGCGCGAAGCGGCGCGAGTCGGCGTCCCAGTGGTAGCCATCCGCGGTGGAGACTTCCTGCACGTAGTCCATGCCCTCCATGGACGGCGACTTTTGCGCGGTGGCGATGGCCGCCTCGGTGGAAAGCTCGGTGGTCAGGCACGCGCGCATCGCACCGCGGGAGCGCAGGTGCTTGGTGAGAGCGCGGGTATCGACGTGCTCGATGCCGAGTACGCCGTGCTCGGAGAAATAATCCGGCAGGGTCATCCGCGAGCGCCAGTTCGACGCGACGGGCGAAAGCTCGCCGATCACGAAGCCGCGGACGTGCGGGGCCGACGACTCGGCGTCCTCCGGGTTCACCCCGTAGTTGCCGATCTGCGGGTAGGTCATCGCGACGATCTGGCCGCGGTAGGAGGGATCGGTGATGACCTCCTGATAGCCGGTCATCGAGGTATTAAAGCAGATTTCCCCGGTGGTCGTTCCGGAGGCACCGAAGGCGCGGCCTTCGAAAAGGCGGCCGTCTTCCAGGGCAAGGATGGCTTTCATGGGCGCGATGCTGCCGCGAAAGGAAGAGGGCTGCCCGCGCGGCGGGCGGAACGTAGGGGAGGGGGGACCCACGTCACAAGCGGAATTCGGGACCGTCTGCGATCAGGGCTCCAGATGGAGGAAATCGAGGCTGGGAAACGTCGCGAAATCGGCGTCGCCGCAGCATTCCGAGCAGCATCAAAATGCGAAAAACGTCAATTCAGCCGGCTTCCACCTGCCGCCGCAGCTTGTGGGCGCGCGACAAATTGCGCTCGTAGATCTCCTCCAGTCGCTTGGTGAACTCTTGGGCGGACTCGTTTTCCCGGGGGGGTACTGGCTCGCCGAGTTCGATGCTGACGCGGATTGGAAACTCCGGCTTCTTCCACAGCGGCCAGCCTTTTTCGAGGAAGCGGGTGTTGCTGCGGATGAAAACCGGCCGCACCGCGACGCCGGCCCTCCGGGCGATCAAGGCGCAGCCGCCGCGCAAGGGATTGATCCAGCGGGCCTCGCGACGGGTGCGGGTGCCTTCCGGGAACAGCAGGAGCTGGCCGCCGTTTTGGAGTGCCTCGGCGGCGTCTTTCACCATCCGCGAGGAGGAGCCGTTGGAAATGTAGCCTGCCAGCCGGGCGCCACCGCCGAGGAAGGGATTCTTCAAAATCGCCTCCTTCATGATGCAGATTGGCTGCGGCAACTTGGAAATCACGAAAACCGCGTCCCACAGCGAGGTGTGGTTCGGCGCGATGATGACCGGCGCCTTTTCCTCCTTGAGTGCGTCGAGCGAACTCAGGTCGGCATGGACCAGATCGGTGGCCCGCAGGTAGCCGACGAAGACCCGGAAGGCCCGGTGGAGCATGGCCCGGCCGAGTTTTTTAGCAGTGGAACGGGGGAGCAGCAGGATCAGCGGCACGGAGGCAACCGTGAACAACAGCCCGAACAAGCCCCAGTAGGCGAAGGCGCCCAAGGTTGCGGCCGCCTCCCATGGCCAGCGCCACCAGCGACGCGTTTGCGCCGCCGCGGAATCGGGCCGGGGGAGGATCTGGCTTTCCAAGGATGGCATGAAGCAGCAGCGCGGTGAGCGTAGCGGCCGGGCCGGTACCGGGTCGATGGAAAATTCCATCGTCGGCAGGCGGGCTGCGGGCTTGTCAGCGCGCCCGTGGCCGGGATGGATCGCCGCCATGCACGATCCTCTCGCCGCGCTGCCCCACGGGCCGGAATTCCGCTTCGTTGATGCCCTCGAAACGCTCGACCCTGGCAAATCCGCGACCGCCCGCTACCTCGTTCGCGGCGACGAGGCCTTTTTGGCCGGTCACTTTCCCGGCAATCCGCTGATGCCCGGCGTGATCCTGATCGAGGCGATCGCCCAGCTCGGCGGTGTCGTGGCGCAGAGCGATCCGGCGATCCCGCCGTTGGAAAACCTGCTTCTCACCGGCGTCCGCGGCGCGAAGATCCTCGGAGCGGCCAAGCCGGGGGAGACGCTCACGCTCCGCGCCGAAGTCGAAGGCCGGCTCGGTGGCATGATCCAGGTGTCCGGCGAGGTCAGCGTGGGCGATCGGCCGCTGGCCTCGGCGAAGATCATGCTCAGCGGGCAGGAACGCGCTTCTTGATCGGCGCTACTCCCAGCGGCGGACCACCAGGCTTTCCAGCATCTTGTCGAGCGTATCCAAGCTCGGGGTGACCTCCGCGGCGTGTTGCTCGAGCCACGCGACCGCGTCTCTTTCGTAAGAGTCGGCATTCTGGGAGAATTCCTCGTATCGTTTGAAGCTGCGCCCGAGATGCTCCTCGCTGTCCTCCCCGGGTAAGCCCGGCAGGCTCGCCGGGAAGGTCGCGATGATCTGGCAGCTGTCGTCGTCCGACATGCCCAGGAAAAGGTAGTGAAGCCTTCCCTTTCTCATGAAGTCGGGCTCGATCATCCACTGGGCGAGCATCCGGATGCCGTGGCCGCCGTCGAAATCGAGCCGCCGCTTCAGAGCGCGGAACCCGAGATGCGCGTCCATGAATGCCGGGGCGCAGTCGGTGGTTTGACCGGCGATTTCAGCATCCAATCTGTCCCGGAGCGACCGGACGAACGTGGTGGACTTCTCCCGGCCGTCGAGGCCGTCTTGAAGGATGGAAGACCACTCGGCCGCCTTGTGAATGAGGATTTGAGGTGCGGTCGGGTTGTCTCCGGCATCCATGGCTGGATCGGGAAAGCCGGGAGGCAGCGTTGCCGGAAGGCGCACCGCCCAATGCTGGGGACGGATGCCGTAGTCCGGCTTGGACACTGCAGGAACGGCTCCTTCCCGCTCTTGGGCTTGGACATTTTTCCACTCCTCCGGGGTATAGAGTGGGCGAGCCGGAACTTTCTCGATGCGAGCAGAATCTTTCCATGCCGATGGCACGTCGACGGAAAAGGGGCCGGCTTGAAGCTTCTGCTCCACGGAGGCGGGAGCCGGTTTCTGCGCGGCAGCAGCCGGGCTTTTCCGTTGTTCGCATCCAAGCAAGGCCGCGCTGGACAAACCAATCCAACTCCGGCGGCTGATCGTGGGGATCATGAGTGCCGTCTTTTAAGATCGGCGCGGGAAAGCGTCCACAAGGATTCATCCGCCGCCGTCTCCCAATGCCGCGGCATTTCCCAGCCGGCCAGCACTTCGGTCATGCGGTGTCGGAGTTGCTCGAGCGTGCCGGATTTCAGCTCTACCATGGCGGTGATTTCTTCGACGCGTTCGGGATCGTGACTCGGCACGCCGAAGGCTCTCGCTCGCTCTACCAGGCCGCTCGCCATCAGTGCCGCCTCGATCTTTGCCGGGCCAATCTTGCGGCCGGCGACGTTGATCGATTCCGCGCCGCTACTCTCCAACAAAAGATGTCCACCTTCGATGTGTCCGAAGTCCTGAGTGAGAAACTCCCCGCCGCCAAGAATCTCGCCCTCACGCTTCGCTTCGTAGCCGAGTGCCACCGACGTGCTCTCGACGAGAAACCTGCCTGACTCGCAAACCCGCACGGTCACGCCGGGCAGGGGTGTGCCGAGATCGGCGGCGCAATCCCGCGGGGTCGCGCTCGCGTCGAAGGAAATCCCGCCGCACTCGCTGGCTCCGTAGAAATTGTGCAGCTTCCGCCCGCAGTCGGCAAATACCGCACGCTCCAACTCCAGCGACAGCGGTGCGCCCGCTGAAACCGCGAGCGCGATCTTCGCGTCGCGCAAGATCCCCGAGCGATGCCATGCCTTCCACATCGACGGCACCCCGGGCAGCACCACGCCATCGTGCTCCGCCATCGCGTCGGCCATGACTTTCGGAAATGGCACCTCCACCGCATGCACGGGCACGCCGTGAAGTAGCAGCGGCAGAATGATGCTCGAAAAACCATAGGAGTGGGTCACCGACACCGCCGCGAGGTTTGGCACATCATGCCGCAGGCCCATCGCCGCGACCAACCGGTCGGCATCCGCCGCGATCTGTTCCGCGGAAAAGAACACGGCCCGAGGCTTTCCCGCGATGCCGGGCGTGAGCTTCATGTGCGCCGTTTCTTCGTGTATAGGCGCGGGTAACTCCGGCGCCGCCACGCCTTTCTCCAATGGCAAGACGGGCTGCCCGTCCCGCCAACCGCGCAGCGCGGCGAGCACGACTTCAGCGACAGTCCCTTGCGCGATCACCGGTCCTTTCGCTTGCGGCAGGTTGGCCAATCGCTTGTGGAGTTCCGCGAACGTAACGCGCTCCGTCCCCTCGATCAGCGCGAGACGGTCGCTCGATTGGTCGAGGGTTTGCAGCCAGCGGGAGAACAACACGCGGCCTGCCTAGGCGCGGAGCTTGCGGGTGAAAAGTGCCAAGTTCCTCGTCGGGCTTGTCTCGGAGTTCCGGGTTTCCAAACTCGCCGCGTGCCGCTGATCGAACTCGTCACCGACATCGCCGCCCCGATCGAACGGGTTTTCGATTTCGCGCGTAGCATTGATGTCCATCAGGAAAGCCAGGCGAA
>CBKZPU010000286.1:0-5108 GCA_966696705.1 uncultured Verrucomicrobiaceae bacterium | reverse complement strand
AGCAGGTCGCCCTTGGTCTTCTCCGGGCAGTGGCAGGAGAGGCACTTCGTCTCCAGAAGCAGCCGCGCCTTCTCGAACGACTCCGACGCCCCGGCGAGGGCCGGAAATGCGAATGCCAGAATGAGTGCAGGCGTCGGAAGACCGGATGGCATCCCGCGATTACGGCACCCGTGCCTGCTTTCTCACAGGAGAAATTCGTTTGAATGAGGTGGCAGCGGCAGCGCGGCGTCGTATCGTGGCTGTCTTACTTCAAGTCCGCTGGCTTCACGCCCTTCTTGTAGCCCTTGAAGCCGAAGTTCGACGGCTTGTATTCGCCCACCGGCTCCACATCCAGCTTCGTCGGCACCGGCAGACCGCAGGCCCAGTAGGCGGAATTCACCACGAAGCGGCGCAAGCCGGGCTCCACGAAATCGGTCGCCCCGCCCATGGTCGAGCAGATCACCTTCTGCGACTTGCCGTTGTCCAGCTTGCGGTCGCGGACCCACGCCACCGGCATCATCGGCTCGTTCTTCTTGCCGGCCACCGGCGCGTCGTCCGGCTTCATGCCGGTCAGCACCGAGCCGCGCAGCAGCACCGTCGCGTCATCGGGCAGCCCTTTGACGCCATAGACGTCGGTCGGGCCCCACACGTCAGCCACGCCGGTGAGCAGGGGATGCTTCTTGTTCGCCTCCTCGATCACCCCGCGGGTGCTTTCCTTGCCGTGATCGCCATGGTGGTTGATCCACGTTTCCCCCAGGACCTGCTTCCCGAAACCGCCGTTCGAGTTGAATGACCACGAGGCATACGGGCTATCCTTCTTGCGGCTGTAGTTGAAGGCATGCGTCGAGGTGCGCAGGCCGAGCAGCGGCTTGCCGGCTTCGACGTAGTCCACCAGGTGCTTCATCTTGTCGTCCGGCAGTTCGCGGAAGCGCAGGCCGAGGATCAGGAAATCGGCCGAGTCGATCGACTCGATGCCCGGGATGTTGGTCTGCTCGTCGGGATTGATCTCGCCGGTCTTCGGATCGACCGCAAAGAGAACCGTGCACTTGAACCCATGTTTTTCGGCCAACAGCTTGCCGAGCATCGGGAAAGATTCCTCCGTGCGGTACTCCTCGTCACCGCTAACCAGCACCACGTGCTTGCCCTTGCCTGGGCCGGACTTGCCTTCGAAAACAATCCAAGAATCGTCAGCCAAGGCGGAGGAAGCGAGGGCGATCGGGACGAGCAGGGGAAGAATGGGCTTCATGATGGAATTACCGGCGAACCAAGCGGCTTCTTGCGCAAGCGGCAAGAATCATCCCATTAAAATCCATTGCTACTCTGGAAACGTGTTTGTTTCCGCCGGAGTGGAATATCCATTTATTGGCTCACGGCCAAGTCACCTCCGCCCACACCGGGAAGTGATCCGACGGCTGCTCTTCGCGCGAGCGCTCCACCTTGATGTCCGCAGCTTCCACCTTGGCACCGCGACTGACGAGGATGTGGTCCACCTTCGCCCAGCCATCGCGGTGCCCCTGCCAGAAGTGCAGCGTGCGGCGGTTCTTCACGCCGGCATGAAGAAGCTGGTAGGTATCGATCAACGGCGTGCCCCAACTTGCCGGCTTGCTGCCGGCCAGCGTCACGGGCTTCCCGGTGAAATAGTCCACTGCCGGATTCCCTTCGGTCGCGTTGAAGTCGCCTAACAGAACCAACGGCTCTTCCGGATGCGGCCGGCCTTCGATCCGCTTGGCCATCAGCGGCGCGGCCTTCTCGCGCGAATACTGGTTGCGATGATCCCAGTGGGTGTTGAAGACGCAGAAGCCCCGTCCGCTGCCGCGATCGACCAAGCGCACCCACGTGGCGGTGCGCGGAAATCCATTGCCCCAATTCCGCGACCCGGGCTTCTCCGGTTCTTCGGAGAGCCAGAAGGTGCCGCCGTCGGTCTTCTCGAAGCGGTCGCGCCGGAAAAAGATCGCTGCATACTCGCCGCCGCGCTTGCCGTCTTCGCGGCCCACGCCGTGGAAATCGTAGTCGGGAAGGGAGGCCCGCAAGTCGGCGGCCTGGCCATGCAGGCACTCCTGCACGCCGAAGACGTCCGGATCCATCGTGCGGATCGATTTGACCAGCCGCCCGATGCGGTTCGGCCATGCCCGCCAATCGCTTTCGCTCGGGTCCTCGTAGCGGATATTGAAGGTGGCGAGTCTCAGCGACAGCGAGCCGTCTTCCGTGACGGCCACGGCTTTCGGCGCCTCGCGATGGCAGGTGCTTGACAGGGTGGCAAGGAGGCCGCTGCAGAGGAGCCACTTCATTCGGTGAACAGGTCGTCGAGCACCTCGATGGAGCCTCTTCCCGCTTCGCGCAAGGCCTTCCGGAATTCCCGCACCGCATCGCGTCTCTTCATCGCTTCCAAAGCGGCGATCACGTCGGACTTCGCCTCGTCAAAATTCCGCGGCTGCGCTGGCTTGCGACCGGTGACTTCCACCAGATGCCAGCCGAGCTTGGTGCGGACCAGCGTGGGATGATTCAGAGGGAGGGAAAAGACGGGCGCGGCGAAGTCGGCGGGCAGCCGGTCGCGCGTCATCCAGCCGAGCTGGCCGCCACTGCCCTTGCCGCGCGGGTCGTCGCTCAACTCGGCGGCGATCACGGCGAAGTCCTTCTGCTTCGCGGTCAACTCGCCCAAGGCCTTTTCCAACAGCGCCCGCGCCTCCGCGGCATCGCGTTGCATGGTGGAAACAAACACGTGCCGCGCCTCGATCCGCTCGGGTCGCGCAAGTTCCGCCGCGTGGGCATCAAACCACGCCCGCGCCTCCTGCTCGCTCACGCTGACGCTCGCCGCGATCCGGCCTTCGATGAAGCGCTGTTGCTGGAGCCGCGCCCCCAAGCGCAAGCGCAGTTCCTTATCCGAGTCGATCCCTTCGGTTGCAAGATGAGCCCGCATTTCCTCCGGGCCCTCGAATCGCGAGGCGAGCCGCTTTGCCGCGTTATCGAGTTCGTCATCGGAGACCGGCAGCGTGGCGGCTTCGTCCTTGGTGGCGGCCCGCAGCAGTTCGTGATCGATCAAGTCGTCGAGTGCCGCCTTCCGCTCCTCCTGCTGTTGCGCGGGTGTCAGCGACTCCATCGTCAGCCCCCGCAACCACAGCCGCTCCTTGGCGGCCCGCTCGACCTGCGAGGACAGGATCGGCCGGTGCGCCACGTGGGCGACCACGCCTTGCGCCTTTGCCTTCGCGATCGATTGCGGACTATGCGGCAGCCCGCGCCGCATCCACTGGCGCAAGGGGCCGGTGAAAACGAAAAGATCGCCCGCGAGATAGAGCAGGATGGCCGCTTGGCAGCCGATGCGGAGGGTGCTTGTCGTCAGTCGCACGCGGGAAAAAGTTCCGCACCGTTACGCGGTTCCCGCGCGCTTCCTTCAGCGGATTTCCACGGTCGCGCCCGGCCGGATCAGGGTCGGGATGCGGATGGCATCCCAGTTTGCCAGACGGATGCAGCCGGCGCTGCGGGCGCGGCCGATCGTTTCCGGATCGGCGGTGCCGTGCAGGCCGATGCCCGGCTTGCTGAGGCCGTTCCAAATGATGCCCACCGGGCTGTTCGGGCCGGGCGGGATGTTCAGCGCGTTGTTGGACCGCTTGCCGGTATCGAGCAGCGACTGGTCGTAGCGCCAGACCGGCAGCTCCACGCTGTTGTTGAGCTTCCACACGCCGTAATGGATGAACTGCGGCTTGCCGGGCGTGATCGGGAAGGACGCGACCAAGGCGCGATTCGCCACCGGCGTGGTCTTCGGCTTCACCAGCACCGGCACTTGGGCTGGCTGCGATTTCGTGGAAACGGTTCCCTCTTCCTCGATCACCAGCGCGGCCGGTGCGGCTTCGAAGATGCGGACCTGATTCTTTTTGGTATCCACCACCGCGTGGCGCTCCGACATCGCCGGATCGGCCTCGTAGCGCTTGCCATCGATGGATTCGATCAGGAAGGGCTTCACGTTCGGCACGATCAACGTGCCGCCGGGCTTCACGCCCCACGTGTTCTTCGAGCCATTCAGCTCGAGGATGAACTCGACGTCGGTGTGGAAGCGCTCCGACATGAACTCGGCGATGCTGCGGTAGCTCATGCGCTTGGCCTTCGCCTGCGCCGACCGGTTGTGGGACAGGCCGGTGTTCACCCACTTGAGGGCGATTTCCGGCACCACCGCCATCGCGAAGGCATTCGGCACCGCCTTGCGGGCGGCAACCATCACCGGCTCCATGTCGTCCGCTTCGTGGCCGTGGACTTCATTCCACGAGGCCACTGCCTGGATGGTGAAACGGCCCGGTTTGCCGTCGATCACGCCGGGTCCGAAGTTCGACTGATCGAGGAAAATCTGGAGCCGGATCGCGTCCTCACCGGTGGGCAAATTCGCCACCTCCGGTGCATCGGACTTCGCGCTCGGCTTGTGCACCGGCATTTTCACCACACCCGGCGCGAGCGGCGTGCACCGCTCGACCGGGGCCGGTGCAGGAGCGGGCGGCGTGGGAGCTTTTTCCTCGGGAGTGATTTCCGATGGATCCACCGGCAAGGCGCGCAGAGGATCGGCATCGGCGGGGAGAACGGTGGCTAGAAGGACGGCGGCGACGGAATTCCGGAACATCTTCGGTAAGTTTGAAGGTCGGGACAGAGGGAGTATTTCAGATTTCCCGGCGTTGTCACGCGGCGAAGCCTAACGGTTGGTGAGGGGGACGGGAGCCGCACGGTCGGAAAGCAAGAGTTTGAACCGCCAAGTCGCCAAGGACGCCAAGAAATCGCAGCCTCCAGAGCCCAGGGTCGCGAGATCCATTCGGGTGCCTTCCCAGCTGCCCCTGACAGCCCTCCTCGGATTCTCAATCGCGGGTAACTTGACATTCTTGGCGTCTTGGCGGTTCCCAATTCCCACCGGTGGGGGCCTCACCCCCAAATGCCGAAAGCTGGCGGCGTGAATTGGTGTTAAATTCCGCATTGCCAAACCAAAAGGGGCCGCCTAGCTTGCGCGCCCCGACGCCGAAGAGCCCCTTGGTGTAATGGTAACACTACGGATTTTGATTCCGTCTTTCCAGGTTCGAGTCCTGGGGGGGCTGCTCTTCGGTCCAGGCCATCTAGTCCTGTAGTGTAATGGTAGCACAACAGATTCTGACTCTGTT
>CBKZPU010000285.1:0-5120 GCA_966696705.1 uncultured Verrucomicrobiaceae bacterium | reverse complement strand
TTGGAGGGCTTCGAATACTCGACGGTCACCGATCCCCTCCACCCGGCCTATGATACCTGCGCGGCGCACGACCGGCATCGCGCCGGCGGCACCGGAAACCAGCTCCGCACCACCTTCGCGGTGCTGCTTTCGGGCGAATACGAGGTCTGCGAGAATGACGAGCTCGGCCGGGTCACGGTGCGGGCTTTCAACAAGATGCACCGCCTCACCCGCGGCCGCAGCTACACCGGCTTCGCGACGCCGGACACGCCGGTCACTTCCGCGAGCCTGCCGAACGACCCGGCGACCAAGCTCCGCGCCTCCGATCCGGCCTTCTTCGAATCCACCTGCACCTACAATGCCGACGGCCTCTGCACGCGCATCACGCATCCCGATGGCAGCCGCCAGGAATTCATTTACGACCGCGACTTCCGCCCGGACTGCCCGGTACTCGAACGCGGCAATGCCCGCGTGATGACCTTGGTCTCCAGCAGTGGCGAGAAGCGCACCGTGCGCTGCGATTATCTCCCCGGCTACGGCGCACCCGAAGCCGCGCGGCCCGGCAATCCCATCGGCGGGCTGACCATCAAGGGCGGCAAGAACCCCGGCGGCAATGCCATGGCCGCCGGCCGCGAGCGCGGCATCACGATCAATACCTCGCACGTCGAATACGCGACCGCCAACAAGCTCATCTGGAGCCCGCGCAGCAATTTCGCCGACGGGGGCGACGACGATTGCGACGGCCTCACCACCATGCGGATCGACGGCGGCATGCCGAACCGGATCTCGATGAACGTCACCACGCCGAAGCAAACGCAGGGCCAGTCATTCGGCTCTCGCCTCGCCGGCGGGGAAGACGAGGACTGCGACGGCTCGGCCGATGACGCCTTCCGCAAGCTGCTCGATCGCGGCCAAGCCGGCGACAATGTCGGCTTCACCACCCGCATGGTCACCGCCCACGGCCAGTCGTTGACGTGGGAGTACGATGTTCATGGTAATTGCACCGCTGCCGTGACCTCGCTGCCCATGCGCGGCACGCTTTATCAATATGTCTCCGGCGGCCGCTGCAGCTCCATCGAGGAACTCAATGGCCCGGGTTCATCCTTCCTCACCGAATTCACCTACCACCCCACGAGCGGCTTCGTCGAAAGCATCGCCTGCGACAGCGCGGGGCTGAACATCGCCAGCACTTTCGAGCGCGATCCGCTCGGCCGCATCACCCGCACCGTGGATGCCCTCGGCAATGACTGGCTCTTCACCTACAACCCGCTCGGCCAGTGTGTCACCGCGAAGACCCCGGAGATGCCGAACCGGATCTCGATGAACGTGAGCATCGACGCCGGCGGCCGCGTCGTCCGCTGCGATTGCGATCACCTGCTGTCCGATGGCTCGCCCGATCCGGCGAATCCGGCTTACTCCACCTTCCACGTTTACGACAGCCGCGCGCGTCTGGTGCGCATCGCGGCGGAAGAGCGGCCGGTGGATGCCTCGGGCGTCCTCACCCCGGACTCGCTCGGCATCGAGAACTTCGCCGTGTGCGATTTCACCTACGATGACGCCGGCCAATGCGTCCGCGTCAGCACGCCCGCCGCCTGTCGCGGCCAGGCCACCGATCTCGCCTGCGATTTCACCTGGGACGAGCGCGGCTTGATCCACCGCTGCATCGAGGGCGGCGCGGGCCAGCCATCGTCGGTGACCACCGAGTGCGACTACGACGTGTGCGGCGCGCTCGTCCGCTCCGCCACGGTGGCGGCCGGCTTGACCGCCCACGAGTGGACCTTCGACTACGATGGCTTCCATCGCCCGTCGTCGATCATCGACCCGATGGGCAATGAAACCACCTTCGGCTACGACAACGATGGCACGGTGACGCGCTCGTTCTTCGGCGAAGTCAATGACGTGCCCGGCTCCGCCGGCAATGTGCTGCTCTCCTCGCTCCGCCTGCGCAAGCGGCCCGAGATGCTCTATGAGGCGTGGGACGACACGCTCACCGAGCGCCGCCGCGTGGAGGTGCTGAAGAGCAACAAGCAGGGGGACCCGAACGCGAACCGCACGATCTTGAAATCGTACTTCCAGAGCGGCGACAAGCCGACCCAAGCCCAGCGTGGCACCTGCCCGCCGACCCGCCCGGTCCGCTGCCCGGATGGCACCTGCGCCGCCTTCTTCGGCGTGGATGTGGAAGACGACACCCTCACCCAAGAACGTTTCCGTCCCGGCTCGGTCGTCCCGCATCAGGTCGAAATCACCGTCGTCGATCGCTCACCCGCCGGGCTCGTCAATGCCGTCACGCTCAATGGCGACACGCTCCTGACCTGCACCTACGACACCGCCGGGCGGCTTGCGACCACGTCGAACGGAGCCACCACCGTGGCCCGCACCCGCGACAAGGGCGGCAACATCCTCGTCTGCGGCGAGACCGATCACTTCCGCATCGCCGGCATGCCGGACAAGACCTTCACCATCACCCGCAGCTTCGACGCCCTCGGCCGCTGCCTTTCGGAGACCGATGGCATCGGCAACTCGCTCGGCTTCGCGTGGGACTCGCTCGGCCGCTGCGTCTCGGTCACCGCACCCGATGGCTTGGTCACGACCATCGCCTACGATGGCGGCACCGCGGCCGATCCCTTCGGGCGGAGGGTTGCGGCCGATTTGGATGCCGATGGCAAGCCCGATGTCCTTGCATCCTCGCTCGCCCGCTGCGGAGAAACGCTCTATGTCGCCGACTCCTATGGGCATCGTACTTCCTTCGTCCGCGATGCACTCGGCCGCGTCACCCGCTGCGACCATCCGGACTCGACTCACGAGGAATGCCGGTACGACGAATACGGCAAGGCCAGTGGCTACACGAGAAAGAGCGGCGCGGTCGTCGCCTGCGACTACGACCGGCTCGGCCGCGTCACCTCGATCAGTTACGATCCGGTGTCGCTGCCAGCGGACGTCGTTTTCGTTCCGCCGACCATCTTCGTCTATAACGGCCTCGGCGCGTGCGTGCGCTGCGAGCAAGGCACGTCGGTCATCGAGTGCACCTGGGATTCGCTCGGCAATCCGCTTTCCGAAAGCCAGGGCGGTCGCACCGTCACCCGCACCTTCAATCACCGTGGCCGCACCGGCATCGACTATCCCGATGGCCGCCGCTTCGCCGAATCGCGCGACGCGCTCGGCCAGTTGCTGTCGGTCTCCACGCTCAATGCCGCCGGCGTTCCGGATTCCCCGCCGGTGGTGGTGCTAGAATACGCCGGCCAGCGCGTCTGGCGCAGCACCCAGGCGAATGGCATCGTCACCACCTGGACCTATCGCGGCGACGGTCCGGTGGCGCCGCCGGGAAGTGCCGATTTCAGCTTCGACTCCTGCACGGACATGACCGTGCGCAATCTCCTGGCCCACGAGCTCGCGCACGTCGTCCAGCAGCGCGACCGCAACCAGCGGATCTCGGCACGGCAGACCCTCTTCACGGCGGAGCCGCAGGGCCCCGGCCGCATGCAATCGTTCACGCGCGATGCGCTCGGCCGCATCACCGGCAGCATCACCCGCCGCCGCGAGGCGCTCGGCGCGCCGCCGGTCATCGAGGAAAGCGTGACCTACACCCTCGGCAAGGAAGGCCGCCGCATCCAGGAACTCCGCAACAGCGTGACCGGCGACTACACCCAGAGCGATACGCTCCCGCCCGGCGACCAGCAGATGGACCAATACACCACCTGGCCCGGCGGCGATCTCGAGTGGGATGACGACGGCAATCTCCACAGCCTCGATCGCGGCAGCGTGACCCACACCTATCAATACGATGCCGCAGGCCGCCTCGTGCTCGCCACCGATACTTCTGGCAGCATGAACTTCGCCTACGATGCCCTCGGCCGGCGCGTTTCCAGCACCACCACCGGCGGCAGCGGCTTGCCGCCCGTGACCACGGAGTTCGTCTATGACGGCGACGCGTGCGTCCAGGAGTGGGGCGACGATGGCACGGGCACCGGCACGATCGATGCCGCCGTGACCTTCGCCCACGGGGAGGGGATCAAGTACGGCATCACCACCCGCGACGGCACCGTTTCCTACCCCGTGCCTTCCGCCGCCGCCGCCATCAATTACCGCACCTGCAGTTGTCCGGCTGGCTACCATGTCGTCAACAGCGCCGCCCGGACCGGCCCGCGGGTCTGCACCTGCCCGCCGGGCTACTACATTTCCGCCGCCCGCAACAAGATCGAGCACTGGGGCGATCCCCACGAGAACCTGAATGGTCGCTTCTGCCCCGGCGGCGATCGCATGTGGCCGAAGGCCGGCTATTTCAGCCTGATGACGAACGCCACCGGCGCGGTCACCGAGCGCTTCGACTGCGACGATGCCGGCAAGCCCGTCTTCCTCGCCGCCGATGGTCTGCCCACCGGCTCGTCCTCCGCCATCGGGCCGATCCGTTGGATGGCTCCGGAGGCGATGTGGGAGCCGTCGATCGACATGCTGCTCGGCCTCGATGCCGTCTATTGCCCGGACCTCGGCATGACTGTCGCCCAAGCGCAGGATCACAATTCCAGCCGCTCGAACAAATCGTCGAACTGACCCCAGGACCGCCGGCGGGGCGGGGAAGGCTTCATTGCAAAAGGCTTGCCAGCCCCGTCCCCGCCGCCTACCTCCCGCGCATGGCCCTCGAGACCACCCTCATTCTGTTCAAGCCCGACGCCGTGTCCAAAGGCCTCGTGGGCACCGTGCTCGCCCGCTTCGAAAAGGAAGGCTTCAAGATCCGCGGCATGAAGATGCTCTTCCTCACCGACGAGATCCTCGCCGACCATTACGCGCACATCGCCGACAAGCCCTTCTTCCCGTCCGTCCGCGAGTTCATGCAAGAGTCCCCGGTCGTCGCGCTCGCCTTGGAAGGCGACGACGTCATCGCCAAGGTCCGCGACCTGCTCGGCCCCACCGACTCGAAGGCCGCCGCTCCCGGCACCATCCGCGGTGATTTCGGCGACAAGGAAGGCGACGCCAAGATGCGCAACGTCTGCCACGCCTCCGACTCCGTCGAAGCCGCCGCCGACGAAATCAAGCGCTTCTTCAAGGACGGCGAGGTGTTCTGACCAACACCCGCATCGTTTCCTCATTCTCCATCAGCCCGGCCCGCCGAAAGGTGCGCCGGGTTTTTCATTAAGGAGTGTCGA
>CBKZPU010000284.1:0-5138 GCA_966696705.1 uncultured Verrucomicrobiaceae bacterium | reverse complement strand
ATGGGAACGGTGCAGAGCACCTGACAGCCGCTTTCGACGGGGGGAGCGAAGGTCATGGCGTTCGCCCGGTAGCGCATGATCTGCAGGCCGCTCCCGGCACCCGTGCGGTAAGGAGCGTCCAGCCCGCTGCCATCGTCGGCAACCGAGAGTTCGAGATGATTCTCGCGACGAACCAGGGAAATCACAATGCGGCTGCCGTTCACTGTGTTTGACCGCGTTGCTGGTCGGTCCTTGGGCGATTCGATAGAGGTGCCGGGCAAGGAAGGGGGCGTGAATCAGGACCGGCTCCGGGCACCGGAACTCGCAGCGCAGCGACGACGCCTGCCGGACCTGATCGGCAAACTCTGCCAGGCTGAGCATGAGGTCGTCCGGCTCCTGTCCCACGGGTTCCAACCCCTTTGCAATGGCGCGAGCCTGGCTCAACGCACGTTTGATCAGATCGCAGATCTCAAAGGCCTCCTTTCCCGACTCCGCGTCGGCCTGCACCAATGACTTCGCCAAGGCATCGAGCCGGAGGTGGACCGCGGTGAGCAGAGAACCCAAGCCGTAGTGCAATTTCCGCGCGCTCCGCCGCCGCTCGTCCATGACCGCATGGATCACCTGACGCTCCAGCGAATGCCGGTCACTGATGTCGCGCATGATCCCGCAAAACATCCCGAGGTGGCCGATCGGATTGACCGCCAGCTCGAGGGGAAAGGTCGAGCCGTCCTTGCGCCGCCCGCGGACCTCCCGGCCGATGCCGATGACCCGCGCCTCTCCCGTCGCCCGGTAGAGCTCGATGTAGTGGTGATGATTCTCCCGATGCGGCGAGGGCATGAAGATGCTGACATCCCGCCCCAACAACTCGTCTTCCCGGTATCCGAACAAGCGCAGGGTCGCCGGGTTCACCTCGATGATCGTGCCGGAGAAGTCGATGATCACGATCGCATCCGCGGTCGAATCGAGGATCGCCCGCAGCCGGCACTCGCTTTCCTTCAAAGCGGCGATGATCTCGGCATTGTCGGGGGGACTCATGGCTCCGCAACCTAGCAAATCCCCAAGCCGCGCGGCACGAACGGATCTCAAAAGCGGCTAAATCCGACTCACTCCACCTTCTCCACCTCCACCGTCACGGACATCTTGCAGTGTCCGGAGCCGTGGTAGGTGCCGCGCACCGGCGCGACGTCGTCATAGTCGCGGCCAACCGCCACCTTGATGTAGCGCTCGTCGGCGAGCGTTTCATTGGTCGGGTCGAAGCCGATCCACCCGACGCCGGGGAAAAAGACTTCCGGCCACGCGTGCGACGCCTGTGCACCCAAGAGGTGATCCCGCGGGCCGTTGTAAAGGTAGCCGGAAGCGTAGCGGGCCGGGATGCCGACAGAACGGCAAAGTCCGAGCATGACGTGGGTGAAGTCCTGGCAGACTCCGCGCCGCAATGCAAAGGCCTCCTCGATGTGGGTGTTCACGTGGGTCGAGCCGGCCTCGTAGCGGAACTCGCGGTGGACCCAGTGCATGATGGCCACGGTCTGCTCGAAGACCGGTTCAATGCCGGCCGTGATGTCGAGCGCCTGGCGCCAAATCTGTGGATGGCGGAAAACGAAACGGCTGTCTTGCAGATAGGCCCAGGTCCGCTCCGGAATATCACCGCCACGATACTCGTGGAGCAGCGCCTTTTGGGAGGCCTGTGGAACAATGAGCGGAAGGTTCTGGATGCGGATCCGGCTCTCGATTTCCAGCCGCCGATGGTCACCCGGCACCTCGAAGTGATGGGTGACGTTCTCGAACAGGTCGTGAAAGCGCCGCACGCGAGTCGCCGGCAGCACCTTCACCACGGCCGAGAGCGTGCGCTGGAAGGGAAAGGTCCGCGGCTCCAGATGAAGCGTGTTCAAGCTGTCCCGCACCGGCGCGTCGTAGTCGAAGACGGTGCGGTGGAGGACTTTGAAGATCGGGCCGGGCTGCTGCGGTTGTCCCATGAGAGGTCCCGCGGTGGGCGCAGGTTTCGGGCCAGATTCGAGAAGAGTGTTCAAGGCGGCGGGCGTGATGGCGCGGCGCGCTATTGCTGCTGCTGCGACATTTGCCAAGCCACAACCGCCGACACGCTCGCTGCCGGAATCGGCGGGCGCTTGTCGGCGATGTCCGGGAACACGTAGGCGCTGAAAAGCCCCTCGCCGATCTGGTTGAAGCGGGTCTGCGCCTCGTCGAGATAGTCGTGCAGGCCGCGGTCAAGAACGTCGCTCGTGGATCCGTAGGCAAGCTCGGCAAGCATCCGGCCGGAGACGCGCTCGGCCTCGTTGGTGTAAGTCCCGCGCGCCGTGCCGGAGATCGAGTGGAGGTTTCGATCGATGCGATCCACGCAATAGCGCACCGATCGCGGGAAGTGGTTCGAGAACATCAACAGGTCCACCACGCTTTTGGCGGACGGCTGGCCGCGGTGCTCGGCGCGGAAGGCCCCGAGCGCGCCGCAAGAACGCAAAATGGCAGTCCAGTGGAAGGTCGCGGCACCATTCCCCTCCTCATCTTCCGGAAGGAAGCTGGTGATGTCCAGGAAGCGCGTCGTCTTGTCCGCGCGTTCCAAGTGCCGGCCGAGATCCATGAACTCCCAAGCCTCGCTGCGCGCGATCGATGCGGCGGCGATGCCGTGGAAGGTGAAGGTAGCGCGGCGGATCGTCTCGTAGTATCGCGTCGGGTCGGCGGAAAGCAGGATCTCGCCGTCGCGGGAGTTGATGAAGAGGTAGAGCGCGTTCAGTTCCTCCCACAGCTCTTCCGAAAGCTGGTCGCGCACCATGCGGGCGTTCTCGCGGGCTTGGGAGATGGAGGAAACGATGCTGTTCGGATTCTTACGGTCATCGGTGAGGAATCGGATGACCTCCGCGCTGCCGGCGTCGCTGTAGTGTTCGGAGAACAGTTCGTCATCACCGGTGGCGAGGATGATGGGTTTCCAGAAGGCGCGCAGGCGTTCGCTGTCGAGGCGCTCGTGGTCGAGCAAGAGCTGGCCGTTGACCTCGATCAGGCGGGAGAGATTGTCGGCCCGCTCGATGTAGCGGACCATCCAGTAAAGGCTATTGGCAACGCGGGAGAGCATGACGGAAAACTATTTCAAAACCCAGGTGTCCTTGCTACCGCCGCCCTGCGACGAGTTCACGACCAGCGACCCTTTCCTCAAGGCCACGCGGGTCAAGCCGCCGGGGACGATCTTCACGTCGTCGCCGTAAATGATGTAGGGGCGCAGGTCGATGTGGCGGCCTTCCATGACCCCGTCGCACCACGTGGGCGAGCGGGACAGCGAGACCACCGGTTGGGCGATGAAGTTCCGCGGGTCCTCGATGATCTTGTCCTTGAATTTGGCGATCTCCTCCTGGGTCGCGGAGGGGCCCATCAGCATGCCGTAGCCACCGGACTCGTTCGCCGCTTTCACGACGAGTTCCGGCAGGTGCTCCAGGATGTACTTCCGGTCGCTGTCTTCCGAGGCGAGGTAGGTCGGCACGTTCGGCAGGATGGGATCTTGGCCGAGGTAGTATTCGATGATCTTGGGGACGAAGTAGTAGATGACCTTGTCGTCGGCGACTCCGGTGCCGACGGCATTGGCCAGCGCGACGTTGCCCGCCTGATAGGCGCGCATGATGCCGGGCACGCCGAGCACGGAGTCCTTGCGGAAGACGGTGGGATCGAGGAAGTCGTCGTCGATGCGGCGGTAGATCACATCCACCCGGACGAGGCCCTTGGTGGTGCGCATATAGACGAAATCGTCCATCACCACGAGGTCGCGGCCTTCCACGATCTCGATGCCCATTTCGCGGGCGAGGTAGCAGTGCTCGAAGTACGCGCTGTTGTAGCAGCCCGGCGTGAGCAGCACGCAGACCGGCTCGCCCTCGCGGTGAGGCGAAACATAGTGCAGCATGTTCAGCAGCTCGCGCGGATAGGAATCCACGGGACGCACACCGAGTGACTCGAACAGGCCGGGAAAGGCGCGCTTGAGGGCGTTGCGATTTTCCAACAGATACGAAGCGCCGGACGGGCAGCGGGCGTTGTCCTCAAGCACGAAGTAGGTGCCATCGGCGCCGCGGATCAGGTCGCTGCCGCAGATGTGGATGTAAATGTCCTTCGGCACGTTCATGCCGCGGAACTCGGGGCGGTAGTGCTTCGCCTCCTCGATGTAGAAGCGCGGGATGATGCCGTCGCGCAGGATGTGCTGCTCGTGATAGACGTCGTGCAGGAACAGGTTCAGCGCGATGATCCGCTGGGTAAGCCCCGCCTCGAGGTGCTCCCACTCATTGGCCGGGATCACCCGCGGCACGGGGTCGAAAGGGAAAATCCGCTCGGTGCCGCGGTCGTCGTGATAGACGTTGAAGGTGACCCCTTGCCTCAGGAAATGCTGGTCGCAGGACGCGCGGCGGGCCTCGAAATCCTCCGGGGGGAAGCCGGAGAAGCGGCTCAACAGCGCCCGGTAGTGAGGCCGGACCGCTCCGGTCTCGTCGAACATCTCATCGAAAAATCCATTGGCCTCGTAGGCGTCAAACATGCGCGTTCTTGGGGTGGACATCGTTTCAGCAGGCCACGGGCCAAGTCGGCACGCTTTCCTGATTCAAGCAGGCTAGGCGATTTCGGCGGGGTGCGTAAAGCGGGCAGTTTACTCCCCACCAAGGTTCCCCCACGCTTTGTCCAATTTGCCTACCACCTTTTCCGATACCTCCTACTCCCGAAGGTGACGGTAACGGTCGTAAAGATCGGCTAGGAACTCCACCAGCTCATTTACTCCCCCCCACGCATCATCCGCCTCGGAGTTCCATTCAAGATCGATCCGAACGGCACCTCTCTCAATTGAAAGCGCGAGCAAGGTTCCATCCATGTACATCCACTCTTCTTCCGGTGGTGACACAACCACGGCACCGACCAGTGTCGATAGCGCCTCGACATCTACCGCATCGAGCTCCTGCTCGGTACGCAGTCTCCCGAAAATCTCAGCCTGCTTCTCAACACGGACATGAGAGTCCGTGTCGAACCATTTGGTTTTAATGACGTGGTAGGATCCACGCAAAGGGTCATGGCGGTCGGAAACTTCAACGCCAAATCCTTCGCGAAAACTTGGGCAAACCGTTAGCGCAAGTCTCACCCCACCTTCTCAATCACCGCATACGCATTGTGATTGTGGATCGACTCGA
>CBKZPU010000283.1:0-5231 GCA_966696705.1 uncultured Verrucomicrobiaceae bacterium | reverse complement strand
GAACGGCGACGCAGGACCAGCTCTGCGATCACGGCGTTGCCGAGGATGCTGAGCCACAGCGAGGTCACGTAGTTGGTCTCCTCCGCCATCCCGCCCAGGAAGAAGGCGAAGTGATAGACGCGGAAGGTGATGGCGGTGGCTGCGAAGGCGAAGGACCGCGTCATCCACTCGCGGTGGGCGGCGAGATCGCGGGAGCCGCCGATCATCGAGGTCACGCCACGCAGCGTGGTGTGGAAGGTAACCGCGCCTAACAGCAGGAATCCGGTTTGCCCCGCCAGGCCTCCTTTCGCGGAAAGGGCGAGGTAGATTCCGGTGGGGCAAAGGAAGAACAGCACGCTGGCGGCGTAGGCCCGTCCGCACCAGCGATGCAGCGCCGGGATGCGGCGAAGCAGCTTGCGCGAGAACTGCGGCAGCACCGAGAGCAGGCAGACGATTCCCGCGGCGACATGGACGTGGAGGCAGAAGCTCCAGAGCGGTTGGCGGCCGATCTCGCCCTTTTGTTCGACGAAGATTCCCTCCCCGCCAGGACCGAAGTCGCGGAGCGAGTTTTCCGTGATGAGCAGCGCGCCGGCGAGCAGCGCCGCCCAGCCGATCCTGCGGACCACGGTGGACATGGCGGCATCATGCCGCAGAGGGCCGGCATGCGCTGTAAAGGCCGGGTAAATTCAGGCGCTCACTTCACCACCGGCTTGCCGGCTTTTTGCCAGGCGGTGATGCCGCCTTCCAAGTCGTGGACGGTGAAGCCGGCGTCGCGCAGTTGCTTCGCCGCCTTGGCGCTGCGGCCGCCGGTCCTACAATAGACAAGGACCGGTTTCTTCGGATCGAGCGCCGCCTTGGCCTTATCGAGAAAGCCATCCTCCGAGAGCGTGACGAGCTTGGCTCCCTGGAGGTGGCCTTCGTTCCATTCTTTGGGCGTGCGCACATCGAGGAGTTGCACGCCACCGGCGAGCTGCTTTTCCGCCTGCTCGACCTTGATGGGTGCGGGTTGCTCGACGGCGTGGAGAGCGCCAGCGAGCATGGCGCAGGAGATGAACACAGCGAATTTCATGCCCTGAACATCGAATGGGGTGGCCGCTCGCGCAAGGGTTCCGCTGACGAACTGAGATCGACAACGAAACCGGCGAAATGGACGAAATTTAGAACAAAGAATGGGAGAGTCCCCCGACGTCCTCCAGGTTTCGATCGTTTCGTCGATTTCGTTGTTTCCTTTCAGATTCCCCAAAGATCGTCACTTGAAAACTGGTGAAGTCCGGTCATGGCTGTGCCGTGCCTGTCCCGGACATCGCGTGGTTCCATGCCGCCCCGAAGCGGAGGCGCTACCTCGCGGGCATTTCCGGCGGTGCGGATTCGGTGGCGCTACTACACCTGCTGCACCGCCACGGCTTCCGCGAGGTCGTGGTCTGCCACCTCGACCACGGGCTGCGCGGACGGGCTTCGACGGGTGATGCGCGCTTTGTCGAAAAACTCGCGGCTTCGCTCGGCTATCCCTGTGAGTCCGGCAAGGCCGACGTGCGCGCGGTGATGCGGGAAAACGGGGACTCGCTCGAAACCGCGGCCCGCGAGGCACGGCATGCCTTTTTCGCGTTGTGCTCGCGCAAGCACCGCTGTCCGCGACTGTTGCTCGCCCATCACGCGGATGATCAGGCGGAGACGGTTTTGTGGAATCTCCTGCGTGGCAGCCGCGGCCTTTCGGGCATGCTGGAGAGCCAAGTGCTTCAAGTCGCCGGTCGGCCGCTTGAGTGCCTGAGGCCCTTGCTTTTCCAGCGGCGCGGTGACCTGCGCGGCTGGCTTTCCTCCGAGAAGCTCGCCTGGCGCGAGGACGTGACCAACGGGAAGCCCATCGCCGTGCGCAACCGCCTCCGCCACGAAGTGCTGCCGCTGCTTTCCGACATCGCCCGGCGCGACGTCACCGAATCGCTGGTGCGCGCCGCGGGCTCGTCATGCGAACATCGCGCGATCGAACGCTGGGCCGTGAAACAAGCGGAGGTGCTGGATCCCCAGGGCCGCTTGCATCTGCCGAAGCTGCGGACGCTGCCGCGCGAGCTGCAAGCCGCATGCTTGTACGATTACCTTCGTACTTCCGGCGTGACGGGCCTGTCGCGCGATCTCGTCCTGCGCGGGCTGACCTTGCTCGATGTGGACGGACCTCCCGCCGTGAACTTGCCCGGTGGGCGCGTCTTGCGGCGGAGGGCGGGCCGGATGTTCTCGGAATGATCGGGTTCAGGACCAGTCCAACACGACCTTGCCGGACTGCCCGGACATCATCGTTTCGAAGCCCTTCTTGAAATCGGCGACCGGGAAGCGGTGGGTGATGACCGGCGAGATATCGAGGCCCGCGCGGATCATGCTGCTCATCTTGTACCAGGTCTCGAACATCTCGCGGCCGTAGATGCCCTTGAGGATGAGGCCCTTGAAGATCACCTTGTCCCAGTCGATGGCGACCTTGTCGGGGAAGATGCCGAGCAGGGACACCTTCGCGCCGTTCGAGGTGTGGTTGAGGATGTCGTTGAGGCCGGAGGGATGGCCGGACATTTCCAGCGCGACATCGAAGCCTTCCTTCATGCCCAGCGACTTCATCGCGTCGCCCAGCGATTCCTCGGCGACATTCACGGTGCGGGTGGCACCGAGCTTCTTCGCGAGTTCGAGGCGCCACGGGTTCACATCGGTCACCACCACGTGTCGGGCGCCGGCGAAGCGGCAGACGGCGGCGGCCATGCAGCCGATCGGGCCGGCTCCGGTGATGAGCACGTCTTCCGCGACGAGGTCCCACGACAGCGCGGTGTGGACGGCGTTGCCGAGCGGGTCGAAGCAGGAAATCACGTCCTCCGGGATCGAGGGATCGACCTTATAGACGTTGCGGTAAGGGATCGAGAGATACTCGGCGAAGGCACCGGGCCGGTTCACGCCGACGCCGAGCGTTTTTGGGCACAGGTGGCGGCGGCCGGCGAGGCAGTTGCGGCAGCGACCGCAGACGATGTGGCCTTCGCCGGAGACGAGTTCGCCGGGAACGATGTCGGTGACGCCGGAGCCCACCGACTCGACCACGCCGCAGAATTCGTGGCCGACATGCATCGGCACCGGGATGGTGCGCTGTGCCCACGCATCCCATTTCCAAATATGGACGTCGGTGCCGCAGATCGAGGTCTTCTTGATCTTGATGAGCACGTCCATCGGGCCCACTTCGGGCATCGGGACGTCCATCATTTCGAGGCCGGGGCCGGCGGTGGCTTTGACGAGCGCTTTCATCGGATCAGGTGCGCGAGCGATGGTGCATGCGCCCCCGGAGCGGGCTAGGGAAATGTTTTCCGCCCGGGAAAAGTGACTAAGCCGGACGGGGGTGCTGGCGGAATCGGTCCAAAGGCTGCTCGAGGTAGCGCCAGCACAGCCACGACACGCCCCATGAGGCGAGGGCGAAGACGGCGAGGCGGACGGCCAGCAGCGGGCCTGCGAATACCGGAAACCACAGGAAGGGCATCACCATGCCCAAGGCGAGCGGGATGGTGGTGTGGAAGAGATAAAGCCCGTAGCTGAGCCTGCCGATGTGCTGGACCGCAGGGTGTTCCAAAACCTTTCCCAATGGACCGGAAAAGCCACGCAAGGTCGCCGAAATGAGGCCGGCGAAGACGATCGAGACGAAGGTCTGCTGGAAATGCCGCAGTCCGGGAATCGGGCGGCCGGCTTCATCCAGGCAGTAGAGTGTCACGTAGAGGGCGAAGGCGATCCATGCGCCGATGCCCAGCCGCCGGTCGCCGGCCTGCATGCCGCGCTCCATCGCCAGCGCAAGCAAGGCGCCCGCGCCGAAGTAGTCCGCCGAGGCCGTCGAGATTGCCCCGGGATTGATGACCTGCGGGAAATGATGGAGGAGCACCCAGCGACTGAGCGGAGCGAGCGCCACGAAACCCAGAAGCAGCGGAGCGAGCAGCCGCCGCGGCGCGAAGAAAATCAGCAGCGGCCACAGCAGGTAGAACTGCATTTGGATCGCCAGCGTCCAGTAATGGGCCGTGCCCGAGGGATACTCCGGCAGGAAGGCGATGTGGAAATTCGCGAGATGGGTCAGATAGATCAGGGGATGCGCCCGCAGGTCCGGCGCTCCGCAGATCCAGCCGAACGCCATCGCGACATAGCACGGCAGCAGGATCCGGATGGCGCGGCGTTTCAGGAAGTGCCGGGTCGCCATCCGCCGCCACGGCTTGTGGAGCTTTTCCCCGGCATCGCGATCGCGCAACAGCACGCGGGTGATCAGGAAACCAGTGAGCGTGAGGAAGAAATAGAGACCGATCTCGAACGGCAGCGGCCCGAGCCACTCGCGCGGCCCCCAGTGCAGCCAGATCACGCCCAGCACGGCGAAGGCGCGCCAGCCATCCAGTTGGGTGTTTCGCGGGGCGGACAAGGCGGGGCGACGCTGTCATGCGCGGCCTCGTATCAAAGGGAAAAAAACCGGATGACATCACGCCGTGGCCACCTTGGAATCTCCCTCCGAAGGACGTCGCGCGGGCCCTTGGAATGCCCCAATGCTACCCGTGGCGGCGGAAAAGCGTTACACCGGTACAGGTGCGAGTCGGACTGCCAATCGCCGGAAACTCTTGAGATTGACCGGATTTCCGCTGGCCAACTAACATGGGCGCACGTAGCATTGCGTAGTTTTAAAAATTCCCTGCCGCAATTGGCACGGGCATTGCTCAAGCCTCATCGACCAATCCGCCGCACCATGAAGAAAATCGAAGCGATTATCAAACCGTTCAAGTTGGAGGAAGTGAAAGAGGCCCTTGCCGAAGTCGGCGTGCAGGGCATGACCGTGACTGAAGTGAAGGGTTTCGGCCGTCAAAAGGGCCACACGGAAATCTATCGCGGCTCCGAGTACACCGTGGATTTCCTCCCCAAGGTGAAGATCGAAATCGTGGTGGACGACGCGCAGGCTGGCGGCGTGGCCGAGGCCATCGTCAAGAGCGCGAACACCGGCAAGATTGGTGACGGCAAGGTCTTCATCTCGACGGTTGAAGAAGCCATCCGCATTCGTACCGGCGAGACCGGTTCCTCCGCGGTCGCCGTGAACTGAAGATTTTTCCCCTATTCCCGGGCCCGGCTCTCGATCAGCGAGCCGGGCTTTTTTGTGTGATGTAGCGGCGGTCTGTGACCGTCGGAAGCTGGCGGCAGCGAGCCGCATCCCCGTGCTGTCAAATCGCGACTGTCCCGATGTGGCTGATGCCGCCGAGGTGCGACGGTCGCAGACC
>CBKZPU010000282.1:0-5254 GCA_966696705.1 uncultured Verrucomicrobiaceae bacterium | reverse complement strand
TGAAGTGGATTCGCGAAACCGATCCCGACGTGATCTTCCTGCCGGAAGTCGATGAGATATGGGCCTCCGCCCTCAGCCCCTTGCAGGCGAGCCATCCCCACGTGATCGAACACATCGTCGAGGGCAACTTCGGCTTCGCGCTCTACTCGAAGCTACCCATCGTTTCGCAAGAAATCATCCCGTGTGGCAAACTGGAGCTCCCCTTGCTCAAGACACGCCTCAGGGGACCAAAGGGCGAGCTCACCCTCTTCGGCGCGCACCCGGTGCCGCCAAGCACCGGCTTCTGGGCAAGGGAGCGCGATGCCTTCCTGCAGGTGCTCGCGGATGAAGCCTCCAAGGAAACACTGCCGGTGATCGCCACCGGCGATTTCAATGCCACGCGCTGGAGCCATGGCATGAAACCGCTGTGGAATGCCGGCTTGCTCGACAGCGCGAAGGGCCGCGGTGCGGGAAGCACCTGGATGCGCGGCAGTTTCTTGCTGGCGGTGCCGATCGATCACGTGCTGTTCCGTGCGCCCGGAGCCACTTGCTCCAAACGCTGGATCGGCCCCGATCTTGGATCGGATCACCGGCCGGTGGTGGCGGAGATCGGGTGGTGACTCTTCACGCCGATTCCAAGTCCGCCTGATAGAGCCGCTCCGCGGCCCGGCGGACCTCGCCGCCCTTCGGCAGGCACTCCGCTCCAAGCGGCAGCGGCAGACCAAGTTCGCGGACCTTGCGGAAGACCTCGCTGAAGCGGATCTCGCCGGTGCCGGGCTCGTTGCGCGCCGGCGAGTCGGCGAACTGGACGTAACCGATCCATTTCATCCCCTTCTCCAAGTTGTCGATGAGGTTGCCTTCGTAGCGCTGCATGTGGAAGAGGTCCCAATTCAGCTTCACCCACGGTGAGCCGACCGCCTCGCAGATGGCAATGCCATCGGCGCTGCCGTAGAGGCAGTGGCCGGGGTGGTTGTAGGGATTCATCGGCTCCAGGATGATCATCTTCCGCTTCGCCTCCAGCACCGGCACGGCGGCGCGGAGCTTTTCGATGACGGAGGCGTGCATCTGTTCCTTCGTCAGGCCCGGGATGTTGTCGCCGCCGACCACGCAGAAGCGCTCGCATCCGGGAAGAAGTTCCGCCGCGTCACAGGCGGCGGCGATCTCGGCGACGAAGTCCTCCTTCGGAAAATCCGGATGATTGATCTGCTGGCCGAAACCCCACGCGGTGAACTGCGTCGCGATCATGCCATGCCGCTTGAGAACCTCGGCACCGGCTGCGAGATCCTTGTCGCGCCATGACCACAGCTCGATCGCAGGAAAGCCCAGCGCCGCGGCTTGTTCGATGCGCTCGACGAAGGAGCCCTCGAACCACATCTCGATATTGACGGCGATCGGCGTGTGCGGCGTGCGTCCGGGAAGTTCAGTCATGCGCGCGGAGGAAAGCGCAAAGCCCCATCATTGGCACGCGGGATTTCGTAGCGGGACGACTTCGTCGTTCCGGCGGAGTGCGGACCGCAGCGCCAAGGCAACCGCGGCGCTCCCGCGAAGGACTCTCCCAGCCGCTCCGCTATGAAAGCCCCTCAAGCCATCGTCTCATCGTCAGTGCCAGGGGCACCGCCCTCCGCGAGGTTTTCGTCGAAGTCCACCTCCCGCACACGCTTCTTGTCGCGCCAGAACTCGACTTGCTTCCGCAGCGTTTCGCGGAGTTCGTCGCCATTGTGGACCGCCTTGATCTCGATGCGCGGCTGCGAGCGGTCCGAGGTCTCGATGACCAACGAAGAAAGGCCGAAGACGCGATACCAGAACGGGCGCTCCATCGAGGTGTCCTTCACGCGGTAGAGTTCGACGTCATCGAGCTGCTGGTTGAAGACGCCTGACGACATCCGGATCCGCTCGGTGGTGAGCTCGTGGCGAATGCTCCTGGTTTCAATGAAGGTCCACAGCGCCCAGCCGAGCGGCAGAACGAGCGCTGCCCACGCCGGCGGAAAGAACAAACCACCGACCGCGATGCCGATGCCCAACAGCAGGGCGACGAGATACTTGCCGAGGTTGAGAACCTGCGACGGGCTGCCTTTCCAAAGAACTTCTTCGCTCACGGTCGCAGGTTGCACGAATCCGGCCGGGTCCAACAAGTGGAGAATGGGGCGTGTTTTGCAGCGGGGAGAAACTCAGATCGGAGGGAGGATCTGCAGGCGGAAGTAACGTGCGTTCTGGACGGCTTGTCCGAGAGGATGACTGCACGTGGTGCCCAGCGCAGTCACCGTAGCCACGGACGTCCATTCGACGAGATCGTCAGATGACTCGACGACGTAGGAACGCTGGGGCGCTGACGACCATTCGAGCCGCCAATCTCCGCTCTCTTGAATCAGCGACGTCCGAACAAAATCCTGACCATCGACAGGAGAACTTCCTGCGAGGAACTCGAAAAAATTGGTGTGCCCATCTCCATCTGGATCCGCGTTCTTACCGACGGATTGCGAGGGGAAATACTGCTGCTCCCACCCATCGTCGATGCCGTTGAAATTCGTGTCCTTAAACAGAAGTTGCGTTTCCTCCGGCGGAAGTGTCACGGAGAAGATCGGCTTCACGCCCCACGAGCCGACCTTCGCAGCGGAACTCACATACATCGCCCCCTCGGCAATCGGCGGCTGAAAGTCCGAGTAGAGGGAAGGAAAAGAAGTGATTTCGAGGGATGGGTCAGGTTCCCAAGGCCAAGTGGCGGATGCCGCTGTAGTTGGACGAAACACGCGACAACCATCAAGGGCTCCCACCGTTTGGATCTCGACGTCCCACTGATCCAGAGACCGAGTGGCGACGATCCCGAGGCCGCCATTGACCGACGAATTCGAGGAATAATAAGGGATCCCGCCCAGCCAGTCCACGCAGTAGCCATTCGAGGGCCCCTTCCATCCCGGCACGCACGAGATGGATGAAGTCATGTCACTCCTCCAGTCCAACACGTCCTCAAATCCGGCGGAACTCGGCATCCAAGGACTGAACACGACGGTCTGCCCGGCTTCCAAGACCGCCAGCCCTGACGGAGGAGTCTCCGCGGTCGCACCGCCGAAGAGCATCATTGTAAATCGCTTGGACCGGGGGAGGGTGGTCGCATGGACATACAAACTACTGAGCGGGACGGCGTTATAAGTCACAAAGCCGGCGCGCGTGGGACTAATTCTCTTCAATCGGATGCCTAGATTCGGCTGAGCGAACTCCACCCGTGCCGTACTGGCCAAGGTCATGGGCCCGGAAGCGTGGTTGGTGATTACCGCAAAGGGGGCATACGTCATCAGTAGCATGTCGGACCAGCCAGCCCCCATCGCGGAAGCGATCTGGTAGGGCCAGTTACCAAATGCGGCGCGGGAAGAGAGGGAATAAACGACCCCGCACCGGACTTCCAAGGGCGAGGAATCGGCACCGCCCGCCACGATCGGCATTGCCACCAGGCTCGCAACGATGGCCGAAATCTTGTGAAAAGCGCGGTGCCGAAGCCAGTGACGTTCCGTAGAAATCATTTACGGAGCGGTTTTGCGTCACCACGTAACAGACGACTAGCAAAAACCCTGCTCGCTGGGGTCACTCAAGCTATCATCTGATCCGGATCGGCTCCGAGGAAATCTCCGCCGGCACGCCACGCAAGTGCAGGTCGAGGAAGAGCCTGATCCGCCGGTTGAGCTCGGGACTCGCGAAGCCGTGACCGGCACCCTCCATGGCGACGAGGTGGCTTTCCACCCCCGCCTTCTCCAACGCGGTGTGGATCGAGGTCGCCTGGGAGTAAGGCACCAACGTGTCCCTGGTGCCGTGGGCGGTGAAGAACGGGGCGTCATCCTTGGAGACCCATGACACGGGAGACGCGGCCTTCGCATTGCGGCGGGCTTCCGCCTCGGTGCGGCCGAGAAACTCGATGACCATCTTCCTCCCGTTGTTCCGATCATCCGGAGCTTCGGAAAGCAGGTTGGTCAGGAAGTCGGTCGGGCCGAAGAAGTTCACCACGCACTGGACGCGGCTGCTGACCTTGGCGAAGGCGCCGAGGGTCCCTTCCAGGGTCGGGTCCTCGTTTTCCGTGCCGAGCAGCGACACGAGATGCCCGCCCGCGGACATGCCCACGACTCCGATGCGATCGGCATCGATGCCGTATTCGTCAGCCTTGCCGCGCAGGAAGCGGATGGCGGCCTTGCAATCGTGGATCTGCGCCGGCCACGTGGCCTCTTGGGAAAGGCGGTAGTTGATGGTCGCGGCGGCATAGTCGCCGGTCGCCGTCACCGCGCGGATGACAGCGAGGCCGTCCTCCTTTTGGCCGGACCGCCAGCCTCCGCCATGAACGAAGACGACCATCGGCCGCTTCTTGCTGGCTCGATCCTTGGGAAGAAGGAGGTCGAGCTTTTGGCGCGGATTGTCGCTGCCGGCGTAGTCGATGTTCTTCAGGTGTTCGACCGCGGCCGCCGTGCCGCCGCTCCCTTGGCCGGAAATCACCGCGAGAAGTTCTTCCTTCGAGACGAAGCCGTCGCGATTGGCGTCCACCATCTGGAACTGCGGGCGCAATTGTTCCGGGATCTCCGAGCGGGTGAGCTTTCCGTCCTTGTTCTTGTCGAGCGAGGCGAAGGGATCGCCTTGGCCGAAAGCGGCGGAAGCCAACAGCAGGAGCAGCAGCCAACGCATCGTGAATGCACACTTCGACCGGAAAACACGGATCATCGAGATGGAGCTACTGGCGTTAGACATGTCGGGAAAATGGGAATCAGTCCTTCAGGCCCGCAGGTGCCGGCGGCGGGTCATTGATACGCGAGCGACACCCGCGAACCTTTTAGCCTATTTCGATGGTGAGGCTGCCATCGGCTTCCAAGTAGCAATTCAGGATCGTCGCGGCTCCGAGCTTCTTGGAAACGAAATCAAGGATCGAGCTGAAGCGGGGCCGCCCCAACAGCAGGGTCGTTTGATACGATTTCCCTTCAGGGACAGTCCATACGATACCGGAAACCTGAATCCCATGCTTCGTCGTCTCAACCGATTCGGGAATGATGCCGTCGAAGGACGAGCCTTTGGGAAGACGCCCCGACGATTCCCTCCAAAAGAGACCGTCGAGAGCCTGCCACGCCTCATCTGGAATCTCCGATGTCCGATACTGCTTCACCCGCCTTGAATGCGTCCTAGCTCCTTTTCGTGAACCGGGCAATTTCCTTCCATTTCGCGGTCGGGGCGTTCGCGAACCATTCGCAAAGAAAACGCCCGGCCTCGCGAAAGGCCGGGCGTTTGAAATCAGGCGTGTGCCGGAAGG
>CBKZPU010000281.1:0-5312 GCA_966696705.1 uncultured Verrucomicrobiaceae bacterium | reverse complement strand
GAGCCGGAGGCCCGGACTGCGGCAGCCTGCTGCCGCTCAAAGCCAGCAGCCCTGCGGCGGGGAAGCACCCGGTGGCCCCGCCTCCGCCCTCAAAGCCATCGCGAGGAAACACCCCGAACCGCAACCCCACCCGAAAAGCCCCCAAGATCTGTTAGATCAAAAACCACCCAACACAACACCCCGCCCCTAACACCCGAGCACCCCTCTCCCCTGCCTTTCAAACTTGGCCCTCCATCAGAATTGCTGGCCTTCTCCAGCCCCGACGGAGCGCGATCCCTCAGCCCCTCCCAACGGGCTGACCTTTGAACAAAAGTCGATGGCACTCTTTGTCCCGAATGGGACTGCGCAACGAAGCCCGGGGTTGCGAAGCTACCCCGGGCTCCCGCCCGAGGAATCGCCTACGCCAACGGCGTTGTGGAAGACCGGGCCGCCTCGCCCGGAGACGCCGCACCTTTCTACAACCTCTGCGAGCGATGCCCGCTCAATCGCCACGCGGAGCTTCCCGTCCCGCTGCCCTTCAGGCCGCCATCGTCTTCGCACCGAAGACCCCCGCCCATCGGGCGGGGCTGACGGATCGCGCCCCCTCGGGGCTGAAGAATGATGCCGGGGCTTGGAGAGGGTGTTTGATAAAGGGACAGGTCAATTCTACTGACCGCTCACCGCTCACACGACCTGCATGAATGAATAAGCAGATGAACGAATGGCACGGATGAACCTCTTCATCCGTGCCATTCGGGGACCAACCGCGTTTGCGCGAAGCCTCAGGGATCCACGCTGCGGAAGCTGGCGCTCTTGATGAACAAGCCCGAGTCGAGCAAGAAATCGACGGCGTCCGCGATGACGATCTTCATGTGATGCGTCTGGTTGGGAGTGACCGCGGCCATCGCCGTCACCTTGAAGGTGAAGCCGTCATACTCCGTCTTGAAGTGGATTTCCGGACCGGGGTCCGTGTCGTCGTCGTCGTCATTGTCGCAGTACAGATGCCGGTTGCTCCCGGGATTAAGGGCGCCGGGAACCTCTTCGAGAGAGTTGATCGAATCGACTCCGATCTTCGAGTGGACGCTTTCCGGGATGTCACGCGAACCAGGAACGCGGGCGATGTTCACCCCATCCACGTACATCGCGAACAAGTCGTTGAAGTCATTGGCTTGAGAACCTCCCGGGCTGAACTCGCTATACTCTTCCGAGGCGAACTGAAGGACCACTTCCAGCTTCGACTTGGTGGGCGTGAAGTCGAACTCCAGTCCCGCCGCATCGTTGGTGAGGAGCTGTCCGAGATCGTCCACCACCAGCAGGTCCAGATCGTCATCCCCGGGTTCCCCAAGAGGCGCCGAGGTGCCATCGTCGTCATTCGGGCCCTTCCAGGTCACGGTCCCGCTGGTCAGCAGGATCCCCGAGTTCGACTCGATCGAGTAAGAGCGGCCTCCCTTGTATTTCGTCGCGGCTGAGAGATTGCCGATGAAGTCCAGATTCGCCGTCGTGATGTTGGACCCGGTGATTTCGGCCAGCAACTCCGAGGGAGGAACCTGACCCTCCGCAATGACCAGGCATTTCACCACCGCCGAATGCCCGGCCGCCCCGTTGGAATTGTCGGTGGCCTTCGCCCTCAGGAAGTAGGTGCCGGGAGACAGGTCCTCCAGCGTGACCCGATAGACGCTTCCGTCCAGCGTGGCCGCGTGCGTGGTGGTGGCCAGGCCCGTGGTGACTTCCACCTCCACGCTCGCGAGGCCATCGCCCGCATCCGCGTCGCTGGCCTGGATCTCGACTGGAATGTCCGCCGTGCCCAGTTCCCCTGGCGATGCCTGGAATTCCGCACGTGGCGCGGGCGAGCTGATGCTCACCACCGGAGCATGATTGCCGGTGACATTGAAGGTCTCCTGGTCCTCGGCGGTCTTGCCGTGGGCATCGACCGCCCGCGCCATCACCGTGTGGGTCCCACCCCAGATGTCGTCCGGAAGGGTGAACTGGAACACGTCGGCGTCCGGCGTGAAGTCCTCACCGATCAATTGCCCATCGAGGAAAAACTGCACCCGCTTGACCTTGTCGCCGGCGTCAGAGTCCGAAGCTTCCGCCTCGACTGAGATCGTATTCCCCAGGACCGGCGCGCTCGCGCCCTCCGGATCCGGAACGAGCGCCAGCGAAATGGCCGGCGGTGAGTTCGGGTCGATCACGATGGTATGCGTGCCCGAGGTCGCGCTCGTGGCATCATCGAAGTAAGCGATCGCCTTCACCTCATGGGTCCCCACGGAGGGATTGAGCCACGTGAAGGCATCGAGCGTGTCCGTCGGCGCTGAACCGATCTTCACGTCATCGGCATAGAACTCCACGCTCGTGACCGCGGTGCCGGCCCTGAAGGCATCGACCACGAAGGTCACCCCGTCTCCTTCCACGATGTGCTTGTTGTCCACCGGGTGAACGAGCTCGATTTGATTCGGATACTCGGCGACCAGCAGGGAAACCTGGGCCGCGTTACTCTCCGCGCCGCTGCCCTGCAGCCTCGCCTTGTAAACGAAGAAATCCGCGCCCGTGAATCCGGGCCCCGGTTGATAGGTGTAGGCCGGGGCATTGGTTTCATCCAGGGTCCCGTACTTGGGCTGGACCAGCACCTCGTACTCCACCGTCTCCGCACTGGAGGTCGTGACCAGCACGGGCACATCCTGGGCCACCGTGATGGTGTCATCGCCCAGGATCCGGTAGAGGTGGAAGTCCGCGGTGATCGGCAGCCCCAGCTCGAAGGCGAAGGTGGTCTTCGCCTGGCCGATCGCGGCCAGCGCGAAATCCTCCGCCGCCAGGACACCGGTCCAAGGATACTCGCCGGGCTCGGCAAGCCCCTCCTCGGCCAGCCGGTCATGGAACAGCTTGCCGACATGCTTCAACTGCCCCAGCGTCGCCGCGGCGTAGTTGTTAGGCGCCGTCGCGGCCTGCCAGTCCGAGATCAGGTCATCGATGTCCTGCCCGGCGCCACCGGGCAGGTTGGCATCCATGGCGTCCTTCGCCTTGGTGGCGAAGTATTTGATCTGGCCCACATTGACGGGAGAGGTGTCCTGCGGCGTGCCGCTCAAGACACCGAATTCTGCCCACCACTCGGGCTCCTGCCCGCGGAGCGGCGCTGCCAGCGCCGCCGCAAGGAGCAGGCACGCGGCAAGGGGCCGTCCGCCGGGAAATTGTTTTCTAAAGGTTGGGTTCATGACGATTCAGCAACCGGAATTGGAAGGGATTGGGCGGCACGCCAGCTCGGAAGTGGTGGCGGCCGCATACGAAAGGATGGTGTTCATGGAATGCACACGGATCGGTGGATTGACCCACCGCGTCATGGCTGCTGGCCATCGGTGAAGTCGCCCATCGGAATGTCCCCGCCCGGCTTGATCAGGATCGTCCCGTCGGCCAGCACCCGCATCGCGCGCACCGCCGTCGCCGGAGCCACCGCCGGCTCCACCACCACCTGGTCATTCAGGTCGGTGGCACCGCTGACCTTCAGCGAATTCGCCTTCGTCTGGCCATACAAGTGCGTGCTCGTCGTGCTGCTGTTGCCGATCACCGTGGTGTTCGCCCCTTCCCCGATCGCCTGGTAGCCGATCACGATCGAGTTGCTATCCAAATTCGAGAACCCGCGAGTATGGGTGCCGATGTAGATGCTGTTCTCCGGGTCAGTCAGGTAGTTGATGCCATCCGCCTGATATCGACCTGAGAAGTAGCCGATGGAAATATTGTTGGATCCGGTGGTGTTGTAGGTCAGCGCTGCCGTGCCGAGTCCTGTATTGTAGAATCCCGTCGAGTTCGAATAAAGCGCGTTGCGGCCGATGGCCGCGTTGCTCGAGCCCGTGCTGTTCGTCCGCAGCGCGTCGTAGCCGACGGCGGAGTTCGAGTGCGCCGTGGTATTCGCATTGAGAGCAGATTTCCCGAACGCGCTGTTGTAAGAGCCCGTCGTGTTGCCGCCCAGGGCAGAGGCACCGAATGCCGCATTGTACTCACCGCTCGTGTGTGCTTGCAGGGCGAACGATCCCACCGCGGTGTTTGCTTGGCCGCTGGTGTTGTTGCGCATCGCCCACATTCCGACCGCGGTGTTGTCGTTGCCGGTGGTGTTGGCATTCAACGTGTCTCTTCCGAATGCCGTGTTCTGCGACATTCCATTGTTTCCTTTGCCAATGCGGATCTCGTTGACATACGAATCCTTTATCGCCGCGAGGCCGCCCCCGATTCGCAGGGCTCCGCTGTAGGCGGTGGCGGCGGAGGCATTCAAGATCGACACCGGCCGGGTCGAGTCATAGTTCACCGCGCCGTTCGCGGCCAGGGAGAACACCGCCGTGCCGCCGGAGTAAATCCCGCTGCCCGTGCCGCTGAGATGAATCTGCCCGCTGCCGCCCTGCAACGTGATCGTCGCCGTGCTGCCGCTGTAGAGGGACAGGGCATTGTCCGTGCCCAGCTTCATCTTCGGCCGCGGCGTGGCACCGGCATCGTCCCGCCACACGAAGCTCCCCAGTGCTTCCGTCACGTCGAAGGCTGCACTATGCTCCGACGTGCCGAGATACTGCAGCGTCCCTCCCGGAACCGTGCTATTGATCGTGGAAAAGCCGAAATCGATCGCTCCCGCTGCCGAGACATCGCCCCCCGTCTCGAGATTGCCGTTCACGCCGAGTTCCTCCAATAGGGAGTAGCCCGACACGGTGAGATCCGCCGCCACAGTCAGATTCCCGACCTCCCCACCGCCTGGAACGACCGCATGGTCTCCAGTCAACGAGGTAGCGGCGCCAGCCGGAAGGGCCAAGCAACCAGCAAGGGCGAAAGCGGACGCGGTGATACGGTGCGCGCAAGGCACCATCATGTTCAATTTCATGGTCTTCAATTTTCTATTATTGGGTTGTGTGATCCAACACCGGAGGGACTTCACATCGGGACACGGCAAAAACGCACCGCGCCACTACATCAATGAAGCACCCGCCATCTATTTTAAGCATTTCTTTCTGTCAATAAGGTCACTCGGGAAAAGTTATTCCCAATCCCGCCGCCAGACTGAAACAGAGTTTTACCAATAAGATCAGCATCCATCGACCCTTTCCACTGGCCCCCAAAAACTCACGAAGACAGGCCAACCGGCCTCCTCTAGCGAGTGACGCGTGAAGGAGAACTCTTCCTCCTCTGTCCCTTCGCCCCCATTTCGGCGTCATTTGTGTCTTGTCGGCTCAAAAATCCTTCTGCCTTCCTCCGGTCACTGGTCATCCGGCATTCTCAATTCTTCTCCGCGATCCCTCCGCGACCTCCGCGCCCCTGTCCCTCGTAGCGCTTTAGCGGAGTGGGACCTGTCCCTCCGTAGC
>CBKZPU010000280.1:0-5315 GCA_966696705.1 uncultured Verrucomicrobiaceae bacterium | reverse complement strand
CACTTCGAGGAAATCGCCGGCGGCACGCGGATGACGGATGTCTTCGACTACAGGTCGCCGTTTGGCCCGCTGGGCCGGCTGGCGGATTGGCTGTTCTTGGAGCGCTACATGCGCCGTCTGTTGGAGGAGCGGAACCAAGTGATCCGCCGCTTGGCGGAAGCCTTTGAGGGCGAGTAGCCTCCGGCCCGCGGTGGCGACCTCGGTGGCGGAGTTTCCTAGTGGAAGCTGGAGTTCGTCTGATGCGGCGGACCTATGAGACGCCGCGGCTCTTGGGGGGGGCATTCCGCGGGCCGCAGGTTCCGCGCTCCCAGCGGAGAAAATCCGTTGTCACATCCTGCCTACCTCGTTCGTCGAAGAGGTGGATGGCTGTCATGACAGGGAAAATCGGGTCCGACCGTCCAGACGGTTTGACGCCGACCGGCTGGACGGTTTGGCTCCGGCAAGGCATGGCGAAATCGAACTCCTCGCTCCGGGACCAATTGTTGGACGCGGCCGAATCTGTGGCCGTGCGGGAGGGCGTTTCGCGCCTCACCTTCGACGCCGTGGCGGCGGAGGCGGGCGTCAGCAAGGGCGGCCTGCTGCACTATTTCACGAACAAGGACCAACTGATCGAAGGCATGGTCCGGCGCGCGGCGGATGGCTGGCGGCATCATTTCAAGACCGCCTACGAAAGCGTCCCGCCTGGGCCGGGCCGCATGGTCCGGGGTCTTTTGCAGAGCTGCTTCACGGACGCCCAATCTTGGACGGAGGAACTCCGGCGCAGCTACTCCTCGGTCTTCGCCGCGTTGGCACAGAACCCGGCCCTCGTCGGCCCCATGCGGGAGACCTATGCCGAGCTTTACGGCTACCTTGAGGCGGACGGCCTGCCGGAGGGCATGGCCGAGACCTTGGCGACCGCCATCGATGGCTTGTGGCTCTACTGGGTGCTGCGTTTGCGGCCCGTGGCCCAGGCGGACCTCGACCGCATGCGCGGCGTTTTGGAGGGCGTTCTTTCCCAAGCCATCGAAACCGCCAAGGATTGCGGATCTGAAACGACGACTCATTAGGAACCATGAAGGCATCGCAATGGATCGGATCGTTGGGACTCATCGCCGCGGTGGCGGGTGCCGGCGTGGGGCTCGCCGCTTGGAAGAAGGCGGACCTCAAAAAAGCGGCCGACGAAGCGGCGATGATGCCGGAGCCGATGGAAGCGGTGATCGTGCGGCTGGCGAAGGAAACCGAGCACCGCAGGACAACCACTGCCGTCGGCACCGTGCTCGCCCTGCGCTCGGTCACCTTGCAGAACGAACTCCCCGGCACGGTCGTCCGTGTCGATCTCACGCCCGGCAAGGTGGTCGAAGCGGGTGCCGAACTGGTGGCGCTCGATGTCTCGGTGGAGGAAGCCGAGTTAAAGGCCCTCGAAGCCCAAGCCGCGCTGGCGGAGACCACCTTGCACCGCGTTGAATCGCTCACATCGAGCAGCGCGACATCGAAGAAAGACCTCGATCAAGCCCGGGCCGAGCGCGACGTGGCGCTGGCCCAGAGGGAACGCATCAAGGCGATGATCGCCCGCAAGGTCATCCGCGCGCCCTTCCGTGCCCGCATCGGTCTTTCGGACCTGCATCCGGGCCAGTATTTGGTCGAGGGGGCCGAACTCACCACCCTTCAAGGCGTGGACGAAGCCGCGCACGTCGATTTCACCGTCACCCAGAACGTCGCGCTGGGACTGCGCGAGGGCGATGTGGTCGAGGTCGTCGGTTCGAACAAGGACACACCTGTGAGCGCCACCATCATCGCTCTGGACGCCCGCATCGATCGCGCCACCCGCAATGCGAACATTCGCGCGAAAGTGGCAGACGCCACCCGGGTCCCGCCACCGGGCGCTTCCGTGCAGGTGCGCGTGCCGGTGGGGGCGCCGCGGAAGGTGGTCGCTATCCCCGTGAGCGCCTTGCGGCGGGGACCGGAGGGCGATCATGTGTTCGTGGTGGCTACGGACAAGGAGGGCAAGCTGCGCGCCTCCATGCGACTCGTGAAAAGCGGTGCCGTGCTAGGCGATGAGGTGATCGTCGAAAGCGGCCTGACAGCAGGCGAGCCCGTTGCCGCTTCCGGCTCCTTCAAACTCCGTGAAGGCGTGCTGGTCGCCGA
This sequence comes from uncultured Verrucomicrobiaceae bacterium, assembly GCA_966696705.1. Taxonomy (GTDB): domain Bacteria; phylum Verrucomicrobiota; class Verrucomicrobiia; order Verrucomicrobiales; family Akkermansiaceae; genus Haloferula. The sequence continues at coordinate 3,191 of CBKZPU010000280.1, read as the reverse complement.
TGCCGAGCAAGCCCTCCGGGGTCAATAAGCCATTTCCCCATCCGGCGCCATGCGCTCCTTCACTGATCTTTTCATCAAGCACCCGGTGCTCGCCATCGTGGTCAACCTCGTGATCGTCCTCGTGGGTTGGCGTGCGGTCGGCTCGTTGCCGGTGCAGCAGTTCCCGAAGCTCGAGAGTTCGTCGGTGCTCATCACCACGCTCTACTACGGGGCCAGCGCCGAGACGGTCCGCGGTTTCCTTACCACGCCGATCGAGCGCGTTGCCGCGCAGATCGGCGGCGTCGATCACGTCGAGTCGAGCAGCCGTGCCGGCGTCAGCACGGTGACTGTCCGTCTCAAGCTGAACCATGACACGACCGCGGCGCTGGCCGAAATCAGCGCCCGTCTCCAACAGGTCCGCGCCGAGCTGCCGCCCGATGCCGAGCCGCCGATGATCGAGATCCAGCGCGCGGACCGGCCCTACGCCACCTTTTATCTGAGCTTCACCTCGTCCGAGCGCAGCGTTTCCGCCGTCACCGATTGGCTGGCGCGTTCGCTCCAACCGCAATTCGCCACCTTGCCCGGCATCCAGCGGGTGACCATCGAAGGCGGCCGGCAAATCGCCATGCGGATCTGGATCGATCCCGATCGCCTTGCCGCGTTGAACCTGACGCCGGGGGATGTCCATTCCGCGCTGCGCCGCAACAACTACCTCGCCGCCGTCGGCCGCACCAAGGGCAATCTCGTCGAGGTCAACCTGCTGGCGAATACCGACCTCCGCTCCACCGACGACTTCGAAAAGCTCATCGTCGTCGAACGCGACGGCGCCATCGTCCGCCTCACCGACGTCGCGAAGGTGGAACTCGGTTCCGAGGAGCCCGACTACATCGCGAAGCACAGCGAAAAGGAAGGCGTCTATCTCGGCGTGTGGCCGCTGGTCGGATCGAATGAAATCGATGTCGCCAAGGCGCTCGAAGAGGAGATGAACCGCATCCGTCCGACGCTGCCGGACGATATTGAGATGAACCTCGCCTACGACGGCACGATGTTCATGCGCGAGGCGCTCAAGGAGATCAGCAAGACCTTGGGCGAGACGATCATGATCGTGGGCATCGCGGTGTTCGTCTTCATGGGCTCGATCCGCACCGCGCTGGTGCCGTTGATCGCCATGCCCATCTCGTTGATCGGCACCGCGGCCATCATGCTCGCTTGCGGCTTCAGCCTGAACCTGCTCACGATTCTCGCGATCGTTCTTTCGGTCGGTCTCGTGGTGGACGACGCCATCGTGGTGGTGGAAAACGTCGAGCGCCACGTGCGCGAAGGGAAGTCGCGCATCCAGGCTGCCTTGATCGGAGCGAGGGAACTCAAGGGGCCGGTGATCGCGATGACCATCACCTTGGCCACGGTCTATGCGCCGATCGGATTCCAAGGCGGGCTCACCGGATCGCTGTTCCTCGAGTTTGCCATCACGCTCGCCGCGGCGGTGATCGTTTCGGGCTTCGTGGCCCTCACGCTTTCGCCGGTGATGAGCTCGCGCTTCGTTCACCGGACAGGGCAGGAAGGCAGGCTCACGCGTCTGGTCAACCGCGCCTTTGACCGCGTGAAAGCCGCCTACGCGGTGATGCTCGATGGCGCATTGCAGATCCGATGGGTCATCCTCGGCTTGGCCGTCGTCATCATGCTCGCGGCCTGGCCGTTCTACCTGATGTCGGAGAGCGAACTCGCTCCGGTGGAGGACCAGAGCCACATCAGCCTGTTCCTCGACACGTCCCCGGACTCCACCATCGAAGCCGCGAACCGTGAGTCGCTGGGCTTGGTGGAAAAGGTCACTTCATTCCCGGAGACCCGCTTCATGTGGTCGCTCACCGCGGGGTGGGGTGGGTTTGGCGGCATGGCGATGAAGCCATGGGATGAACGCGACCGCACCTCGGAAGAAATCTACGGCGAGGTCTTCGGCGCGGTTTCGCAGGTGCCGGGACTGCGCGTTTTCCCGCGGCTCGATCCCTCGCTGCCGACGCCCGGCCAATACGACGTCGAGCTGGTTCTCCAGACCGACGGTCCCGTTGAAGAACTCCTCCCGGCCGCCCAACAGATCATCGGCGCCGGCTTCCAGAGCGGGAAGTTTCTCTACGTGGATACCGACCTGAAGATCGACCGGCCCGAGGCTCGCGTGTTGATTGATCGCGAGCGTCTCGCCGACCTCGGCCTCGATCTCGCCGGTGTGGGTCAGGAACTCGGCACCCTGCTCGGCGGCGCCTACGTGAACCGCTTCAATTACTTCGACCGCAGCTACAAGGTGATCCCGCAACTTGGCGATAGCGACCGGGCCGCGGTGGGGCCTCTGCTCGACCTCAAGATCAAGACCCCGGACGGCGGACTCGTTCCCGTCTCCACCTTCACCAGCGTCGAGGCCACCACCTCGCCGCGGACTTTGAACCGTTTCCAACAGCGCAACGCCGTGAAAATCTTCGGCGGCGTGCAGCCGGGCGTCACGAAAGAAGCCGGCCTGCGCGTGCTCGAGGATGCGGCGCGCAAGGTGATCGCCCCGGGTGTCACGCTGGATTACGCCGGCGAGTCCCGACAGATTCGCAAGGAAGGATCCGCCCTCGTGGTCACGCTCGGTTTCGCGGTGATGCTGATCTATCTGGTGCTGGCGGCGCAGTTCCACAGTTTCCGCGATCCGTTGATCATTCTCCTCGGCTCGGTGCCGCTCGCGATTTCCGGGGCTCTGGCCTTCACCTTCCTCGATTTCACGACCATCAATATCTACTCTCAAGTCGGTCTCATCACCCTGGTCGGTCTGATCTCCAAGAACGGGATTTTGATCGTCGAGTTCGCGAATGAACTTCAGGCGAAGGGCCTAGAGAAAATCGCCGCCCTGCGCGAGGCCGCGCTCACGCGCTTGCGCCCGGTGCTCATGACCACCGCGGCGACGGTCCTCGGCCATGCCCCGCTGATTTTTGTGACCGGCGCGGGCGCGGAGTCGCGGAACAGCATCGGCACCGTGCTCGTGTCCGGCATGATCGTCGGGACCGTGTTCACGCTTTTCGTGGTGCCCGCCTTCTACTCGATCATCGCGGGACGGCATCGGCCGCACGAGGAGATCGAAGCGGAGGAGGCGGTGGCTGGGGAACTCGTCCCGGGTTGATCGTGGTGGGTGTCTCCGGGGTTTTTTTTGGGACACCTGTGTTTCCATGCGCGTCCGAGGGACG
>CBKZPU010000279.1:0-5350 GCA_966696705.1 uncultured Verrucomicrobiaceae bacterium | reverse complement strand
ACGGCTTCTCCTTCATGTCCTTCAGGTGGGCGTACCACGCGAAGGTCATGAAGATGTTCGAGAGCGTCAGGAGGCCGATGGTTTTGAGCAGCGTCACGTGCTCCGCATACCTGGGCCATCCCCGTCGTCAAGAAGACTGCCTGAAGGCCGGATCAATGTCCGCACCCGCAACCGGTGGCTTCAACCGGCGGCGACTGCGCGGGAGCCGGAGTCGAGAGAGGCATGAACATCAGCGCTCCCGCGGCAGGTGCCTCGACCGCGAGCCGGTAGAAGGCTTTTGAGCCCGATGCGGAGGTCGAGAACTGCTGGATGGACCCGTTGCCCGCTTGGGTCGAGAGGGTGGACCAAGTCCCGCTGGCCAAAGACGAACTCCGCTCCAAGCGGTAAGTGAAGCCGCTGGTGCTTGGCCATGAAAAGGCGAAGGGGCTGGCTGCGGGATTGAGGTTCGGAACATCCAGCTCCGCCGGTGGCTCGAGTTCCCAACCGATGTCGCGAAGTGCGGCGAGATCGAGGTCGGTCATGACTTTCTGGAACACTCCATTCGTGCAAACGACCGGGTCCATCAGCGCGATCTGCGCGAATCCGTGCGGGGCGCCAAAGGCTCCATAGGCCTTGCTGAGGATCTTGTTCGTGTCGCTCTCCAGATAACCGTCGGTTCCGCCGCAGCTGTTGTCCCGCCAATGGCCGGTGCCGGAGAGCGGGACATTGCCGCCATAGACTTGAACGGCGAGGGCACCCGTGAAGGTGCCACTCGAAATCTTGGCCGTCCAAGAGGGTGCGGTGCCAAGCCCCAAGGCGTGTCCTACCTCATGAAGCGCGACCGGAATGAATTTGGAGCCGGAGGCCGAAGGATCGGTCATCGAAAAATTCCACGTCCGGCCGGTGTCGAAACAGATCTGTCCGCCCCAAGGGCCGAAGTCGGTTGGCGTGGCGGCCAAGGCTCCCGCTTCTCCGCGGGCTTTGATAAGATCGAACCATGCCTGGTTGCCGGAAGCACTCCAGCCGCCGTATCCACCCACACCGGCGCTGCTGATCGCCCGGGCACCGGCGAAGATGATGATCGTGTCGGCGGGCACGACCAGATTGGGAATCGCGAAATTGGTCGTGCCGTTCCCGGGGTGGGTGATCCGAGCTTCCCACGAGTAGCCCGGCCACGAGGCTGCATTGATTTCCGCCAGCGAGTCGTGGAGCAGCGGTTCGTAGAAGTCGGCGACGGCTTCCAGAGCCGCTTTGGCTTGAGGATTATCAAAGAACCCGTTGGTGTCGTAGTCGTAGCGGATCTCGATCTTAATCGCGGACGCACTGCCGGTCAGGCCGAGCAGCGCCATAGCCGGGAGGAAATGGCGGAATTTCATGGGAAGGAATGAGCAGCACCTCATTCAACCCAATGGAGATCCTTAGGAGAATCTAATTTTACACATTTGCAGAAATTGCAGGGCTAGGGGTCGAATCCCGGCACGCCTGTCCGGATTTTTTTGGAAAACGCCGGATCATCCTGGGCCTGCATCGCCCGCTCATCGACATGGCCGCGCTGCTTGAGCTCGGCGAGCGGCGGGTCCGTCACGGCGAAAAGCCCGTGATCGGCAAAGAGTTCGTCGAGCTTGCCGTTCACGATGAGCCGGTGATCGGGGAGCACCGCCTTCTTCATGTGAACCTGCGAGCGGATGGCGGTGGTGCAGTTCGCGGTGAGCACGTTGTAGAAGCGCGGCTTGGCGGCGAGCTTCTGGATCTGCGCGACGTATTCGAGGAAGCGCTCGCGGGCATTTTCCGGCGGGGCGGCGAGGCGGAACAAATAGGCGTCCTCGCCTTGGCGGATATTGGTGCGGACGCGGACGAAGTCGCGTTCGTCGCCGACGAGATAAGTCAGCTCGTAAAGTTTGTAGAGGCCGCCGAGGGCGGTGTAGGACTCGCCCTTTTCCCGGCGGGTCTCGATGGAGAACGCGACCTGTCCTTCATCGCCGAAGTCGAAGGAGAAGATCGGGTGCGCGATCAAGGGCGAGCCCCAGTAGTTGAGGAAGAAATCGATGCCGCGGAGCTTCGACAAGTGGACGGTGCGGGTCTCCCAGCGCTCGATGACGGTGCCGTCGAGCTTGTAGTCGAAGTTGCGGAAGTTGGTGAAGGTGACCGCGTCGCCTTCGACCGTGGCATTGGCGGTGCGGGCGTATTCCGGCGACCAGTCGTGATCGTTGCGCGGGCGCTTGAACGACCACGGCACGATCACCAGGGCGAGGCCGGCGGCGAGGGACAGCCAGCGATCACGCTTCGAGCGGGCGCGGAAGAGCAGGAACACCGTGAGCGCGACCCACACGAGGCCGAGGATCAGATTGCCGGAGCCCGGAAACGGGCCGTCGAAGTAAATCGCGCCGAAGCACCACAGCGCGGGAAAGAGCATCAGCAGCCGCAGCAGGTTGCGGCCGATGAAGCGGAGGACTTTCACGGCGCCGGAGCGATCGCGGGCTGGTGAGGACGGCGTTTCCATTGCATCAGGAGGTTGGCGGCGAGGATCAGCGAGCCACCCGCGACCAGCGAAAAGGTGAGGGATTCGTTCGGATAGCCTCGCCCGACAAGTTGACCTAACACGGACGGCAGGAACAGCACGAAGGCCGCGGTGAAAACCGGTTCGGTGGTGTAGATGAGGCCGGCCTCGGTGGCGGGCACGCGCGGCTGCCAGCAATTCATCAGGCCATAGGCACCGACCGAGCAGACCAGCGCGAGCACCAGCAGCAGGGTGATCGCGGGCCACGATGCGGCAGGAGCGATCAAGTGGCCGGGCGTAGGCGCGAGGAAGGCGGACACGGGGAGAAAGATCACCGCGATCGCCGCGCACATCGCGAAGGTCACGGGCAAGCCACGATTTCCCTCGTACTTCGGATTCTCGAGCGTGAGGATCTGGAAGGTGAAGACGAAGGCGGCGGCCAGCGTCGCGGCCTCGCCCTTGCCGATCTTCAGTTCACCGGGTTTCACGCCGGAGAGGATCGCTCCGCCGACGATGACCAGCGCGGTGGCGAGCAGCACCTTCGCTGTCGGGGCGCGGCGTGTCTTCACGCACGCGACCAGCGGGAGGATCACGCAGTAGGCTTGGGTGAGGAAGGCGGAGGTGGAGGCCTCGGTGTAGGCGAGCCCCCATGCTTGCAGCGCCATGCCGAGGCCGCCCCACGCGGCGAGCCAGATGCCCTGGATGAGTTCCTTGCGTGCGGGCAGTTGATGCGCGACGAGCGGAATCATGAGCCCCGCGGCCAAGGCGAAGCGCGCCATTTGCAGCCAGGTCGCCAGGAAGATTTTGGAAACTTCCGGCAGGCGTGCGGTTTGTTCGAGGTCCAGCGCCTTGATGACGGGAAAGCTGACCGCCCACAAGATGCAGGCGAGGATGAGCATGGCGACGGGCACGGCTGAGCTTTGCCTAGCCGATTGGGTCCGGGAAGTCCGGACCAGCATGGATAAATTTGTATGACAAATGCGGCTTGCCGTGCCGTGGCGGCGTTTGTCAGCGTGCGGGTTCCATGAAAGCCCTGTTTGCCACCTTGCTGATTTTCTCCTCGGCGTTCCCGGCCACGGCGTTGGAAGAGCGGATCGACTGGCCCTCCTTTCTCGCCGGTCACGACCCGGTCTGGAACCGCATGGGCAAGGACTGGTGGGAGGCGCCCTTCGTGGGCGATGGCGAGCTGGGCATGATGGCCCGGCTGGCGGGAGACCGGGCGTTCAGTTTTCAGGTCGGCAGCAACCGCGTGCATGACCATCGCACCGATGACCTGTGGCAGGGCAAGGTGCCCGACGCGATCGAAGTGCAGAACCGCGGGCGGCTTCCGATCGGGCGCTTCGAGCTGAAGACCGAAGGAAAGATCGATCCCGAGAAAAGCACCGCGCGCATCGACCTGTGGAATGCCGAGGCGCGCGGCACGCTGGTCACCGATCGCGGCGAGATCGCGTGGCGGATCTTCATTCATGCGACCAACGGGACCGGCGTCATCGAGTTGAAGCGAGGCGGCGGTGAAGCTGGTGCCACTCTCGACTTCGTGTCCGAGCCGGCGGTGAGCCCTCGCGAAAGCAAGCTGCCCGCGGAGTTCCGCAAGCAGCGCACTCCGAACCCTCCGGCGAAGTACGAGGGAGATCGTAGCAAGGGCCACGCTGCCCAGGCGCTCGCCGCGGGCGGGGGATACGTCACGGCGTGGGAGGCGAAGGACGAGAAGCTATTTTGGACCGTTGCCTACGATCTCAAGGAGCTTCCCGCGCCGATGGCCCAAGACCGCGTGAAGGCATCCGCTGACGCAGCATTTTCCACGCTCGAAGGCTCGCACCGCGACTGGTGGCACAAGTGGTATCCGGAGAGTTTCTTCAGCTTCAGCGATCCCTACTGGGAGTCCTTTTACTGGATCCAAATTTACAAGATGGCCTCGGCGACGCGGGCGGAGCGCGGCTTGATCGACAATAGCGGCCCGTGGCTCCAACCGTCCGGCTGGGCCGCGACGTGGTGGAACCTCAACGTTCAACTCAGCTACTCGCCGTTCTACTCGTCCGGCCGCTTTGCGGAGGCAGCGGTCGTGCCGAGGCATCTCGCGGCAGGACTTGATGGCATGATCCGCTCGGTCGATGAGAAATATCGCGCCGACTCCGCGGCCCTGTGCCGCAATACCGGACCGGATCTCTTCGGCTGGGCCGGCCAACCCGGCGGGCGGCCGATCCGCGAGCGCGCCGACATCGGCATGGAGGCCGGCAACCTGCTGTGGGTTTGCCACAATCTCTATCGCCACTACCGCGTGTCGATGGACGAGCGCATGGGCAAGGAGCAGCTTTTCCCGCTGCTCAAGCGCGCGGTGAACTACCACCGCCATTTCCTCACCGATGGCCCCGATGGCCACCTGCACCTGCCGAAAACCCACAGCCCGGAGTATGGCGAGGCGACCGATGCGAACTACGACCTCGCGGGTCTCGCGTGGGGCTGCCGCACGCTGTTAGAGCTCGATGAGAAGCTCGGCGTGAAGGATCCGCTGGCCACCGAGTGGCGGCGCATCCTTGAAAAGCTGGTTTCTTTCCCGAAGGACGAGCGCTCGTATCTGATCGGGGCCGGCATGCCGTACGAGAAGAGCCACCGCCACTGGTCGCACCTGCTGATGATCTATCCGTATGGCCTCGTGACGCCGGAAAGCCACGGCGCGGAGTGGATCAAGTCGAACCTCGACCATTGGCACTCGAAGAAAGGCGCGCTGCAGGGCTACTCCTTCACCGGCGGCATTGCGATGTCGGCGATCCTCGGCGACGGGGCGCGGGCGCAGGGGTATCTCGATGGCTTCCGGAAATTCCTCGAGCCGAACACGCTCTACCGCGAAGCCGGCACCGCGCCGGTCATGGAGAC
>CBKZPU010000278.1:0-5351 GCA_966696705.1 uncultured Verrucomicrobiaceae bacterium | reverse complement strand
GCCAAGACGGCGATCTGGCCGAGTTCGACGCCGACATTGAAGCCGAAGAGTGCTGCCGGAAGTTTCTCCGGCTGACCCGCTGGCAGCAATTCCGCGAGTACACCGGCGAATCCGAGCCCGTGCACGAGTCCGAAGATCCCGACGAGGATGAGCCGGCCCTTGCCGAGTTCCTTGGCCCAGAAGTTCTCGATGCCGACCCACGCGATGCTCGCGGCGATCAGGACTTCGACGGGCGTTGACGGAACATTCACCCAGCCCATCGCCGCCGCGGCAAGCGACGCGGAGTGCGCCAGCGTGAAAACGATCGTCTGTTGGAGCAGTGGCTTCCACTTGGGCACCAATAGGAACAATCCGAGCACGAACAAGATGTGATCGACGCCCTCCGGCAGGATGTGGATGAAGCCGAGCTTGATCCATCCCGTGAGCGACGTTTCCGCGGGCTTCATCTCCGCATCCGCCGCGGGCCGCTCGGCCACGACCGCCTCCTCGCCACTGACCAGGGGCTTGGTCTCCGCGGCTTCGCCTTCGCCGGTGGTGACGATGAGGTTCACGCCGAAGGGCTCCTTCCAATCGACTCCCAGCTTCGTCGCTCCCGCCGGCAGCTTGGCCTCGATCTGCACGACAAGCATGGGCAGTTCCTCGGGGTCTCCTTCCTCCAGGAATCCGGGCTCCTCACTCTCCAACTCGGGCACCCGCAGGGTCCACGGAAGATCCTGGCCATCGGCCTTCAGGCGCAGGCAGTCGCGCCAGTAGGCCTCGCACTCGCGGGCGATCTTGCGCCAGCCCTCCGGCCCTTGCGCGCGCAGCCACGCCAAATCCTTCGCCTCCTCGTCCTCATCGCCGCGAAACTCCGGCAGCATGTAGGCTGCATCCGCATCCGCGATCGCCGTCACGCGGTCGCCATCAAGCGCCACCGACATCGAGATCTCGGCAATCTGGTGGGCGGCGGCCAACCCCGCCAGCAACAGCCAAACCAACAGCAGGCGGCGGAACATGGCGGGGCGAACGTGTAAAGAAGAGCGGAGGGGGTGGGATTCGAACCCACGGTTGCTTGCGCAACTTCGGTTTTCAAGACCGACGCGATAGACCACTCTGCCACCCCTCCTTTTATTTGATTCTCAACGAGTTGAGCTTTTGGCTTTTGTCTTCGAGATTCCTGATTTTATGTGCCGAACGTTGGCCCCGGGAGTCCCGGGACTTTACGTCCGCGAACCCGGTGGCGGTTTCTACGCGAGGATCACCCTCAACGGCAAGCGAACTTGGCGAAGCCTCGATACCGATACGGTCCGCGAGACTGATCTTGGCGCGCTTTGGCGGTTGGAAGACCGTGAAGTGGCGGTCGCTCGCGCTCACGTCGCTGCAGCCTTCGTCGCGCGCCTCGGCGAGCAGGAGGTAGAGCTTTCCCGGAGCCACGGCGAAGCTGATGCCGTCGAGCGGCGGGGAAGCCGTGGCGACGACTGACAGGATCAAGCCGATGCCCATGGCTCTAACAAACACCTTCACGGTAGGTTTTTTTCCGGTGATTGGCTTTCCGCAACTCGGCGAGCAGCAGCATCGCCACGGCAAAAGGCACCGGGACCAGCCACGCCCACGGCGGCAGCGAGGCGGTGGCGAACAGGCGGTGGCCGAGGTCGGTTTCGACGATCGCCCACAGCAGCACGAGCTCGACCGCGATGCCGGCCAGCACCGCGCGGTTGCGGAGTAGGCCTTTGGAGAAGACGCTTTGGCGGCTGGTCCGCCAGATCATCACGTTGGCCACCTGGCAGAGGATGATGGCGGTGAAAAAGGCGGCGATGCTCTGCGCGTGCAACTCGCTGCCCGGTGGCAGCACGACGCCGGGCCGCCAGCCGCCGTTGTAGAGCACGGCAAGGTAAGCGGCGAAGCCGGCGGCGGATTCGGACAGGCCCCACAGCAGGTAGCTGTTGAGCAGCAGGCTGAGCGACAGCATGCGCTCGCCGCGCGGGCGCGGCGGCTGGTTCATGACGTCGGTCTCCGGGGTTTCCGTGGCCAGGCCGATCGCGGGAATCATGTCGGTGCCGAGGTCGATGGCGAGGATCAGCAGCACTGGCAGCGGCAGCGGGATGTCGAGCAGCACGAAGGCGATGTAGGGCAGGATTTCCGGGACGTTGCTGGTGAGCACGTAGCCGATGAAGCGGCGGATGTTGCCGTAGATCACCCGGCCTTCCTCTATGGCAGCGACGATGGTCGCGAAGTTGTCGTCCATCAGCACCATGTCGGCGGCCTCGCGGGCGACATCGGTGCCGGACACGCCCATCGCCACGCCGATGTCGGCGCGCTTGAGCGCGGGCGCGTCGTTCACGCCGTCGCCGGTGACGGCCACGATCTCGCCGGTCTGCTGGAGCGCGGACACGACGTGCAACTTGTCGAGCGGGCTGGTACGGGCGAGGACCACGCCGGGGCGGGAAATCATCTGCCGCAGCGCCGGCTTGCTGAGCCGTGCGATGTCGGAGCCGGTGGCGACCGTCGCCTCGCCGGTGATGATGCCGACCTGGCGCGCGATGGCTTCGACCGTGAGCGGGTGATCGCCGGAGATGACGATGATGCGAATGCCGGCCTTCTGGCAGCGCCTCACCGCGTCGGTGACTTCGGCCCGCGGCGGGTCGTGCATCGCGACCAGCGCGACGAATTCGTAGCCGTCCCCCAGCACCTGGGCCTCCAAGTCCGCGGCCGGATCGACGTGCTTGCGGGCTAGGGCGAGCACGCGCTTGCCACTGCGGGCGAGTTCGTCGGCGCGTTCGAGCCAGCCGGTCGTTGGCGTGCATTGGCCGAGCACGACCTCCGGCGCGCCCTTGAGCAGCGCCACGGGGCCGTCGGGAAAGCGGTGCACGGTCGCCATCTCGCGGGTGGCGCTGTCGAAGGGCCGCTCGAACAGCCGTTCGTGCGCCGCGCGCAACTCGGCCACGATCCCGGGACCGCGACTCTCGAGATGGAGCAGCAGCGCCGTTTCCGTGGGGTCGCCGGTGGCGCGCGGTCCGGCGGGTCCGCGGGCGAGCGTGGCGTTGTTGCACAGCGCCATCACGCAGGCGGCGGCCGCGTCATCGTGCGGGAGCACGTCGGTGACGCGCATTTCGTTGCAGGTGAGGGTGCCGGTCTTGTCGGTGCAGATGACGGACGTGCAGCCGAGGGTCTCGGCGCCTTCGAGCGTCTTGAGCAGCGCGTGGCGCTTGGCCATCCGCCGGCCACCGAGCGCGAGGCCGAGCGTGACGGTCGGCAGCAGTCCCTCCGGCACGTTGGCGACGATGATCCCGATGGCGAACACGAGATTCGTCCACAGCGGATTGCCGAGCGCCCAGCCGGCGAGAAAGAAGGCGCCCCCGAGCACCAGCGCGATGCGGGTGATCACACGGATGAAATGCCGCAGCTCGCGGCGGATCGGGCTTTCCACCCGCGCGGTCTCATGGGTGACGCGGGCGATCTGGCCGATCTCGGTGGCGATGCCGGTGGCATAGACCACCGCCTTGCCGTTGCCGGTGGTGACCAGGGTGCCGGAGAAGGCCAGGTTGCGGCTCTCGATGCGTGCGACCGTGGTCACTTCGGTGGTGCGAAGCTGCGGCTCGCATTCCCCTGTTAGGAGCGAGTTGTCCACTTTCAGCGAGTTCGCTTCGAAGATCCGCGCGTCGGCCGGCACGCGGTCGCCCTCGGCGAGCAGGAGGACGTCGCCGATGACCAGGCGGGTGGCGTCGATGTCGGTGGCCAGTCCGTCGCGCAGCACGCGGGCGCGCGGCGAAAGCATTTGCCGGAAGACCGCCATCGCCTGCTCCACGCGCAGCTCCTGCCAGAAGGAAAAGGCGGAGTTGATCACCACGACGGCGGCCAGCGCGATGGCGATGAGCGCCATTCCTTCGCCGGGGCTGAATGCCTCGCCAATCAAGGCGAGCAAGGCACCCGCCCACAGCAGCAGGGCGAAGCGCTCGCGCAGGAGTTTGGCGAAGCGCCGCCACACCGGCGGCGGCTTGGCGACCGGCAAGCTGTTCGGCCCTTCGTGAGCGAGCCGCTCTTCCGCCTCCGCGGTGCTGTGGCCAGCGCGCGACGAGGCGAGCCGGCGGAACACCTCGTCCGCCGGCAGCCGCTGCGGTTCGAAAGCTTCAGGATGATTCACGGCGGCCGCGGCGATAGATCACGTGATAAATTAGCCCGATCATGCCCGCTCCGCCCAGCAGGTTCCCGAGCGTGACGGGCAGCAAGTTGTTCGCGAGGAAGACGCCCCATGTCAGACCGTCGCGGGCGAGGAACAGGCCGAGCGGGACAAAGTGGAGGTTGGGCGAATACGCGTCGTGTCCATAGAGTTCGGCTATGGTCTTGTTAGGTTGGCAGCACCCGGGCAGACCGAGCTCGCTGGGCAGTTGAACGGCGGCCTCGTCCACGGACATGCCGTTGCTGCCGGCGAGACCGGCGATCCGTTCGAGCGGCGATGGGGCTTTTCCGGGCATTGGTGGAAGCTTGGCGGGTTCGGAGGTCTTTGGCTTCGCCTAACCTTTCGAGGACTGCACGCCGCCTGAGCGCAGGTGCTTTTCCAAGGCGACCGCGGCATAGGAGAAGAGGCCGACGGCGGTGATCTGCAGCCACGACTGGAGGTCGATCGGCGCGGTGCGGAACAGCCGGTTCATCACCGGCGTGTAGGTGAAGAGGAGTTGCAGGATGATCATACCCGCAATGCAGGGCACGACCCAGCGATTGGAGAAGTAGCCGATCGCCCGCACCGGGCGGATCAGGCTGCGGCAGCCGAGCAGGTAGAAGATTTCCACCATCACGATCACGTTGACGACCACGGTGCGGGCTTCGGCGAGCGAGAGACCGCGGGCGTGCTGCTCCCACACAAACAGCCCGAAGGCACCGGCAAGGATGATCAGCGAGACCAGGCCCGTGCGCATGAAGAGCGGGAAGTCGAGGATGGGCAGGCGAGGGTCGCGCGGCGGACGCAGCATCAGGTTGTCCTCCTTCGGCTCGAAGACGAGTGCGAAGCCGAGCGCGAGCGCCGTCATCATGTTCACCCACAGCAATTGCACCGGCAGAGCGGGCAGGGTGACGCCGAAGAAGATCGCCGCCAGCAGGACGAGGCCTTCGCCGAAGTTGCAGGGAATCGTCCACACGATGAACTTCGAGAGATTGTCGAAGACCCCGCGGCCTTCTTCGACGGCGTGTTCGATCGTGGCGAAATTGTCGTCGACGAGGATGATGTCGGCCGCGCCCTTCGCGACGTCGGTGCCGGTGATGCCCATCGCCACGCCGATGTCGGCCTGCTTGAGCGCCGGCGCGTCATTCACGCCGTCGCCGGTCATCGCGACGATGTGGCCGCGGCTCTGCAGCGCGCGGACGAGCCGCAGCTTTTG
>CBKZPU010000277.1:0-5390 GCA_966696705.1 uncultured Verrucomicrobiaceae bacterium | reverse complement strand
ATTCTGAAGCGCCGCACCAGTAGCCGGAGGCCCGGACTGCGCGCAGCCTGCTGCCTCCCAATGCCAGCAGCCCTGCTGCGGGGCAGCGCGGGAAGGCCGGGAGCACAACGAAACGAGCGAAACGGACGAAATTCGAAGGAAGAGCGCGGATCGTCCCAACCCACGCTGCCGCGCGGCTCCTTGCCTTCAAGCACTTCCAGAATGAGCCGCCCCTGCCCGTGGAAAGAAAGCAAGTTGCTCCTCGCGCCAAGCGGGAGTAGATAAGGGATTGCCCTGAAGGGCGACCTTGCCGGTCGTGCCAGGGCGATCTCATTACAATCCCCTCAACCCCCTCCTCGTTATGAAACGTCCACTCCGCCGCTTGGCCGGCTGGGCTTGCGGGCTGTTTGCCGCAAGCGTTTCTCCCGCGCCGGCCGATTTTGTGATCGCCGCGGGCACCACCACCCGCACCACGTTCCGGGTCAACTACCTGGACTCGACCGGTATCACCCGCGTGCTGCGGGACAACGCCAAGGAGCGGTACCTCGGCGGCTACTCGTCCTTGGGAAATCCCGGTTGGTTCGTGTTCATGCTCAACAGCCGGGAGAAGACCGCGCTGCGGATCGTCGATGAGACCGGCGACGGCCCGAAGCTCTTCCCGAACTTCAACGACACCGACCTCGGCTACGAACTGCACAAGCAGTTCAACAAGAAATCGTGGATCGATATTCCGGGCATCGGCGACACCACGGATATCCGTTACTCGAAATGGGGGGCGCTCGATGGCCCCCGGCGATTGGTGAACCTGCGCAATGCCGGCTTTCAAATCGAGGTGGCACCCAAGCTCTCCGGCTTCCACCTTGAAACCCGCAGCTCATGGGACTTCGGCATCGATCCGTCCGTTTCCGAGGGCTACTCGGCGGGGTGTTTCTACGAAAGCGCCACGCTCAGGCACAGCGTGAAGCTGCAGGTGAAGCTCACCGACGAGGCCAACGTGCTCGGTGGCGGCTTTCTCGCCGCTCTCGGGGTGGCCCAAGATTCGCTGGAGGACAAGGGCTGGACCATTCAGACGGTTCCCTGATTCCCCCCGGCATGGGGTGGCGCCGTGCTTGCGCCTCGGCGCGGGCATGCTATGGGTGCCGCCCCATGCCCAACTACGACTACGTCTGCGAGACCTGCGGCCACCGCTTCGAAGTCTTCCAAAGCATGAATGACGCGAAGCTGCAGGATTGCCCCCAGGAAAGCTGCGCCGGGAAGGTGAAGCGCCTGCTCGGCACCGGGGCCGGCTTGCTTTTCAAGGGGGCCGGCTTTTATCAGACCGACTACCGCTCCAGCTCGTACCAAGCGGGTGCGAAGAGCGAGTCAGCCGCGTCCAAGCCGGCCGATAGCGCCGCGTCCAAGCCGGCCGAAAGCAGCGCTCCGGCCGCCTCTGCCGCGGCCCCGGCCAAGGCGGCCGAGTGAGCGCCCTTCCCAAGCCCGGAAGCCTCTGCTAACGCTGCCCCATGGCCGAAGAAAAACCCCCGCCCCCGCCGAAGCCCAAGGGCAGCTGCCTCGGCAAGCTCATGGCCTTGATCTCCTTCGCCGGCGTCGCTGGACTCGGCGTGGCCGTATTCTTCATCACCCAGCCGCAGGATCTTTCCGATATCAAGGGCCGCCCGTCCGGCCTGACCCCGCCGCCGAAGACCCGCGACTTGCGCGCGGTGCTGCAAAACTCGGTGGACCGCAATTATCCGCTCACCCTCACCGAGGAGGAGATCAATCTCTACCTCCGCCAGACCCTCGCCGCGAAGCAGGGGGGTGGCTTGGGCTCGCAGGTTTCGCTCGATGCGGTGAGCGTGCGCCTTGAAGAAGGCCGCGCCGAGATCGTCACCGAGCGCACCATCGCCGGCCGGCCGCTGACGCTGTCGATGTATGTCCGCGTCGAGCAGCAGATCGATGTCCACGGCAAGACCCGCACGATGATCGCCCGCGAAGGCGGTCCCTTCTTCCCGCAGGTGGAGCGCACCGAGAAATTCGCGAAAGGCGGCCGCTTCGGCCAGCTCGTCGTGCCGCAGGGCTTCCTGCTGCTGGTGATGCCGCAGTTCGAAAAGCTCGCGGCGGTCTATGAGAAGGAACTCCACCTGGCCTTCGAGGAGATGTCCCGGATCCGGCTGGAGAAAGGCAAGCTGGTGCTCGACCCGCGCGCCGATGGCGGCTCGGGCCTGCTTCCCGGCGAATCGTTCTGACCGATATGATGATCGCCCGCGCCGTCAGCCTGTGCCTGCTTTCCTGCGCGGTGCTCCGCGGCCAGGATGCGCCGCCCCAGGCCGTCCCGGTGGAGGAAGCTCCGCTGCCGGAGCAGCCGGTGCCGGTGGCACCGGGCGGCAATGTCCCGCGACCGAAGCCGGTGGAAGAGGCAATCAGCCAGTCCCGCATGTTCCGCGTCCGCGGTGGCGATGCGCTCAAGCGCTCGTCGGTCGCACTCGGGCTGGAGCAGGTCCGGGAGGAATTCCTGGCCCTGTTGCGCGACCAATCCGCGCCAGCGAATGCTGATGCGAAGCGCGGGGCCTTCGTGGAACGGGGCGCGAAGGCCACGGATGCGTTCAAGGTGCCGGTCAATGTCGAGATCGTCGAACCCGACCGGGACAAGCCGCCGGCCCGGCCGGTCGAATTCGGCCTCTTCAATATCGAGGGCCATCTTTCCCTCCTCATCCGCATTTATTCCGATCCGGGCATCGACCAGGAACAATTGGAGCGGGCGGCCTTCACCGTGCTGCTCTACGAGCGCTCGCTGCGCTCGGTGAATCCGGCCGAACTCGACGAACCGCTGGTCGTCCGCCCGTGGTTGGTCGAGGGACTGGTGGAAGCGCGGAAGTGGAAGACCGGCCAAGCCGACCGCCGGATCTACGAGGGCGTCTTCCGGCGCGGCGGCGGCTTCACCATGGATGAGTTGTTCGAGTTCTCCGACCGCAGTTTCCAACAGCTCGACAGCGCCTCACGGCTGTCCTTCCGCGCGCTCTCCGGGGCGCTGGTGATGGCGCTGTTGGAACAGCCGCAGGGCAAGGAAGCCTTCCGCAACTTCTGCGGGGAAGCCGCCCGCTTCTCCGGCGAGATGCCGGTGCTGATGCGCAAGCATTTCCCCGATCTCAATCTTTCCGAGAAAAGCCTCGCGAAATGGTGGGCGCTGACGCTCGCCAAGCTCGTCCAGCCGGCGCTCACCGAAGTGCTGCCGGTGTTGGAAACCGAGCGCGAACTCACCGCCGCGCTGCAATTCCACACCCGCGATTCCGATGGCAACGCGCTCGACCGCGGCATCGACTCGTGGAAAGAGATCGCCGCGCTCAAGGATGCCGAGCGCGCCGAAGCGGTGCGGCCCGCCGAGGATGGCCTGGTGCGGCTTTCCTACCGCTGCTTCCCTTCCTACCGGCCCATCATCCAGGAGTATCAGCAGATCCTCCGCGATCTGGTGGCGGGAAAGGAGGGCAAGATCGAGGAACGCCTCGCCGAGCTTTCCGAGCAGCGCCTGGTGCGCTCGCAGCGCGCGATCTTCGCCCGCGATTACCTCGACTTCTTCGAGATTTCCCGCGCCCGCGATCTCAGCGGCGAGTTCGAGGACTACATGCGCCTGAAGAAGGAGCTCGAACTCCGGCCCCGCCCGAAGCGCAACGACCGCCTCACCGAGGTGCTCGACACGATGCAGAAGGCGTACGAGCCGCGCCCGAAGCGCTAGAATCGGTCAAAAGTCCGGCGCGAGGCGCTGGCCGGTTTGACAGGCTCCGGCGGGCTTTTCACGCTCCGTGCCCGTGAGCACCATCCAGAGCACGCCCTTGGAAAACCTCCACGTCCGCCTCGGCGCCCGCATGGTGCCCTTCGCGGGGTGGAACATGCCGGTCCAGTACACGTCCATCATGGACGAGCACGCCGCGGTGCGCGGGGCGGCCGGCATCTTCGACATTTCGCACATGGGCCAGTTCCTCGTCAGTGGCCCCGGCGCGCTGGCGTGGCTGAACAAGATGCTCGCGAACAACGTCGCCAAGCTCGCCACCGGCCAGGGCCAGTATTCCTTTCTCCTCAATGAAGCCGGCGGCGTGATCGACGACCTGATCGTCTATCGCACCGGCGACAGCGACTTCTTCCTGGTGGTGAATGCCTCGATGATCGACGAGGACTTCGCGTGGATGGCGAAGCACCAGCCGGAAGATGTCGAGCTGCGCAATGAAAGCGCGCTGTGGGCCGGCATGGCGGTGCAGGGTCCGGAGTCCGCCGCGGCCTTCGCCAAAGCCTGCCCCGGTCAAACGCTGCCGCCGCGCAATGGCATCGTGCGTTTCCCGGTCGAGGGCGGCGATGCCGTCGTCTGCCGCACCGGCTACACCGGCGAGGATGGCTTCGAGTTCTTCTGCCCCGCCGAGCAGGGCGAGGCGTGGTTCGAGAAGTTCATCGGGAGCGGCGCGAAGGCCTGCGGGCTCGGCGCGCGCGATTCGCTGCGCCTGGAAATGTGCTACCCGCTCAATGGCTCCGATCTCTCGCCGGAGCGCACGCCGATCGAGGCCGGGCTCGGATTCTTCGTGGATCTCGAAAAGGGCGACTTCATTGGCCGCGACACCCTCGCCAAGCAAAAGGCCGAGGGCCCCGCACGGAAGCTCGTCGCGCTCGAATACACCGACAAGGGCGCGCCGCCGCGCTCGCACTACGCGCTGGAAGACGCCGCGGGCAATGTGATCTCCGAGCTTTCATCCGGCGTGCTTTCCCCGAGCCTCGGCAAGGGCATCGCCATGGCCTACGTGCCCGCCGCGCTGTCGAAACCCGGCACCGAACTCTTCGTCGATGTCCGCGGCCGCAAGTTCCCGGCCAAGGTCGTGAAGAAACCGTTTTACAAGCCCGCCACCACGAAAGCATAAGCTCCCTAACGCCCGATGAACGTTCCGCAAAACCTCCGCTACGCCAATTCCCACGAGTGGGTCCTCCTTGATGGCGACATCGCCACCGTCGGCATTTCCGACCACGCCCAGGAAGAACTCACCGACGTGGTGTTCGTTGAACTCCCGCCGGTCGGCAAGACCGTCGATGTCGGCGACCCGACCGCCGTGGTGGAATCGGTGAAGGCCGCCAGCGACATCTACGCGCCGGTGTCCGGCGAAGTGGTGGAAGTGAACGACGCCGTGGAAGCCGATCCCGCGCTGGTCAACACCGACCCCTACGGCAAGGGCTGGATCTTCAAGCTCAAGGTCAAGAACGCCGCCCAGCTCGATGACCTGCTCGATGCGACGGGCTATGAGTCCTTGATTGGCTGATCGATTTCCGACCTCGACAAAGGCCCCGCTCCGGAACCGGCGCGGGGCTTTTTTTGTTCTCCGCCAGATTTGCCGAAATGCCTCGCACCGCGGCGCCATCCGACCGCAGGCATACTTTTCACGTGGGACGTCGCCCCGGTG
>CBKZPU010000276.1:0-5451 GCA_966696705.1 uncultured Verrucomicrobiaceae bacterium | reverse complement strand
TCCGCGGCGGTGAAGTGCAGGCCACCGGCGGCATCGGATTTCTTGCGGGCTTCCGCCTCGAATTGGCCCGGCAGGATGCAGTTCTCGTTGCCGTGGCCGAAGATGTCCTTGAGCACCACCTTGAGGTTCTCCATTTGGTCGCGGCCCTTGGCGAAGTTGCCACCGGAGATCGCGTCGGGGTGGATGACCTGGAAATAGAACGCCGTGGTCGTCTTCTCGCCGGCCGGGGCTTGGGCCGCACGACCGCGCAGGGTCGGCAGCGAGCCACCGATCAGGCCGGCGTAGAGTTCGTTGATCAGGCACATCGCGTAGCCCTTGTGCGCACCGAAGGGCAACAGCGCCGCGACCTCGTTCGGGTCGGTGGTCGGCTTGCCATCCTTGTCCACCGCGGCACCCGGTGGCAGCGACTTGCCTTCGCGCTTGAGCGCTTGAACGCGGCCCATCGCAACGGTGGACGTGGCCCAGTCACTAACGATCGGGAACCCGAGCGCCTCGGTGGTCGGGAAACCCCACGAGTGCGGGTTGGTGCCGAGGGTCGGGAACTTGCCGTTGAACGGAACCACCTCGGCCAGCGCCGAGGTGCAATTGGTGTAGGCGATGTAGCCGCGCTCGGCGGCTTCCATCACGTAGCCACCGCCCCACAGGTAGTGGAAGGCGTTGTCCACGCTGACCTGGCCGATGCCATACTGGTCGGCCAGCTCGATGCAGCGCTCGATCGCCCGGTAGGCGACGCTTTGGCCGAGCTTGCGATTGGCATTCCAGATCTCGGAGCCGGCGAAACGGGACGGCACCACCTCGATCTCGGCACCTGGGACGCAGCCGCCGGTGGCGCTGCCGAACAGGTGGTCGAGATGCAGCGCCTTGAGCGCGTGGTGGGTGCGGATGCCGTGCCGGGCTGCTTCCGCGGCCAGCTTCGCCCCTTCGGCCGCCTCGTCGGCAGTGAATCCTCGGGAGCGGTAGGCGGCTTCGACAAGCTTGTCGTGGGCTGCGCGGGAAACAGTCAGGAATTCGGAAAGCACGGCGGACATATTGGCGGGCCGCAATTAAGCGGCAGGTTGTCCGACATCTCAAGTCCGGATTCCTCGCTCGTTCGGGTAGGTTTACATCCGGGGTCTTGGAACCGCTGCGCGGTGCTCGAAATCCATCCATGCTTGCGCCCGGTCTTGGGCTACCGTCCCCGGCTGCCGCAAAATGATTCGGAGTTCTTAATCTTCACAAATCTCAACAGGTGGTATCGCGAATCGAGAATGGACACAAGATGTAGAGTTATTCCGGCCGAAAGCTTTCCCGAGGGAACATCCGGGTTACGCTGGCCGATGTCCGGAATCCCTCTCGGACTGAACCTCCAACCCGCTTCTGTCGCATGTATTTAAAGTCTCTCGACATCCACGGCTTCAAGTCCTTCGCGGATAAGACGCGCATCGAGTTCCACAAGGGCGTCACCGGCATCGTCGGCCCGAACGGCTGCGGCAAGTCGAACGTCGTGGACGCCATCCGCTGGGTGCTCGGTGAAACCTCGGCCAAGGCGCTGCGCGGTGGCGAAATGTCGGACGTCATTTTCAACGGCACCGAGCGCCGCAAGCCGCTCGGCATGGCCGAGGTGACCCTCACCATGGCCGATTGCGAAGAGGCCCTGAAGGTGGACTACAATGAGGTTTCGCTGACTCGCCGGGTTTTTCGCGACGGCAAGTCGGAGTACCGCATCAATGGCACGCTCTGCCGCCTGAAGGACATCCATGACCTGCTCATGGACACCGGCATCGGCCGCACTGCCTACTCGATCATGGCGCAGGGCCAGATCGACCAGATCCTTTCGTCGAAGCCGGAAGAGCGCCGCATGGTCTTCGAAGAAGCCGCCGGGATCACCAAGTACAAGCGGGAGAAGAAAGAAGCGCTGCGCAAGCTGGAGTTCACGGAAGCGAACCTGCTGCGCGTCTCCGACGTGCTCGCCGAGCAGGAGCGCCGCATGAATTCGCTCAAGCGCCAGGTTGCCAAGGCCCGCCGCTATCAGGCGCTCGCAGGCGACGTGCGGATCCTCGACACCCACCTCGGCCACAAGCGCTTCGTGGAGATGACCGCCGAGCGCGATGAACTGAAGGTTTCGATCCGCTCGCTGGAGTCGCAGGAATTCGACCTCGAACGCCAGATGGCGCCGAAGGAGGAGGCCGTCGCCGACGCCCGCCTCAACGCCCGCAATTTCGAAGGCGAGCTCGCTGATCTCCGCCAGCAACTCAACGCGCACCGCAACGCGCTGTCCGCCGCGCAAGGCCGCGTCGCCTTCAACGAGGAGCGCAAGGCCGAACTTGAAGGCCGCATTTCCCAGAACCGCGAGGAAATCGAAACGACCCGGGAGAAGCTGGCCCAGCAGGAGTTCGACGTCGTCGCTGCGAACGAAGCGCTGGAGCAACTCGCCCGCCGCATTGCGGAGCAGGAAATCCAACTCGCCGATCAGGAAGAGCGCACCCGCATGGCCCGTGGTGGCCGGGAGGAGATCGAGGCACAGCTTCGCGAAGCCCGTGCCGAAGCGAACCGTGCCCAGACGATCATCGCATCGACGCAGGCCCGCATCGAAAGCTCGCTCGCGCAGCTGGAGACCAGTCGCGAGCGCGCCCGCATGCTTGCCGATGAAGAGCAGCGCTTGAACCTCGAGATCGAGGAAGCGAACGAGCAGCGCAATCGCATCGCCCAAGAACTCGACGAGCACGCCGCCCGCACGACCGAGCTGGAGGAAGCTTTCCAGAGAGCCGAGCGCACGTATCAACACACCCGTGGCGACCTTGATGCCGCCCGCGCCGCCGCGGCGGAGGCGCACAAGACGCTCGCCCAGCGCGACTCGCGCCTGAAGGTCGTGCGCCAACTCGTCGCCAGCGGCGAAGGTTTCCAAAAGGGCACCCGCAAGGTGCTCGATGGCCTCGACGATGCCGAGCGCTTCAAGCCGGGCATCCACGGCGTGCTCGCCGGTTTCATCGAGGCCGACCGCTCCTGCGCCCGCGCGATCGAAACGGCCCTCGGCAAGCACCTGCAGGCCGTTCTTGTTTCCGACGACAAGCTCGCCGATGCGATCATCTCGCGCCTCACCGAGAAGCGCCTCGGCGTGGCGGCGATCTTGCCGGAGAATTTCGTGGGTCACTCGGTCAGCACCCAGATGGAAGCCGTGCCGGAGGGCGCGATCGGTTGGGCGCTCGACAAGGTGAAGTCCGATCCTCGCGTCGCCCGTGTCATCGAGCGGCTGTTGGAGAAGGTCCTCATCGTGCCGAATTTCGCCACCGCGATGCGCCTGCGCTCGTCGCTGGCCGATGTGACCATGGTCACGCAGGCCGGCGAGCTGATCGGCGCGGAAGGCGTGATCCACGGCGGCGACGCGGGCGAGGGCAACGTCTCCGTCCTAGAACTGCAGAACGAAGTCCGGGACCTTGAAACGGAAGTCGCCGGCCTTGTCGAAGCCGAGGAAGCCGCCCGCCAGCGCGTCATCGATCTCGAAGCCTCGCTGTCGCAGTTTCAGGAAGAAGTGGAAGTCTGCCGCGAGCGCATCCAGCGCCACAAGGTCGAGCTCTCCACGTTGCAAGGTCAGCTCACCCTCGCCACCCGCGAGGTCGAGAGCGTCCAGACGAAGATCGAGAACGTGCAGTGGGAACGCGGCGAACTCGATTCCCGCGAGCAAGCGGCGAACGACAGCCGCAGCGGATTGGAAAGCGAGCTCGCGATGGCCCGCGAGCGCCTCGAAGGCCACGAGGAAGATCAGCGTCGCCTGCAATCGCAGGTCGAAGGTTCACAGCGCGACGAAGCCGAATTGGCCCAAGCGCTCAACGAACTGCGCACCTCGCTCGCCGTCGAACGTCAGGCGAAGCAAGCCGCCGAGGCCCAGCAGCAGCCGATGGAGGCTCGCCTCAGTGAACTGCGAGAGCTCTCGATCCGTCGCGAGACTGAGATCGAGTCCTTCGTCCAGCGCATCGAATCGGCCGCCGCAGAGAACGCGCGCCTCGCCGAAGAAGTCGAAACCCACCAGGCCGAGGCCGAAGACCTCGCGGTGGAAATCGAGTCCCGCTCCGCCCGTCGCAACGAACTGCTTGAAGCGATCGACAAGGCCGAGGCCGAGCTTTCCGAAGCCCGCCGCCGTCATGCCAAAGCCGCCGAACAACGCGGTCGCGAGGAAGTCGCCATCACCAAGATCGAGCTGCGCCTCGAAAGTCTGGTCACCTCGATCCTCGAACGCCATCAGGTCGAGCTCGCCACTTTCGAGCCGGATGCCCACGCGCTGCTTTCCTGCATCGCTTCCCAGAAGTCGCAGCAGTCCCGTGGCGGTCGCCAGACCTTCGTGGAGAACGAGAACGAAGGCGGCGAAGAGGGCGAGGAAGACGAGCAACCGATCATCGTCGTCGATGCTTCGAAGGGCAGCGATGAAGTCGAACTGCCGCCGCAGATGACGGGCGAGCCGGATTGGGACTTCGTCGAAGCCATCGTCGGCGACCTCAAGCGCCGTCTCGACGGCATGGGCCCGGTCAACGTGGACGCCATCGAGGAATACGAGGAACTCGAAGAGCGCTACAACGAAGTCCGCTCGAACTACGATGACCTCGTCAGCTCGAAGGCCAACCTCATCGAGGTGATCGAGAAGATCAACGAGGAGACCCAGCGCCGCTTCGCCGAGACCTTCGCCCAGGTGAAGATCAACTTCCGCGACATGTTCAAGGAACTCTTCGGCGAGCAGGGCAAGGCCGATCTGATGCTGCAGGACGAGAACGATCCGCTCGAGTCCGGCATCGAGGTGATTGCCAAGCCGCCGGGCAAGAAGCTGCAGAGCATTTCGCTGCTCTCCGGTGGCGAGCGCTCGATGACCGCCGTCGCGCTGCTGTTCTCGATCTACATGATCAAGCCCAGCCCGTTCTGCGTGCTCGACGAGCTTGATGCGCCGCTCGACGAGTCGAACATCAATCGCTTCGTCAAGGTGCTGGACCGCTTCATCGACAACAGCCAGTTCATCATCGTGACCCACTCGAAGCGCACCATGGCCCGCGCCGACGTGATGTATGGCGTGACGATGGAAGAGTTCGGCGTCTCGAAGCCGGTCGGCATGCGCCTGACCAATGCCGACGACGTGGCGAGCAAGGGCGAAGCCAAGACCGCCGCGCAGAAAGCCGCACTGCGTCTCGACGCCTGATTGGCAACAACGGTTCTTCCGACAGAAGAGGGATGAGGGACGGAGGGTGCGCCCGGGTGGGTTTGCTTTCCGTCCCTCGATTTTTCAGGATGTAGCGGCGGTCTATGACCGTCGCACTTCAGCGGCATTGGCCGCATCCCTGTGGCTCCGAATCGAATCATTGCGAGTCTCACGATGCGGCTTGTGACCGCCAGCTTCCGGTGGTCGCAGACCGCCGCTACATCTTGGCGACAATCGTCCACCTCACTTGGCAAACACCACGAGCTTCCCGAGGTTGGTTAGGATCGCGAAGC
>CBKZPU010000275.1:0-5460 GCA_966696705.1 uncultured Verrucomicrobiaceae bacterium | reverse complement strand
GTCTGCGACCGCCGGACTTGAGCGGCATTGGCCGCATCCTTGAGGCGCCGGAAACAGAATCTCACGATGCGGCTTGTGGCCGCCAGCTTCCGACGGTCATAGACCGCCGCTACATGGAAGATCCTACTTCTTCTTCTCCACCCGCGGCACCTCCACCAGCAGCTCCGAACTCGCCAGGTCGCTCGGCGCGACGACCGGCTCGTCCTTCGGCAGCTTGGCGGCGGAGCCGTAGCGTTGCTCGATGACCGGCTTCACCGCGGGGTGGTCGAGCTGGTAGTCGTGGAAGCGGCGGGGCTCGCACAGCTTCACGCCGGCCTCGTGGTAAACCTTCCAGACCAGCTCGGAGCAGTAGAGCTTGTCATCGCCCCACTGGAAGCGCGCGTCGTAGTCGAGGCCGAGCTGCTTCTTCCCCCAGGCCTTGGCCTTCTCGATCCCGGCGGCGTCGGGCGGGGATTTCAAACGCCGGGCGTGGAAGGTGCCGGGCTGGCCGCGCCTTTGGAATTCCTGCACCGTGGTGGTCCGGACCGGTTGGACGGCCTCCAGTACGATCAGGCGGCCGTTTTCGTGGAAAACGACGCCGCAATGGGTGTAGGGCGAGCCGGTCGCCCCGCGGATCGCGTCCGCCTGTTGGCCCGGTGTGCCGTGGAACAGGATGTCACCCTCCTGCAAGGCATACGGGGCCTCCCCGGCGGCGAAGCCGGCGAGCGCGAGGGAAAGCAGGACCACGGCGGAGCGTTTCATCCCGCCAGATTAGCCGGTTTCCGGGGCTCGTCCACCCGGAGCTTCGGGCTCGCACGCGAGTAACCCTCGCGGTGCCGTTTTTTCACCGCAAAGAACACAGAGATCGCAAAGAGGAATGAGAATGTGGCCCTCTTTGTGATCTTTGCGTTCTCTGCGGTGGATTCTCATGGGGAATGATCGCTTGCCGCACCCCTTTACAAACCGGGGGGGCTCTGGCATGCCTCCGCGCCCATGTCCGACCTGCCGAAAGCCTATGAACCCCAAGAGGTGGAAGCCAAGTGGTACGCCGCTTGGCTCGAAGGGAAGTGCTTCGAAGCCGATCCGTCCTCGGAGAAACCGGCCTACTCGATCGTCATCCCGCCTCCGAACGTCACTGGCATCCTGCATCTCGGCCACGTCCTGAACAACACCATCCAGGACATCCTCGCCCGTCGCGCCCGCCAGAAAGGGAAGGAAGTGCTGTGGCTGCCCGGCACCGACCACGCCGGCATCGCCACCCAGGCGAAGGTGGAGCGCGAGCTGCGCGAAAACGAAAAGCTCACCCGCCGCGACCTCGGCCGCGAGGAATTCCTCAAGCGCGTCTGGGACTTCAAGGACAAGCACGGCAACATCATCATCAGCCAGCTCAAGCGCCTCGGCTGCTCCTGCGATTGGAGCCGCGAGCGCTTCACCATGGACGAGGCCTACACGAAGTGGGTCAGCCACGTCTTCGTGGAGCTGTTCAAGGAGGGCCTGATCTACCGCGGCAAGCGCATCGTGAACTGGTGCCCGGTGTCGCTCACCGCGCTTTCCGATGAAGAGGTGATCATGAAGGAGCAGAACTCGAAGCTGTACTTCATGAAATACGAGCTCACCGATGCGCCCGGCGAGTTCCTCGAAATTTCCACCACCCGTCCGGAAACGTTGATGGGCGACGTGGCCGTGGCCGTGAACCCGAAGGACCCGCGCTTTGCGAAGTACGTGGGCCGCACGGTGTATCGTCCGTTCCCGCACGCCCCGATCCCGGTGATCGCTGACGATCACGTGGACATCGAGTTCGGCACCGGCGCGCTGAAGATCACCCCGGCGCACGACAAGGCCGACTTCGAAATCGGCATCCGCCACAATCTCGAGATCATCGATGTGCTCACGCCGGATGGTCACGTGAATTGCCCCGAGGTGCCGGAGCTTCACGGCCTCGACCGTTTCGTCGGCCGCAAGAAGGCTGCTGCGAAGCTCGAGGAGATGGGCCTGCTCATCAAGGTGGAGGAGTACAAGAATGCCGTGGGCTACTCCGAGCGCGCCGACGTGCCGATCGAGCCGCGCATTTCGATGCAGTGGTTCCTCAAGTATCCCTGCGTCAAGGAAGCCGCCGACGCCGTGGCGAATGGCGACATCCAATTCCGCCCCGAGCGTTGGGCGAAGACCTACGCGCACTGGATGGAAAACCTCCAGGACTGGTGCATCAGCCGCCAGCTCTGGTGGGGTCACCAGATCCCGGTGTGGTATCGCAAGGAGAAGCTTGAGGCCCTCAAGAACGCCGAGTCGCTCGACATGGCGAACCTTGAATCCGGCGACATCCATGTGGGCACCGACGCTCCCGCCGATGATGCAAACTGGATCCGCGACGAAGACGTGATGGACACCTGGTTCAGCTCGTGGCTGTGGCCCTTCGCGACCATGGCCGACGTGGGCGAGAAAACGCCGACCTTGCGGAAGTTCTACCCGACCACCGACCTGGTGACTGGTCCGGACATCATCTTCTTCTGGGTGGCGCGCATGATCATGGCGGGCTTCCGCTTCGAAGGGGAGCTGCCGTTCAAGAACGTCTTCTTCACCTCGCTGATCCGCGACAAGCAGGGCCGCAAGCTCTCCAAGTCGCTCGGCAATTCGCCGGACCCGATCGAGCTGATGGACAAGTATGGCTCGGACGGCCTGCGCTTCGGCTTGATGCGCATCGCGCCGCTCGGCTCGGACATGCGCTACGATGAAGAGCAGATCGAAGGCGGCCGCAACTTCGCCAACAAGCTCTACAACGCCTGCCGCTTCCGACAGATGGCCGGGAACATCGAGTTCCCGGAAAGCGCCGAGGACGACGGGGACCACGAGGTCGTCGGCATGGCGAACTGCTTCCACATCGACATCCTCGCGAAGCTCGATGAACTCTCCGCGGATCTCGAGCGGATCTACGCCGACTATCGTTTCGGGGAGATCGCGCAGCGCCTGTATGAGTTCCTGTGGAGCGAGTTCTGCGACAAGTTCCTGGAAGCCGTGAAGGGCGACCTCCGCGAAACCGCCGCGCCCGAGGCCCGCGCCGTCACGCTCTCGGTGATCGATACGGTGCTGAGCCGCTTCCTGCAGCTCCTTCATCCCTACATGCCGCACGTGACCGAGGAACTCTCGGCGCGCATGGGCTATGTGGAGGAAGGCGAGTTCCTGATGCAGGCGGAACTTCCCGATTCGCCGGTGCTTGCCGGCTTGTCCGCGGAAGACATCGCCGCCGAGCAGGCGAAGGCCACCGCGATCTACGAGACCGCCGGCCGCCTGCGCAATCTGAAGGCCGAGTACAACGTCGCCACCCGCCGCGACGTGAAGCTCGTCATCAAGAGCGCCGCCGGGTGGTTCTCCGAAGAGAAGGCCGTCCTCGCCATCCTCGTCGGGGCAGGGGAGATCGTGCTCGATGACACCTACGACGCGCCGAAGGGCACGCCCGTTTCACTGACCCCGGTCGGCGAAGTTTATTTACCGCTCGAAGGCCTGATCGATGTGGAGGCCGAGAAAGTCCGCCTCGCCCGCGAGATCGCCAAGATCGAGCAGGAGGTCACCCGCTCGGAAGCCAAGCTCTCCAATGAAAGCTTCGTCGCCCGCGCGCCCGCCGAGGTGGTGGAGCAGGAAAAGGCCCGCCTTGAAGAGTGGCGGGGCAAGCTCGTGCAACTCCGCGAGATGCTGGAGGGCCTCGGATGAGGTCTTGCCAGAGGCAACCCGCACCCTAGACTGCCGACGTTTTTTCGCACCGGCGGATGGCGAAGCTCATTGATATCGAAGGCATCGGGCAAGATGACGCCGAACTGCTGGAAGCCACCGGCTGGACGGACGTGCAGGCGCTTGCCAAGGCGGATCCGGAGGTGCTGACCCGCGAGATCGCCGACGCGAATGCGATGCTCAAGCTGGCCGCCCGCACTCCCGAGCGGCGGAAGGTCGAGCGTTGGATCGCCGCAGCCGCCCGCGCGCTGGATCCCGATGCTCCGAAGCCGTCCCGCTCCCGCCGCGACGCGGGACCGACCGCGGAGCCGCTGCCGGAACGCCCGCGAAAGAAACGCACCGTCGTCACCGCCGGTGAATTGCCGGCGGCCGCGAAGGTCGCCCGCGTCCAAGGCCCGGCGGTGCAGGGGGAACTCGCCTTGCCGGAGATCGCACCGGCGGAGAAGGAGCCGGTGGAAGATCCGGCACCGGCCCCCGCGGCGGAGGAGGATCACCATGACGAGGCGGCCCTCGCCGCCGTCGCTGGCCCGGTCAATTTCGAGGCCGATCCGGACGTCGCCGAGATGCTCGCCGTCGCTCCGTTCGCCCTGCCCATCCCGGCGCGCCAGCTCGCCGACCACGGCATCGCGCCGTCGGAGATCGCCGTCGCGCCCTTGCTCAATCGGGCCGTCGGCGACCTCGAGGTCCGCGTGGCCGTGGAAAGGTCGCAGCGCAAGGACTTGCCCGAAGCGTCCGCCTCCAGCCGCCGCACCGCCGCCTCGGTGCAGGTGGCCGACGTCGGCTTCACCATGGGCCGCCGCGGCTTCGATTCGACGAAGATCCGCACCATCGAGGATGCCCAGGGCGACGCCCCGCCGGTCCGCGCTTCATCGAGCAAGGCCGGAATGCAGGACGATCGCATCGCCCTGCTCCGCGCGCCGCTGGAGAAGACCAATCGCGGCCGCAAGCCATCTTCGCGTTTCTACATCCGCGGCGTGCTGCACGATCGCCCGCTGCGTGTGTGGTTCGGCGGACTGATCACCATCTTGCTCCAGCTCATGGTGCCGCTGGCCATCATCGCCGCGCCGCTGCTGATCCTTTCCGACCAGAATCCGGAGGGCTTCGCGTGGGTGCCCGCCTGGATCATCGCCTTCCCGCTGGCGCTGCCGGTGCTCGGCGTCCTTTACGCGTTCGTGAGTGCCGGCGCGAAGTGCCGCGTCTGTGCCCAGCGGATGTACGTGCCGAAGCATTGCCTGAAGAACCGCAAGGCGCACCACCTGCCGCTGCTCGGCTACATCGGGGCGGTGGCGCTGCACGTGTTGGTCTTCAAGTGGTTCAACTGCACTTTCTGCGGCACCTCGATCCGGATCAAAAAGTAAGCGCGAAGGGGGCTCCGTCAGGGATTCAGCCGAAGCTCCGAGCCGATTCTCCACAGGGTCACAGAGGAACCGACGGAGATCACAGAGGAGAAATCCAACAGGACCGGGATGGAGAGGGGACGAATTCACCCGACGCGAGAGCCCGGGGGGAGGATCTTTTCCGGCATTCCTCCATCGACATCCGCGGCGACTTCTTGCGTCCTATCGCCATGCGCCACTGGTTGATCAAGTCCGAGCCCGATGTCTTCGGCATCGATCATCTAGCGAAGGTCAAACAAGAGCCGTGGAGCGGCGTGCGGAACTATCAGGCGCGCAACTACATGCGGGATGAGATGAAGCCCGGCGACCTCGCCCTCTTCTATCATTCGAATGCCACGCCGCCCGGTGCGGTCGGCGTCGC
>CBKZPU010000274.1:0-5491 GCA_966696705.1 uncultured Verrucomicrobiaceae bacterium | reverse complement strand
CCCGCGCCTCAGGCTGAAGTCGCCGCGGCTCCCGCGATGATGGGCGAAGCCGTCGGCACGACGACCGAAGTCAATGAAGAGGTCGTGATGGCCACTGCCCCACCTTCGTCACAAAAGACCGCTCTCCTCCCCATCCTCTGGCTGGCCGGAGTCTTGGTAACAATGACCGCGGGGATCACCGGCTATCGCAGGAAGCTGGAGGCGATCCGTGCCCACGCGGCCGCTCCTGACCTCGCCTTGCGAGCGGAGATCGAGGAAGCGGGGAAGGCCGCCGGACTGGCAAAGACACCGCTCGTCTGGCTCTCGCGAGAGGTGGAGAGCCCCGCGGTGTCCGGCTTGCTGCGGCCGGTGCTGCTGCTCCCGGCAGGTTTTCCCGCAACCTTCACTGCCACCGAGTCGCGCTTGATCTTGCTCCATGAGTTCAGCCACATCAAACGGCACGACCTTGCGCAAAATTGGCTGCTCTTCGCCCTGCAAGCGCTGCATTGGTTCAATCCGGTGATCTGGTTCGCCTTCGCGCGGCTGCGCATGGACCGCGAGACCGCCTGCGATGCACGCGTGCTCGCCTTGGAAAAAGAAGACCGTCGCTCGGACTACGGCCATGCCCTCCTGAAGATGCAGGACCTGCCAGCGGTATCAGGTCTCCGGCTTGGTTTCCTTGGGATCTTCGAGAATGCTTCCGGCATCAGGACGAGGATCATCGACATCTCCCGTCACCGCCGCAGTCATCCCGCGTGGCAAGTGGGCGGATCCTTGCTCGTGACCGCGATCGCCCTCTTCGGCTCGACTCGTGCCGAAGAAGCGACCGGGAATGCCGGCGAAACTCCGGCCGCCAAGAACGGGGACGCACCCGCCATGACCCCGGCCCAAGCCGCCATCGCGAAGAAGCTGGATACGATCATGATTCCAACAATCGACCTCGACGGCACCCCACTCGAAGAAGCGATCAACTTCATCCGCCTCCGGAGCGTCGAATTGGACAAGGACGAGAAGAATCCGGCGAAGAAGGGCGTCAACTTCGTCATCCGGAAGGCACGCGGACCAGAGGGACAAGGCGGATGGAAACCGGGACGCCTGACGTTCAGCATGAAGAACGTTCCCCTGCGCCGGGTTCTCGCCGAAGTCGCCCAGCAATCCGGCACCCGCTTCATGATCGACGACTTCGCCATCACCTTCATGCCCAAGGATGCGGTGGACCTTCCCGCGGAGCGCCCGGCTCCTCAACCCGAGGCGCCAAAAGGCAAGGCGATAGAAGCGGCCAAGTCCATCATCGTCCCGACCGTCGATTTCGTGGACGTCCCGCTCAGCGCGGCCGTGGAACTCCTCAACGCCCGCGCGAAGGACTCGGTAGGGACGAAAGCTCCCGTGATCAAGCTCGGTCCCGGTGCCAAGGGCGACACAAAGATCGCCGCGCTGAGCCTGCGCAACGTGCCGCTCTCGGAGGCGGTCCGGTATGTTGCGGAAACGACGAAGCATCGCGTCAGCGCGGACGACACCAGCATCCAGATCGGCAAGTAAGTGACTTGCGGATTGACTTCCATCCAACCAGCGACCGGGGGCCCGTCCAAGGCTCCCGGTTCGTTTCATCGCATGATCCTGATTCCTGGAAGTCCGGGTGACTCAAGCGGCCCTGCGCCGCCGGAACATGCCTGCCGGATTTCCGTCTTCGCCCGGGGCGCTCTGGTTAAAAATCGCCCAGTAGACCGGCTGGAAGCCGCCGCCACACTCAGCCATCCATCCACCGCCCGAGCGCGCGATCGAGCGTGTCGGTGCGCTTGACGCGGTATTCCTCGCCCAGTTCGACCGTGGCACGGCGCCCGGCGCTGTTCTGGAAATGAAGGAATACGGGAATTTTTCCGGGACTCGCGGAGAGCGCCTCGCGGATCTCTCGCAGATCTCGCTCCGAGTGGCGGGCGGTCCAGAGCGTGAGCTCCACCGCACCCTTGGTGGCCGAGCTGCCGCGCGGCTTGAGTTCGTTGATCTCGGAGCCGGTGAGGCGGCGCGAGTCGGTGCGATCATCGACTTGGATCTGCGCCTTGAAGCGGATCACCTTGCCGGCTGCCAGCACGCCGGCATCGCGTGCCGGGACGAAGGACTCGCCCCACATCACGACCTCGGCGGAACCGGTGAAGTCTTCCACGACCATCACGCCGAAGGGCTTGCCGCTCTTGGTGACCTTGCTTTCCAGCGTGCGGATCATGCCGGCGAAGGGAAAGCGGTCGCGCGGATTGGTGACTTCGATCTCATCCAGCAGTCCGAGCTTCAGGTATTTGTCCGAGTCGAGGACGCCGCGGAATTTGTCGAGCGGATGGCCAGTGACGTAGAAGCCGAGCAGTTCCTTCTCGTGCGCGAGGCGGTCGTCCTTGCTCCACTCTTCCACCGCCACGGCGGTCATCGTGCTTGGCGCGGGTGCGGCACCGAAGTCCATGGCGTCAAATAGCGACACCTGACCCGAGGCCCGGTCTTTCTGCGCCGATGAGGCACTGGCGACAATTTGCTCAAGGCGCGAGGTCATCCCCGCCCGGGTCTCGCCGGTCCAGTCGAAGGCACCGGCCTTGATCAGATTCTCCAGGATGCGCTTGTTCACCGCTTTCGAGTCGAGGCGATTGGCAAAATCCTCGATGGTCGTGAAGGGACCATTCTTCTCCCGGTCGGCGATCGCCGTCGCCATCGCGCCTTCGCCGACGTTCTTGATCGCCGCGAGGCCGTAGCGGATGGCGAACGCGCCGGACGCGAGTTGCTCGGGAGCAAAGCGCAGCTTCGACTTGTTGAGATCCGGCGGCAGGATCTCGATCCCCATGCGGTGACACTCCGCGACGAACACACCGATCTTGTCGGTGTTGTTGATTTCGTTCGAAAGCAAGCCGGACATGAACTCCACCGGGAAGTTCGCCTTCAGGTAGGCGGTCCAGTACGAGATGTGGCCGTAGCAGGCGGAGTGTGACTTGTTGAAGCCGTAGCCGGCGAACATCTCGATCTTTTCGAAGATCGCGTTGGCGAGCTTCTCGTTGATGTTGTTCACCCGGCCCGCGCCCTCGACGAATTTCGAGCGCTCCTCGGCCATCTTCTTCGGGTCCTTCTTGCCCATCGCGCGACGGAGCAAGTCGGCTCCGCCGAGCGTGTAGCCGGCGAGCACCTTGGCGGCATTCTGCACCTGCTCCTGGTAAATCATCACCCCGTAGGTGTTGCCGCAGACCTGCTCTAGCAGCGGGTGCTCGTAGAAGGGTTTCTTGCGCCCCTTCTTCACCTCGATCATCTGGTCGATGAACTGCATGGCACCCGGTCGATAGAGCGCGAGAAGGTCGATGATGTCGTCGATCTTCTCGATCTGGTACTTCCGGCAGGTCTCGACCATTCCGCCGGATTCGAGCTGGAACACGCCCATCGTCTCGCCGCGGTTGAGGATGTCGAAGGTGGGCTTGTTATCGAGCGGCACCTTGTCGATCTCGAAGTCCGGCGTGTGCCGCCGGATGTGCTCCACGGCGTCCTGGATGACGGTAAGGTTCTTCAGGCCGAGGAAGTCCATCTTCAACAGGCCGACCTCGGTAATCGCGCCCATGTCATACTGGGTCACGACTTCGCCTTCGTTGCCGCGGGTCAACGGGACGTGTTCGTCCAGCTCGCGGTCACCGATCACGACACCGGCGGCGTGGATGCCGACGTTGCGGACGAGGCCTTCCAGCTTCAACGCGTAGTCCCACAGCTCCTGGTAGGTCGAAGAGTTCTCGACCATCTCCTTCAGCTCCGGCTTCGCATCGAACTCGCCTTTCAGCGTCACGCCGGGCTTGGCCTCGATCATCTTCGCCAGCCGGTCGGCATCGCCGTAGGAAACGCCCATCACGCGGGCCACGTCGCGCAGCACGCTCTTCGCACCGAGGGTGCCGTAGGTGATGATGTGGGAAACACTACGTTCGCCGTACTTCTGGCGGACATACTCGATGACCTCCGGACGCCGGCTCTGGCAGAAGTCGATATCGACGTCGGGAGGGCTGACACGCTCGGGATTGAGGAAACGCTCGAACAGCAGCCCGAACTGCAGCGGGCAGATATTCGTGATGCCCATCACGTAGGCGACCAGCGAACCGGCCGCCGAACCACGACCCGGACCGACGGGAATGTCGTGATCGCGCGCCCACTGGATGAAGTCGGCGGTGATCAGGAAGTACGACGCGAAGCCGAGCTGGTTGATGATGTTCACCTCATAAACCAGCCGGTCCTGGATCTCCTGCCGCGCCGCCTTCTCCTCGCCGTAGCGCTTCACGAGACCCTCTTGGCAAACGCGCATCAGGTACTCCTCGCGCGGCGAGCCATCGGGCGTGCCGAACTGCGGGTATTTCTCCGAACTCGTGGAATCCAGCTTGATCTCCACATTGCAGCGTTCGGCGATTTCCAGTGTGGCATCGCAAGCGCCGGGGATTTCGGCGAACAGCGCGCGCATCTCCTCGGCCGACTTGAAATACACCTCCGGGGTGTAGCGCATGCGGTTCTCGTCGATCAGCAGGCGGCCGGTGCCGATGCAGATCATCACGTCGTGCGCCTCGTGGTCGCTGCGGTTGACGAAGTGGACGTCGTTCGCCGCGACCGGCTTGAGGCCGAACCCGGCGGCGAGCTTCAGCAGCCCCGGCGTGACCTTGCGCTGCGGCTCCAAGCCGTGGTCGTGGATCTCCACGTAAACGTTCTCCTTGCCGTAGATGTCCACCAGCTCGGCCATCGTCTCGCGGGCCTTCGCCTCGTCGCCGAGGAGCAGCCACTCGTTGACCGGGCCGGAGATGCAGCCGGTCAGGCAGATCACGCCCTTGGCGAATTCGCGCAGCGCCTTCCGGTCCACCCGCGGCTTGCCGTGGTAGAGGCCTTCGAGGTGGCCGCGGGAAACGAGCTTCTGGAGATTCGTCCAGCCCTCATTGGTCTCGGCCAGCAGCGTCATGTGGCAGGCGCGCTTGCGGCCGGGGATGTCCTTCTTGTCCTCCAGATTTCCCGGCGCGAGGTAGATTTCGCAGCCGAAAATCGGCTTCACCCCGGCCTTCTTGCAGGACTGGAAGAACTCGATGGCGCCGAAGAGGTTGCCGTGATCGGTCATGGCCACCGCCGGCATCCCGTATTCCTTGGCCTTGGCGGCGACCTCCTTGGTCCGGGCAAGACCGTCGAGGAGCGAGAATTCGGTGTGCAGGTGAAGGTGAACGAAAGAGTCGGACATCGGGCGCGGAGGAATTTGAACGGCCCGGCCCGGGGTGGCAAGGCGGCGGGCCGCGGACCTTGATGGCTACGTGGAAAAACTGCTAACAGAGTGCCGTGACCGACCCCGCCGAGCGATTCATCGAAGCCGCCGTCCGCCCGCTGGGGGACAATGCGGAGCTTCAGATGATGGCGGCCCAAGAGCTGCGGGCGGCGATCGCAAACGCTCCGGAGGGCTCAACCGGCGCCTCGCTCGATTTGGGAATGGAGAAACTGGAAAAGTCCCGGCCGAAAGAGCCGCGGAAGGTGATATTGTATG
>CBKZPU010000273.1:0-5542 GCA_966696705.1 uncultured Verrucomicrobiaceae bacterium | reverse complement strand
GCCCAGCCGCGGTTGGTGCCGCCGACGAAGACGGTGCCGTCGCTGGCTTGGCGCAGCGGGACGATGCCGGCTTCGAAGCCCTTGAGGAAATGGAACACCGCGCCCTGATAGAGACCGTTCACCTTCTCCAGGCAGACGCGCTGGACCTCGCTCTTGGTCTGCTCGCCGACGTAGAGTTGCTTTTCCCACGGGCCGAACTTTCCGCCGGTGGTGTCCGCGGCAAAGCCACTGGGAGAGTGGCCGACCTTGGCATGCGGGAGGACCACGGCGGGCGGGACGAATTCCTTGATGCGCTTGCGTTCCGTTTCGATGCGCGACTTGTCGTTGGGCGCGACCGGGCGTTTGCCCATTTCCGGCGCGAGGTCGTAGTATTTGAGTCCCTCGGGATTGCCCTGGAAGGAGCCGGGCTTGAGCCATTTGAGCGAGGACGAGCCGTTCCAGACGCCTTGGTTGTCGGTGTAGAAGCAATCTCCCTCCGCATTGAAGCCGATGCCGCCGGGCGAGCGGATGCCGGAGCAGGTCGGGATCATCTTGCCATCTGGCGTGACGCGCACGCACCAGCCGCGCCACGGGACATCGGCGGTGAAGGAACCGGTGAGGCAGAGCACCACCCAGATGTTGCCTTCCTTGTCGGCCTCGGAACCGAAGGCGTACTCGTGGTAGTCGCCCTTGATCGACCACTCGGAGCAGATCGTCTCGAAGGTGTCGGCGACGCCGTCGTTGTCCGAGTCCTTGATGCGGGTAACCTCGGGACGCTGGGTGAGGTAGAGCCAGCCGTCTTTCCAGAACATGCCGAAGGGCTCGTGGAGACCTTCGGCGAACTTCTGCCAGGTGACCTTCGAGAGGTCATCGCCGTAGGCACCGGTGCAGATCCACAAGTCGCCACGACGCGAGGTGACGGCGATTTTTTGGTCGGGCATCAGCGCGATGGAACCGAGTTCCATCACCTCGCCCTTGGGCAGCGGGATTTCTTCGCGGCGGTAGAAGTCGGATTGCTGCTGGGCGGAGGAAGCTGCGGTAAGGCAGACAAAAAGAGCGAGAGAGCGGGAAAGAAACATGGGCTTGAAGGCGAAAGGAACGAACCCACCTTCGCTAAAGCTACGGTGGGCAGGCCGTTGAGGCGCAAAGATCGCGGAGGTGAATGCGGAGAGGGTTTTCACTTCCAGCGGTAGGTGAGGGTGGCGGTTTGGCCGGGTGCGAGCTTGAGGAAGGTCTTCCCATCGCGGGTCTCGGGCGTTCCTTGCTCGGCGTGCAGCACGAGGTCGTTGCCGAGGCTGAACTCCTTGTCGCCGGTCTTCTGAACCGGCAGCTTTTCCGCGAGCAGGAGCTCGACCGGGCTACCTTGGCCTTTCAGCGAGAGCGTGCGGAGGAAAGCGGGCGACTCCGTCGAACCGGCGGGCTTCCACGAGTCGAGGAGGTACTGCTTTCCGATCTGGACGGAGAAGGTCGGGTTGCCCGCGGGATCGAGCTTGTAGCCACGGAAGCGTGCTTCCTTGGGCAGCGCGGGTGAGCCGGAGAGCTTCACCACGGTGTCTCCGGCGGGCGGCTGATTGCCTTGCCCGCGTTCGACCCAGTGGCGCGAGCCGTCCATGAAGGCACCGGTCCAGATCAGTTCAGGAGCCAGATTGTCGGCCGAATACGCGAGGTTCACGCCTCCGGGGAAGCCGATACCGATGGCCCGCGGCGTGGTGCCGGCGATGAAGTTGCGATAGACGACGGCGCGACCGTTTTGCGGGGCGACCGGGATCGGATCGGGGCCGACCCTCGGCGGCTTGTCGGAAAGATTGCGCCACGACGGGATGCCGGGGCCGCGCCACGCGAGCGCGATGCCTTCCTGCCCCTTGTATTCGAAGTACTCGACGCGCAGCTTGTGCGCGCCGGCGGAGAGCTGGATCTTCCCTTCTTTTCCGCGGCTGCCGTCCATCGGGCCGATGCCGTCCACCCGGACGACTTCCTTGTCATCCAGAAGGACGCGCGCGCCATCGTCGGCATCGAGGCGGAAGCGGAATTCACCGGCTTCCGGCGCGGTGAGTTCGCCCTGCCAGACCATGCCGAAGAGTTCGTTGAGTCCGGCTTTCTTGAGGCTGATCTTGCCGTCGTGCTCTTCCTCGATGTTGCCGGGTTTCAGCGTGGAGAAATCCGGCAGCTTCTGCCATTCGCCCTGATAGACTTG
Organism: uncultured Verrucomicrobiaceae bacterium; assembly: GCA_966696705.1. Classification (GTDB taxonomy): domain Bacteria; phylum Verrucomicrobiota; class Verrucomicrobiia; order Verrucomicrobiales; family Akkermansiaceae; genus Haloferula. Next base: position 3,369 of record CBKZPU010000273.1, on the reverse strand, counting down.
CGACAGGAGGTTGTCGATTGGCGGCTTGGAGGCAGGCAGCGGATGGAGCTTGAGAAGTTCCGGCGCGGTCCACGGGGTCTTGCGGTCGGCCGTGGCGTCGCGCGTGGCTTTCACAAAGTCCGCGGTGACCGGCTGCTCCTTGTTTCCCCACGACGAGCGGACGTGGGTGAGAATGGCGGCGATCTGGTCGTCCGGGAGGATGCCGCCCTGCGGGGGCATCTCGAGATTGAAGGTGCGGCCATCAACCTCCACCTCACCGTGGAGGCCATGGAGCACGACTTTCACCGCGCGGGCGGCATCGCCGAGGACCCATGGGCTACCAGCCAGCGGCGGGAAAGCGCCGCCGGTGGCACCTTTGCCATCGGCCCCGTGGCAGGCGGAGCAGTAGAGGGTGAAGAGCTGGCCGCCATCCTGGGCATGGAGCGGGACGGCGCAAAGGGAGGCGAGGATCGCGGTGCGAAGCATGGGGCCGATTAAACGTTTTTTGCCCCCGGCGTCTATCTCCGGGACGGCCGGAATTGCAGGAAACGATGCCGGTCGCGGAATGACCGGAAGATGTGCGTACATTTTCGGGGGGTGGCGGGAATGGCATCTCCCTCCGAAGGAATGGCGGCGGCACGGCCGAAGTGAGCGGGCTCACTTCTCCACGGCGCGTGATCGGAAATGGCGCTCCAAGCCGAGCGCGGCGCAGTCGGCATATTCACGGAAGATCGAGGGGCGGGATTTTCCCCAGACCTCGCGAAGGCCCTCGTAGTCGCCGGCCTGGATGCGGGCGTGGTCCTCGGTCGAGTTCATCACGTAGGGCTCGTAGTACACGACCGGGCACTGGTAGAGGCGGTTCGCGAGGAGATTGCGGGCCCAGAGGTAGGGATTGGCGTCCACGTTGCGGTGGTTCTTGGCGGCCGGATTGTAGAGATAGGGCGGCATGCCGGTTTTCTCGACGAAGGCGGCGGCGGCGCTGGCGGCCAGCGTGCGCTCCTCGTCGTGGATGCCTTGCAGCAGCTTCATTAGCAGGTCGTGGCGCTGGTCGGCGAGGGCGACTTCGTCGTCGGTGTAGCCGCCGTTGAGGATCATGTGGAAATGATTCGCCGGGACGAGGGTGGGGGAGTTCGGGTCGCCCCAGGCGTCGGCGTTGAAATGGAGGCAAAGGACGAGGTCGGGCTTGATGCTGTCGTTGACCAGTTTTGCCCGGGCGCGGATCTCGGCGGTGCGGTAGAAAAGGCGCTCGGCGAGCTTGGCGATGTCGCCACCGGCGTCGCTCGCGCGGGCTTCATCCTGAAGCATTTCCGGGCGGATGGTGGTGACCGGTTCGGTTTCTTCGCGGACCATGGTGACGGTGGCTCCCAGCGCTTCCAGCTTCGGCTTCAAGAGCTTCGCGACGTGAAGCGTCATGTCGCCTTCCTGAACCTGCAAATTGCTGCCGGGGAGTTGGAACCAGCGCTCTTCCATCTTGCCCCAGCGCCCGCCGATGTGGCCGGGATCGATGGCGATTTTCACCCCCTCGAGCGGGCGTTCCGGCGGCGCGGGTGGGAGTTCGGCCATGGTCCGCCAGTAGCGCGGCGGCGGGCTCGCGAGGCCTTCGGGAGCAAAGCGCAGGCGCAGGAACTCGCCATCATTCGTGCGGATCTTCGCGTCCGCATCGCCGACTTCGATCCAGTCGCGCCACGCTGGCGAGACGGTGAAAACCCCGTCCATCAGCCGCAGGAAATCCGCTCGCGTGACGGTCGATTGGTAGCGGTTGAGCGACGACCAATCGGGCACTGTGGCGAGGTCGGAAAGCGCTGGCGGCGGGGGCGTTGGGACGGGCGGCGGCGGGGCGACCGGTTTTTTCCACCACCACAGGGCGGCGGCGAGCGCCACGAAAAGCACGATCCAAAGCGGGGCGGAGCGGGAAGTCATCGGGGAATAGGCTTGGCGCAAGGGACGCTTGGGGGGTAAGCCTCGCGGGCCGGGGCATGCGAGCGCCGGCCGAAATTCCCCGGTCTTATGGAGTCGATCCGCATCCTTTTCCTTGGTGATATCGTTGGCGAACCCGGTCGCAAAACCGTGATCGAGCATTTGCCAAACCTGCGCAAGGAACTGGCGCTCGATTTCATCATCGTCAATGGCGAGAACGCCGCGGGAGGGCGGGGGATTACGCCGCGCATCGCGATTGACCTGCTGCGCGCCGGGGCCGCGGTGATCACCACCGGCGACCACGTGTGGGACCAGCAGGAGATTGTCGATTACCTGCCGACCGAGCCGCGCTTGCTGCGGCCGATCAACTATCCGGCGGAGACGCCCGGCCAAGGCTCGGTGGTGCTGGAGACCCCGAAAGGCCGCGTCGCCGTGATCCAAGCGCAGGGGCGCTCGTTCATGCAGCCGCCGTTGGAAAACCCGTTCCTGATGGTGGAAGCGGAAGCCGAGCGGCTGCGGGCGGACGGGGTTCAGGCGATTTTCGTGGATTTCCACGCCGAAACCACCAGCGAGAAAATCGCGATGGGGTGGGCGCTGGACGGCAAGGTTTCGGTGGTCGTGGGCACTCACACCCACGTCCAGACGGCGGATGAGAGGATCCTCGCGGGAGGCACCGGTTGCCTGACTGATGCCGGCATGTGCGGGCCTGAGAATTCGGTGCTTGGCCGGGCCCCGGAGTCGGTGGTGTGGCGCTTCAGGACCGGCATGCCGACCCGTTTTCCCGTCGCCACCGGCCCGGTCCGGATGTGCGGCGTGGTCGCGGACATCGATACGGCGACGGGACGATGCCTTTCGTTGGAGCGATTCAACCGCCTGATCGTCGCGGAAGAGGCGGCGGAAGCTTCCGCGTAGTTGTCCTGCGGGGATGGAAAATGTTGATTTTCAATGGCTTCTTTGTGGGGTCCGACAAATCTCCTTCCAATCGATATTTTTTTTGACAGGGTGATCGGCTTCGTTCAGCTTGCGCCCCGCTTTTCCCGGAACCGACCAGGAAATTCGGGGGGATTGTCACCTTCATTGAAGCCCCTCCGAACTTCTTGATCGCCCGTCCGGGTCCAGCGTCAACGCCGTAAGGCTCGTGTAGCTCAGGGGTAGAGCGCGTCCTTGGTAAGGACGAGGTCGGGGGTTCAATTCCCCCCACGAGCTCCAGCGGCCGCATGACCGGACGAGCAGCTCAATCGCGAAACCACCACCACCATGGCCAAAGAATCATTCCAGCGGAACAAGCCCCACGTCAACATCGGCACCATCGGCCACGTTGACCACGGCAAGACGACCCTCACCGCCGCCATCACCAACACCCTCGCGGAAAAGGGCATGGCTCAGGCGAAGGCTTACGGCGAAATCGACGCTGCTCCGGAAGAGCGCGAGCGCGGTATCACCATCAACACCGCTCACGTCGAATACGAAACC
>CBKZPU010000272.1:0-5546 GCA_966696705.1 uncultured Verrucomicrobiaceae bacterium | reverse complement strand
AGGTGCGGCGCGCGGGGATCGAGCACCTTGTAAACGCGGTGGCCGATGCCCATGATCTTCTCCTTGCGGGTGAGCCGCTCCTCGACCCAGGCATCGACTTTGTCGAGTTCGCCGATTTCCTGAAGCATGTGGATGACGCCCTCGTTGGCACCGCCGTGGAGCGGGCCTTTGAGCGTGCCGATGGCCGAGGTGATGGCCGAATACATGTCCGAGAGGGTGGCGACGGTAACGCGCGCGGAGAAGGTGGACGCGTTCATGCCGTGGTCGGCGTGCAGGATCAGCGCGACATCGAGCGTGCGGGTGGCGACGTCGGTCGGTGCCTCGCCGGTGATCAGGTAGAGGAAATGGCCGGCTTCGCTCAGGTCGGTGCGGATCGGCGGCAACTCCAGCCCTTGGCGGAAGCGGTGGTAGGCGGCGACGATGATCGGGATCTTCGCACAGATCGAAAGCGCGATGGCGGCGTCCTTCTCAAGGTCCGGCGTGCCGATGGCGGCGCGCTTGTCGTAGAGGCCGAGCATGGAGACCGCGGTGCGGGTCACGTCCATCGGGTTCGCGTCCTTCGGCGCGGCCTTGAGGAAATCGATCACGCCATCGGGAAGGTTGCGCTCGGCGCGCAGGCGGGCTTCGCCGTCGGCGAGTTCCGCGCGGTTCGGGAGACGGCCGCGGTGGAGGAGATAGACGACTTCCTCGTAAGTGCAGTTTTCGACCAGGTCTTCGATGCTGTAACCGAGGTAGCTCAGGCGGCCTTCGGCGCCCTCCACGTTGCTGAGGGCGGATTCATTGGCGATGACTCCTTCGAGGCCTTTGGCGTAGTCGGTCATGGAAAATCAGGGGTTACGGGTGCGGAATTTGCACGGAAGAAAGCGGTTCGGCCGGGGGGCTGGCAAGGGGAGAATCCGCGGTCCGGCAGAATGGCCGCCGGGGAAGGGGGGAGTTGCAGGGCCACCGCACCCGGACTTTGGAAACCGCGAATGGACGCCAATGGACGCGAATCAGGCTTGGTGGCCCGGCAGGCGGGGTCTCCCACGAACACGGTCTGCTGCTGGCAGAGCCGGGCTTCTTCCAGATTGGCGTCCATTCGCGTCGATTCGCGGTTCAGATTTCCAAATGCGGTCGCCTTGGGTTGCGTTGGATTGCGGGTTGCGGAGCGGGCGGATTTCCAGATGCTGGGCGGCGTGCCGGACGCCGCCCGATTGCTCATAGAAAGCAGCACTCCCCATGCCTCGCTGGTCCTCTTGCGTGGCAGCCGTGTCATCTTCGAGGAGACCTTCACCGGCGACCGCAGCCACAATGCCCTGCTCTTCGCCCCGCTGGAGCGGGCGCTGGCAGCGCTGGAACCGGGGGAATCGCTGGCCGAGGTGGTGATCGGCACCGGCCCGGGCAGCTACAGCGGTACCCGCGTGGGGATCGCCGCCGGCCAAGGCGTCGCGCTGGTTCACGGTTGCCCGGCGGTCGGGCTCAGTTCGCTGCTCGCGGTGCCGTCGGCGAGACCCGGGGCCTTGGCGGTGGGGGATGCCCGTCGCGGCAGCGCGTGGCGGGCGGGCTTTGGCGAAGAGCCGGAGTTGTGCGGCGCGGACGAGCTGGCGGAGGAAATCCGCGGCGTGCTGGGAGCGGGTTTGCCCGTGTTTTCCCTCGAACCGGTCGGAAAAGTCGGCCTGCCGGGCGAACTGGCGGCGCAAGTGATCCTGGAGCAGCCGACCGCGGCGCTCTTGGCCAAGGCTTGGCTCGGGCTTTCCCCCGGGGAACGTTCGCGACGGGCCGCCCTGCCGGTGCAGCCGGCCTACCTGAGACCGCCGCACGTCACCGTGGCGAAGGGCGGGCATCCCTTGCTCCGGAAGTAGTGGGAGCCGCCAGCCTTCCTACGCGACGCGCCTTTTCCACGCCGTAACCATCGAGGCCGTCCATTGGAACTTGCGGGCGGTCTCGCGGATCAGGAACGGCTCGTCGTTCACCGAGACCAGCTCGAAATCCCCGCCCAGCTTCTCGTTCAGCCAATCCAGCGTGCTGCCCGCCGGCCAATTTGCCGGCGGCGTGTATTCGCCGAGCCACGTGCACGGCGTCGCAAGCACCAGCTCGCCGCCGAGCCGCACCAGTGATGGCAGCCGCCGCAACAAACGCTCCGGCTCGGTCAAACGGCACAGCAGGTTGGCCGCGTGCACGCGGTCGAAGTCGCCGAGGCCGGGACGCAGGTCCATGGCATCGCCGGTTTCGAAGCGCACCTCATTCACCGGCAGCCCCTCCGGCAAACGCGCGAGCAAGGGGGTCCGCCGGTGCCCTTCATCAAGCCGGGCATAGGGCAGGGGACCACCTGCCATGACGGCGGCGGCGCGGACGAAGTTCTGCGAGAAATCGATGCCGATCGTTTCCTGCGAACTACGAGACATCTCGTAGGTGGAGCGTCCCACCGCGCAGCCGAGGTCGAGCGTGCGCTCCACCATGCCGGGCGTGAAATGCCGCGTGGTCCGCACCGCGAAGTCGAGCGCCTCGCGCATCCCGGCGGGCGCGGACTCGGGCAGGATTTCCTCGGCGCTGCCGTAGTGGAATAGCAGGTATTCCGAAAGCAGCCGCTCGGTCTCGTAAGGATTCTGGTTGGCGCTCACTTAATGGACAGGAGTTTCATTGGGTTTCGCCGCGCCTTCGTCATAGTAAAAGTCCGCGTCGTCGTGCTTCGGCACGGGAATGTTGAGGATCTTCATCTTCCCGATCGCCCGGTGCCGGCAGCCCGGCCGGATCATCACCGCGCTCAACGGCTTCACCGGCACCCGGTCGCCATCGAGCTCGAGAAAGCCCTCGCCCTCCAGCACCACGTAGATCTCGGTGGTCTTGAGGTGATAGTGGCTGGTCGGCTCGTCCTTCACTTCCAGATAGTGCGCCGAGGCCGGCGCGTCCGGCAGATCGACGAATGCCCGCCGCGTGGTGCCACAGCAGCACGCAATCGGCGGCAGGTCCGCGAGATGGACGGGATGGTAGCGCTTCATGTGGGACGGGGAAGGTGGGCTCTCTCTTGAGAATGCAGCTCAAGGAACAACGAAAGAAGCGAAAGCTCGCGAAAGAAAAGCAGGGTCATCTTCATTCGTTCGTTTCGATCATTTCGTTGTTCTCTCTGATTGCCAGCCGGGCGGGCCCCATGGGAATGGGCGTGGAATCGCTCCGGCACAAGGGGCTTTTGCGAACATTTTGCACAAGCTTGATCGCCGTTTGGCGCAGGGCTTCGCAGGATCGGCTTTGATTGCTTCCGGAGCATGAAATCCGCTCCCGCTCTCCGATGAAAACCACCTTGTTCTTCGCCCTGCTCCTCGCCGCGACTTGTAGTGCCCAGGAAGCCAATCCCTTCGTGAAGAAAGGGGAAGCCAGGAAGGAAGATCCCCCCGTCGGGCCGTCCTATGTCGGCATCGTCGAGCAGATCCTGGTGCCGCCGGATTTGATCGAAGCCTGGCTTCTCAAGAACGGCATCCCTGAGGATGCGACCGCGCTCCGCGCCACGGTGCAGCAGTGGATTCACGAGGGAAAGGCGACCTGCGATCACACCTCGATCGGCGTCGGTGTGGAAGGGAGGAAATCGACCGTCGAGTCAATCCTCGAGCAGATCTATCCCACCGAGTATGCTGCCAACGGCTCCGGTGTGTGGCCGCTGCCATCAGGCTTCGAGACCCGCAACCTCGGCTATACCGTCGAATTCGCTCCATGGAGTGAAGGCAAGGAGCGGCACCTTCTTGCGACCGGGGAATTCGTCGAGATGCTCGGGAGCAGGCCCTATCATCCGCTCATCGAAAAGACCCGGCATCCGGAGGATGTCTTGATGCCGGTCATCCGGAGCGTCCGGCTTTCGGAGCAACAGCCGAGCGGGGGCGAGCAAGACGATCCATTTGCTGAAGCCACGCCGTCCGTCGAGCGGCGACAGGTGGTCATGCCTGCCAGCAAACCCGGAGCCATTGCCTTGATCTCGAGGATCGATCCCTTGCCCAGGGAACGGGAGGCGGGTCTGCCCACCCGCTTGGTCTTTTCCCGGGGCGCGCTGGAAAATGAGATCCGCCCGAGCCCGCCGTTTCCACCGCGGATCCACGTTTCCTACAAATCGCTCAAAGTTCCCCACGGGGTGTTCTCGGACTGGTTGCAAGGCCAGCCACCGCTTGGAGTTCCCGGGTCCGCTTGGGACTTCGTGCTGTCATTGAAAGGCGAACAAGCACCCGTGCTGCTGGAGGCAGCCGACGGGATCTTCCAGTCCGACGGTAGGTGGGTTCTAGAGAACATCCGGGAGGTCATCTATCCGACGCAGTGGGAGCCCGCCAACGAGCGCACCTTGCTGGAGCGCTGGGAGGCCGCCAAAGAGCAAAGGGAAGGAGGCAAGAATGTGGCGGGAATCGGCAGCTTCGCCCGCTACAAGGTCCAATCTCTTCCGGGGCTTGCGGGGGCCAGCCTGCCCGTCAGCTTCGAAACGCGGAACACCGGAGCCACCTTGGAGATCGAAGTGCCGCGGAAAGTCGACGATCCGGTGGTTCGCCTCGTCTTTGACCGGGTGGATGAAGTGGGCGAGTCGGTATACCGGCGGATCGAGGACAACGGCAATTGGATTCCCGACATGAAGCTTCCGCTCTTCGCCACCAACCGGTCCACCACCAGTTGCCGGCTCAAACTCGGATCGTGGACGCTGATCTCTTCCGGCACCGAGTTCACGGGTCCGGGCAAGGCCGACCGGGATCACTGCCTGCTGATGTTTGTCAAAGTGGAGTGACAGTCCCGGCGGCGAACCCTAGTTGAATCCCATGCGCGAAGACGTGTCACGGACGAGGATGGGCAAAGCCGCACCGCCGTGGCTGTGGACGCTGCTCGCCAGCACGGCGCTTGCCCTGCTGGTCGCAGGAGGCGGCGCCGTGCTTTCGCGACAGCAGGAACGCTTCTACGAGCGCCCGTCCGGCAACCGCGTGGATGATGCCTTCCATGAAATGGCACGACGGATCGACTCACTGGAAGTGCTCTGGGAGCGGGCCCTCGATGAGGAGGCCATGCGGCTGCTGGACGGGGGGCTGCGGCCGCCGCGGGATGGCACGGTGGTCGTCGGGGTGATGCAGCGCTCTTTTTTGAATGTGGGCTACTCCGATGTCTCCCGGCAGCATCTGTCGGCGGATGGAGGTGCGCCCCGGTGGCTCCCGGTTTTCGATCGCTTTGCTCGTGGCCAGTCCGGTGAGTGGGTTCTTGCGGAAAGTGACGTGCTTCACGGCTCGGGCTGGATCAACATGCCGGACAAGCCGCTCGCGTGGTGGCGTGGCAATGGGCGCTCGGCCGCGGTGCTGATCGTGGATCCAAGCGCCGCCGCCGAGGTCGTGGAGGAGGAACTTCAGTCCGCCGTGCCCGATCTCAGCGATGTCCCGGGCTTCCTGAGTTGGAGCGATCCTTCCGGGAGAGAATGGCGCGTGCTCGGCACCACGCCCGACAAGGCGAATCCAAATGAAATCCTCCGCCACGTCTCGCGCTTCGGTGACTGGACGCTGCGCCGTCACTACCCGGTGCGCGTGGTCACCACTTATCGGGTGCCGGTGCTTGCCGGT
>CBKZPU010000271.1:0-5647 GCA_966696705.1 uncultured Verrucomicrobiaceae bacterium | reverse complement strand
AGTGGGAATGAACCACTCGTGAAGGCTCATGCCACCGACTCCCAAAGGATGATCGATGCTCTGGTTCGGGCCCGCGCCGAAGCCATCGAGAGAGATTCCAAAACAATCCACGCGTAGCTTTGACATGGTCGTGTTCGTGTTCGTTGGTGGTGGGATACTCTCACTTGGTTTCAGCGCGACGCTGCTCGCTCTCGCGGATCATCTCGCTGAGATCCGCGGCAGGGCGGATCTCAAACGGACCCGCCTTCACCCCCGGGTGCTTCGACATGATCTGGATCGCATGGTTCAAGTCGCGGGCTTCAAGGATGAGGATGCCGCCGATCTGCTCCTTCGTCTCGGCGTAGGGTCCGTCGGTGATGGCGACCTTGCCATTCTCCCAGCGCAGGGTCGCGGCCGTTTGCGGCGGTTGCAGCGCCTCGCCGCCCGCGAAGTGGCCTTTTGCCCGCAGCTCGTCGTCGTAGGTGAAGCACTCGTCCACCATCGCGTTGCGGTCGGTTTCGGACAGGTTCTCGAATTTGTTCGGCTCGATGTAGCCAAGGCAGATGTATTTCATGGTGGTTGGATCGATGGGTGGTTCCGACGGTCGTCGGAGCAACCGTTCACAAGCTAGTCGATTGGGATTTCCGGATTTCGACAGCGACCTTCATTTTTCTCGTCCAATTCCCGCAGCCGCTTTTCGAGGAAGCGTCGTTCCGGCGTCTGTTGAGTGAGCGCCAGCGCGCGATCATAGGAAATCCGGGCTTCAGCGCGCTTTCCCAGCCGCCGGCACAAGTCCGCCCGCGCCGCGTGGGCGAGGTGATAGTCGGTCAGCTCGCCGCGCGCGAAAAGGCCGTCGATCAGCATCAGTCCGGCCTCCGGGCCATCGCGCATCGCCAACGCCACTGCGCGATTCCGCTTCACCACCGGCGAGGGTTCCATCCGCGCGAGGGCGCTGTAGAGCGCGACGATCTGCGGCCAGTCAGTCGATGTGGCATCGGTGGCCTCGGCATGCACCGCGGCGATCGCCGCCTGTAGCGTGTAGGGACCGAATCTCCGCGACACCAGAGCCCGCTCGACCAGCGCCACGCCTTCCGCGATCGGCCCGCGATTCCACAGCGAGCGGTCCTGATCTTCTAACAAGATCATCTCACCCTCCGTCGTGGCCCGGGCCGCACGGCGCGACTCGTGCAGGAGCATCAACGCGAGCAGCCCCATCACCTCCGGCTCCGGCAGGAGTTCCAGCAGCAAGCGCCCGAGCCGGATCGCCTCGGCCGAAAGATCCGCACGCGTCAGCGAGCTTCCCGAGGAGGCATGGTAGCCTTCGTTGAAAACCAGATAAACCACCTGCAGCACCGTTGCCAGGCGCTCCGGCAATTCATCCGCCGAGGGCATCTGATACGGAATGCGCGCGTCGCGAATCTTGGCTTTCGCTCGCACGATCCGTTGGGCGAGGGTCGGCGGGGTGGTTAGAAAGGCGCGGGCGATTTCCTCCGTCGTCAGCCCGCAGACCTCGCGCAAGGTCAATGCCACGCGCCCCTCCGGTGCCAGCGCGGGATGGCAGCACGTGAAGATCAGCCGAAGGCGATCGTCTTCCACGCTTTCGTCCGTCCCGGCCGCAGCATCGCGTTCTCCTAGCCCGAGCCCCTCCACGATCTTCTCCTGAGCGGCATCGAATCGCTCGCGGCGGCGGATGGCATCGATGGCCTTGAAGCGCCCGGTGGAAACCAGCCAGGCGCGCGGATTCTCCGGCACGCCGTCCTGCGGCCAGCGTTGCAACGCCGCGGCGAAGGCATCCTGCATCACGTCTTCGGCCAGGTCGAAATCGCCGAGCAAGCGGATCAGCGTTGCAAGGATGCGCCCGGACTCCGCGCGATACAGGGTGTCCAGGCGTTCCTTGACCTCTTCGACGGCGCATCCCGGCATGGGAGGAAAGCTACTGGATGAATACGGTGGGAACTCAACGTGAAAGCAGAGGCTTTTGCGTAGGCGCGCTGGTGACAGCGCGGAACGGTTCTCAGGGCCGGACTTCTCTCGTGCCTTCCGCGTTCTCACCCCACTTCGCCTTCGGCTACGAGGGGCTGGCGAGCGCGCCTACGGTTCGGAGAAAAGCCTCCGCGCCTACCAACTCGGTCGTCAGCCCTTGGGGGCATCTTCATCGGCAAGCCGATTCCTCCCGGTGGACCCGAGTTGGACGGTCGTCAGCATCAGCATGCAGCCGACGAAGACGCCCTTGCCCATGAAATACAGCGCCAGCCCGAGCCGGAGCGGGTCAGACCGGAGATCTTCCATCTTCAGGGAGAAATCCGGACCGAGAAGCATCCAGGTGCCCGCGGCTGCACAAAGCGCGAAGGCCAAGATGGCGGAGGCAAAGCCGATGACTTTCATGATTTTGGCGATGGGCTTCTCTAGCGGAACCGGTGAACTCTCCACGAGTCCCAATCATGCCTCCCTCACAGACCGGCGTAAGAAGGGCCACGCATCCCGGAGGTAGAGCGCGAAGGGAACCACTGGGAGCGCGGAATTTATTCCGCCTGTATGGTGACTTCGCCGGCCTGCCGGGCGGAATAAATTCCGCGCTCCCAGTAAATCCAAGCGGCGAAACCGGGCCGTGTCATTCAGGACTGATCCTCTCCGAGCTTCCGCCACGGCCCGAGGAGCGCGGAGGGTAATTCTTCCGCGCTCTCGCATCGCAGCAGGAAGTATCCCGTGCCTGAGCCGCCAAACAGAAAGTCCGGCGAGAACAGGCCGGGTTCGTCCGTCGGCCAAGCGTCGCCTTCGGGAAGTGCGGCGCGGTAGCTCAGGATCTTTTCGCAGAACTCGCGGGCACGGAGCTGCCAGGCTTCTTCCCCGGTGACCCGGAACAACTCCAGCAGCAACTCGCCGCCGCTTGCCAGACCGGTGCAGACGGTCGGGTTCAGCCGGTGATCGCCGTAGTGATATGTCGCTTCACCCGCCATCCGGGCGGCGTGGAGCAGGCGGGGTTCATCGAGCATTTCCCAGGCCCGCAGGAACGCCGGACCGATCCCGGCGGCGCCGTGGCTCCATTGGCAGCGCGAGAGTTCCCCGGTGCCAAGCAGCGGCGTCCAGTTCCATCCTCCATGCGCCGGCCGGGCGTCCGCGATCAGGGTGTCGAAGAGTTCCAGCGAAGCGTGTTTCCACCGCTCGTCGCGCGATGCCTCGAACAGGGCGGCGAGGAAAAACGCCACCCCGGAGATGCCGTGGGCAAAGCCCGTGTAAGGCACCGCGCCGAACCCGCCGTCCGGCCGCGGGAGGCAATGGCAACCGGACCCATCGCGGGTCATTTGGGCCAGCAGCCACTCGCCGCAACGTTCCGCCCCCGCCAGCAGCCGCGGCTCGGCAGTCCGTTGCCAGACTGTGAGGAGATACCAGCCATTCGACGCTGCGCCGCCCAGCATGTCGGTGAACGGGCCCGGATCCTCCTGCAGGATGGCAGAGGTCACCCGCTCGCACAGCGCTGCGATCCGCGGCGAGGCATCCTCCAGGCCGGTCCGCCACGCGGCAAAGGCGGCCCCCGCCTTGCCGGTGCATAGTCCCCGAACCGGCCCCTCCCGCACCGGATCCGCGCACCACTCGAGCGCGGCCTGCGCGAGCTCCAGCGCTTCCGCATTTCCGCGCCGCCGCCCGTAGGCCGCGAGAAATAGCGGAATCCCGCCGACTCCGTTGAACAAGCTGGCGTCATATTGCGGCTTGTTCTCGTAATCCACCGTCTGCCACCGGCACGAGTCGCCGTCACGCTCCGCGGTCCGGCGGATGAACTCATTTACGGAATCCGGACCGTTGATGTGGAGCATGCGGATGAGTAGGGGATGACGGCAAGTTCTCGCAAGTCCTCAATCGTCCCTCGGTTCGGATGCGCGGGACCGAGGACAGGAATTCATACGTGCGGGTGGGGCGGGGATAGATCGCTTCATTCAGACCCCATGCACTCTCTCCACTGATGTCTCCCAAGCGCCAAAGGCGCGTCCCATACCAGCCTAGGCCGCAGGCCTAGGATACGAAGGTCCAACCATTCCGGAGGGCCAACGGCCCGATCCATCGGCCCGCCTAATCCCAAACGTAACGTTCATCGAATTCGATCCCGTAGTGCCGCAGGAAGCCGCGGTATTCGTCCTGAAAGGTCTTCGTCCGGTGATGCTCTTCCTGCCCGTCGATATAAGCGATCGCCGCATCCAGATCTTTCGGGCCGATGGAGAACGCGCCGTAGCCCCGTTGCCATGAAAACTTCGAAAGGCCGGGAGCCTGCTCCTTGAGCCACTTCGAGGACGAGGTCTTCAACTCGCTGACCAGATCGGCCATCGTAACCGTGCGGGAAAGCCGGACCGCAAGGTGGACATGATCCGCCACGCTGCCGACCCGGTAGCATTCGCCATCGCCGTGACGGGCGACGGTGGCGAGATAAGCGTGGAGTTGCGGACGGATGTCCGGCGTGAGCAATGGCATGCGGTCCTTTGTGCTGAAGACCAGATGAAGGAGGTTCAGGCTGAGGGATTGCGGCATGGGAGGGGGGATTTCCAGTGCTTCGAATGGGGCGGGCCGTTGGCCCTTGTTCTTGTGGGTGGCCGCGGGTCCTAGGCCTGCGGCCTAGGCTGGTATGGCATGGGCCGTTGGCCCGGAAGAGATCTGTGGGCGGAGGAATGAGACGAATCGCCCAGTCTAAGGCAAGTCGGCAGCGCGACGTGCCGCTGTGGTGGGTCGCAATGTGACGCGATTTTCAAGCGCCAACGGCGCGATCTATACCAGCCTGGGCCAACGGCCCAGGACTGGCATCGCGCGTCACGATCGGGGGCCAACGGCCCGATCCATGCGGGGTTCGCTACGCCGGCGTGTAAACCTCCGCGCCTTTCTCGACGAATTCCTGGCTCTTCTCCTCCATGCCTTTCTCTAGGGCCTCCTCTTCGGAAATTCCCTGTTCCGCTGCGTATTTGCGCACGTCTTCGGTGATCTTCATCGAGCAGAAGTGCGGGCCGCACATGGAGCAGAAGTGGGCGGTCTTCGCGCCGTCTTGGGGGAGAGTTTCATCGTGGAACTCGCGGGCGGTTTCGGGATCAAGACCGAGGTTGAACTGGTCTTCCCAGCGGAACTCGAAGCGGGCCTTGCTGAGGGCGTTGTCGCGGTACTGGGCACCGGGGTGGCCTTTGGCGAGGTCGGCGGCGTGGGCGGCGAGCTTGTAGGTGATGACGCCGTCCTTGACGTCCTTCTTGTTCGGCAGGCCGAGGTGTTCCTTTGGCGTGACGTAGCAGAGCATGGCGCAGCCATACCAACCGATCATGGCGGCACCGATGCCGCTGGTGATGTGGTCGTAGCCGGGGGCGATGTCGGTGGTGAGCGGCCCAAGCGTGTAGAAGGGAGCCTCGTGGCACCACTCGAGTTGCTTGGCCATGTTCTCCTCGATCATGTGCATCGGCACGTGGCCGGGGCCTTCGTTCATGACCTGGCAGCCCTTCGCCCAAGCGCGCTTGGTGAGCTCGCCCTGCACTTCGAGTTCGCCGAACTGGGCCTTGTCATTGGCGTCCGCGACCGAGCCGGGGCGCAGGCCATCGCCGATGGAGAAGGAGACATCGTAGGCGGCGCAGATGTCGCAGATCTCGTCCCAATGGGTGTAGAGGAAGTTCTCCTTGTGGTGGGCGAGGCACCACTTCGCCATGAT
>CBKZPU010000270.1:0-5720 GCA_966696705.1 uncultured Verrucomicrobiaceae bacterium | reverse complement strand
GTGGCGTGGGAAATCGCCTCGAAGGCGGCGACAATCTCGGGCTTCGAGTCGGAGGCAATCCGGACTTCGTTCGCGATGGAGCCGCCCTTGCCGCCGCCCGCTGCGGACTTGAGGACCTCATCGCACGAGGCGAGCAGCAGCAGGGCGGGGATGAGCGAAAGGGTGTGGCGAACAGTCACGGGCCGGACCGTAGCGGATCAGCAGAAAAAAATCCCAGCAGGAAATCGGAAGGAGTTGAATTTCAAATAAGCTAAAGTTGAGCCGTCATCCGTGTGCGCGGATCTCTCGCTCGCGCACCCCGGCCGGATCCGGTCTCCCTCATCACTGCGCCCTCCACTGCAACTCCGTGCCGGCGGGCAGCAGCCTTACCGCGCGGGCGATGTCCCAATTCGCGAGGCGGAAGCCGCCGATGCCTTCCTGCGACTTCATCCGCGCGGGGATGCTGGTGCCGTGCAGGCCGTAGGGCAGGGGATCGGTGCTGTTCGCCTTGGCAAGGTGGATCCACACGATCCCGACCGGGTTGTTAGGCCCGGCGGGGAGGAACTGGGGCGCGGCCAGCGGTGGCGCGTCCCCAGGCGCCACTGGTTGCCCGGGCGTTGTCGATGCCGTGGTGGGCGGAGCTTTCGGAGCTTCGCGCGGCTCGCGCAGGGTGGCCAGGCGCGGCTGCGGGATGGCATCGAGCACGGTCCAGGTGCCGCGTCCATGAAGTCCGGGGCGGGCCGACGCGATGGGCAGGATGGCGACGAGCTTTCCGTTGCGCGAGATCTCCAAGCGCGACAAGCCCACCACTGCGGCCGTCACCGGTTGCTGCGGATCCGCGGCGGGCTGCAAGGGGGCATCGAGCGCCTTTTCGATTTCAAAGGGGACCACGTTCGGCACTTGGAAGATGGTCCCGACGTCCGGCGCTGCCTTGAGCTTCGAATTGAGCTCGCGCAGGAAGCCTTCGTCGCAGTGGAACCGCTCGGCGACGAATTCCCACACGCTGGTGTAGCCGAGAAAGTCGGCCGCGACCATTTCCTCATACGTGAGCGGCGGCACCGGCGGGGCGGTCGTGGCGGTATTGGCGGCTCTCTTCTTCTTGGCCGGCGCTTTCCTTGCGCCCGGAGGGGACTTGCCGCCCTGAGTTGCCACCACTTCCTCCTTCCGCGGCTTGATGAATTTGAAATCCTCCGCCTTCAGCAGATAACTCGTGTACGGCTGCTTCACCGCCGACAAGGCCTTCGCCTTGAGTTGGGCCCGGTCCCCGGCGTCCGGGTGGGTCTCCTGATAGATCTGGCTGACCTTCTGGAAGGTCGGCCCGCTCTTGCCGTCGATCGCGCCCGGCGAGAACATCTCGCGATCCAGGAACACCTGGATCAACACGGTCTCCCGCACCAGTTCCTCGTAGGTCGTGGGTTCGGCCTCCAGGGGATTCGCGGGTTTGTCGTCATCGCCCTTGCCCTTGCCCTTCTTCGCGCCGGCCTTGGATTTCGGCTTGGATTTCGCCTCCGGCGGCGGGGGTGGTGGCGGGGGCGGCGCCAGCTTGAGGATCTCCTCGGGCGTGGGAATCCGCAGGATCTGGCCGATGATGATGCGGTCGTCCTTCAAGCCATTGAACTGCTTGAGTTGATCGACCGTCATGAAAAACTTCCGCGCGATTTTGACCAACGCGTCGCCCTTCTTCACTTCATAGGTCGTCGGCCGCGGCTCCATGGCGCCGGGAGCGGCGCTGCCGGGACCCGCGCCGGGCCTCGGGGCCAGTTCCTCAGGCAGTGGCATGCCCCAGGCGCTCGTGGCCGATGGGGCGACGCTCCATTTCCAATTCACCGCCTCTTCCAGCCCCGGCTCGATCTTCGGTGGGGCCGGCTTCGGAGGAGCCGTCGGGTTGGGTGAAACTTGGGCGAACAGACCACCGCAGGTGAGCCAGAGGGGGGCCATGCGCGAGACCGAACGGACGATCAAGCCAGACATGATCTTTATCCTAACCGCGGCAGGACTCGCGGCAACGAAGAATCGATGATGAAAGCCGCGCATGGCAGCGGAACGGCAGCCGTTCGGGGAAGTCATGTGCACTTCCGCGGCGGCCGACCGTGTCGGTCCTCCGTGGCTTCCGCGAACGGAAACGGCTCATCCTCCAAGGCCAAACGCCAGCGGCGCGGAGGGGTGATCTCCGGCCGCTTGAGCCTCACGCGAGGAAACGAAGTGAACTACTTCTGCTCCGTCTCTGTTTCCGTCTTTTTCTCCGTGGTCGTGCCATCGGGTTTGACGGTGGTTTCGCTCTTCTCGGTCTTTTTCTCCGTCGTCGATTCACCCGCGGGCGGCGTCACGATGACGGTGTCCTTCTTTTCGGCCGGCGGAGTCTGGATCGTGGTTTCTTCCTTCTGCTCGCAGGCAGCCACGAACAGGGAAGCCAAGATGGCGGGAATCAGGGATGCTTTCATGGTGTTTTGGTCAGGTTTCAGTTCAGGAACCTACATTCCTAGCGCAGGTTCTAACGCCTGTCCAATGACGGCGATCTTGCAAAAGGCAAACCCTGGAAGCCACCTCTCCGGCCGTTGCAGCTCCGCGGAACCGCTACCGCCGCGTAATCCCCAGCAAACACACGTCGTCCTCAAAAGCCTCCGAGCCGGTAAACCCACGCACCTCGCCGATCAGCCCGTCCAGCAGCTCATCGGTCTCCGATTGCAGATGCCCTTGCAGGTAGTCGAGCAAGCGCTCCCGGCCATACTGCTGCGCGGCGTCGTCCGCCGCTTCTAACAATCCATCGGTGTAGAGCAGCAGCGACTCGCCTTCGCCAAGCGTCAACTCGGAGGTGGTGAATGGAATGTCCTCGATGATCCCGAGCGCCGGTTGGCAGCGGCCTCCCGGCGTGCTCAGGGCACCGGTGCCGGGCTGGAGGTGGAGCGGCTTCGAATGCCCGGCATTGGCAAAGCGCGTCCGCCCGGTCTGCACGTCGATGACCAGGTAGATCGCCGTCGCGAAAATCAGATCGTCGGCTTGGCCGAAGACCGACCGGAAGCTGCGGTTCATTTTCGTGAGAAGACGGCCGGGGTCGCTGATGACGGGCACGAGTTCCTCCATCAGGCCGCGCAGGAAGGTGGTCAGCAACGCGGCCCGCACGCCGTGGCCCATCACATCGCCGATGAAGACCCCGACCTCATCGCCATTGGTCGGCAGGATCTCCATGAAATCGCCCGCCAGCATCTCGGCCGGCAGGTAGCGCTTGGAGAAACGGAGCCGCGGGGTGTCCGGGCCGGCGCCGCGGGGGAATTCTCCCGGCATGCTGCGGATCAGCGCCTGCTGGACTTCCCGCGCCATCGCCAGATCGGCCTCCATCTGGACATTGCGGCGGTGGAGTTCCTCACTCAGCCGGGCCAGCCGTTGCTCGGAGACTTTCCGCTCGGTGATGTCCTGCAGCACGCCCAGGCAGCCGAAGCAGGCGCCCTCCGCATCGCGGAGCACCGTGGACATGTCCGTCACCCAGCGGATCTCGCCCGAGCGGGTCCGGATCTCGACATCGGCCTGCCACCGCTCCACCTGCCCGGAACGCACCAGCCGGTTCGCTTCCGCGAGTTCGAGGTGCTGCAGCTCGCCCTTCTGCTCGGTGTGCAGGATCAGCGAATCCCACAGCTCCGGCGTCAACTCGGTCTGGTCGTAGCCGGTCAGTTCCTTGATGTAGCGGCCGATGTACTCGTAGGTCCGCGACGCGAAATTGCGACGATACACCGCCGCGCGCCCTTGCTCGATGGCGCGACTGAAATCCCCGAAGCTCTTGCGGAATTCCGTGGTCGCCATGGTTCCGGCAAACTAGCGCCGGCATGGCCGCTTGGCCAAGTCCTCAGGGCCTCCGCCTTTGAAATTTCCTAACCGCGCATGGACGGGCATCGACGCCGATTCGCGCCCTTGGGCGTCGATTCGCGGCGCTGAGATCTTATGGGCCGTCGCCTTCCCGCCGCGACAAGCTGGGCACAGGCTTCGCAAAGATCCGCAGAGCGGATCGGGGCGGCGTGAGCTAGAGTCAGGGCTATCGGCGGGAAAGCCGTGGTGCCATGAATCCAGTCCATCTTCACCTGATGCTGAACCATCTGCCGGTCGTCGGCATGGGGTTCGCGGTATGCCTGCTCGCCTACGGCATCGTCCGGCGCAGCCAGGAACTGACGAAGGCGGGCATGGGTGCCCTGGTGATCGTCGCATTGCTGGCGATCCCGGCGTATCTCACCGGCGAGCCGGCCGAGGAAATCGCCGAGCGCTTGCCGGGCGTGACCGAGCGGGTGATCGAGCCGCACGAGGACGCGGCGAAGGTCGCCTTCGCGGCGGCGCTGGTGGTGGGCGCGTTGGCGCTGGCAGGGCTCGGACTGTTTCGCGGCAAGGAACCGCCCCTGGCCTTGGAGCTGGGTCTCGTCGCGCTCGCGCTGGCCGCGGCGGGTGCCATGGCGTGGACGGCGAATCTCGGCGGCAAGATCCGCCACCCGGAAATCCGCGACGAGGCCTCCCGCGCCTTGCCAGCGGAGGGTGAGCGTTAGTGGGGAAGCGGAAGCCAGTCCCCTCCGTAGGCGCATTCGTGAGAATGCGGGAGCACGGGAAAAGCCGACCTCACCGGCGGCCTCCCGCAGCGCCACCCCACTCCGCCTGCGGCTTCGAGGGGCAGGCCACCGCGCCTGCGTGAACGACAGAGCCGAACCGGGTTTTGACACTCTTTTGACACGTCCCCGATCGCTTCGCGCTAGAGTGCCAGGTCGTGGGATCCAAGGCCGTGCTCATCGGCGCTCCCCTCCTCATGAACTCGGTTTTTGCCCGGCCCGCGCGGTCGGGCTGAAAAACCCGCAACTCAACTCACAACCTTTTCTTCCACGCCATGAAAACTCCCAGCCGTCCATGCTTCCTGGTGAAGGCACTGGGGACGAAGCCTGTCACTTTCCTGGGCGGGCTCGTGATCGGCGGTTTGCTCGCGGGCGGCCCCGCGTTTGCCGATGAGCCGCCTGCCTTTAAACCGCCGCTCCAGCGACAGCTCGAATCCCAGATTCTGCCCGAGGTCCGTTTTTACGACGCGGAGTTCACGGACGCCCTCGTCTATCTTCAGATGCAGGCACTGGCGTCCTCGCAGAATGCCGTGCGGGTCCCCTTCGTCGTCCAATTGCCCGCGGACTTCAAGCCACGCTACGAGCTGACCCTCGACCTGAAATCGGTTCCGTTCTGGGAGGCTCTCCGTCATCTCGGCGGGCAAGCCGGCGTGGAGTTCTCCATCGCCAAGGATTCCGTGAGGGTTCGTCCGGCGGGTGCGAAGTCCGCGGCGAAGCCGGCGGTGCGCACGGTGCTCCCGGCACCCGCGCCTGCACCCGCGGCACCGGATCCGGGCAAAGGCTTGGCCGGCCGTTTGGGAAAGCCCGCCAGACCCTTCGGGGCGGGCGGGAACAATAACCACTACACCACCTCTGGAGAGATCCAGCCGCAACGGTCGGGCAACCAAAAGCATCGCAATCTGAGTGGCTGGTCGGTCGAAGACGATCCAGGCAATCAATACAGCATGAACTGCATCGATTTTGCGGCGTGCAAGGCCTATCGCGGCAACGAGCGCTGCCCCTGCGGCTGCTTCGCCTGCGCCTGCCAAAAGCCCAAAGACGATAAGAAACCGGCGGCCAAACCCTGAACCCCGCACCGGACGAAAGGCGATATTTGCGGGAAGCTTGCTTTAACGTCACCCCACTTCGTCGGAGGCTCCGAGGGGCAGGCCACCCTGTAGC
>CBKZPU010000269.1:0-5759 GCA_966696705.1 uncultured Verrucomicrobiaceae bacterium | reverse complement strand
TCAGGCGGTCCGGAAGCGGCCCTCGACCACACTCATCAAGCGGTCCAGCACGTAGCCGATCACGCCGATGGTGAGGATCGACAGGATGATGTGGGCGTAGCTGTTGGCGTTGTATTGCTGCCACAGGAAGCCGCCGACGCCGGGCTTTCCGATCAGCATTTCCACCGCGACGATGACCAGCCAGGCGATCCCGAGCGAGAGGCGGAAGCCGGTGAACATGTAGGGCAGCGCCGAGGGGATGAGTACCTTGAAGAGCGTCTTCATCTTCGAGAGCTTTAGTACTTTCGCCACGTTCAGGTAATCCTGCGGGACGGCGCGGACGCCGACGGCGGTGTTCAGCACGGTGGGCCACATGGCGCAGATGGCGATGGTGAACAATGCGGCAGCATCCGACGTGCCGAATGTCACGCGTCCGTTCGCATCCGCGATGCTCAGGCCGCTGAAGAGCACCATGCCGAGCGGCAGCCACGCGAGCGGCGAGACCGGGCGCAGGATCTGGATGATGGGGTCGAAGGCCTTGGTGAAGTTCTTCGACAGGCCGAGCAGGAAGCCGACCGGCGTGCCGACCAGCAGCGCGATGAAATACCCCTGCGCGACCAGTTTCAGCGACAGCCAGGCGAAGCGCAGGATGCCCTGGTCGAGTTCGCCGCGCTTGGCGACCGGCTCGACGATGTAGGGCTTGCTCGCGGTCCACGTTTCGGTGGGCGAGGGGAGATTCTTGGAAATGCCGTGGCGCTCGGTCTTGGTGACGGTGTCGCCCCAGTCATCCACCATCGTGGAGGTGGTGGCGTGGCCGGCGATGACCGCCCAGCCGCCGAGGCAGAGCATGATGCCGACCAGCGGCAGAAGGATGATATCGAGCTTGAGGGATTGGAGAAATTTCATGTCAGGAAACGAGCGAGGAAGAAAGCCCGCGGACGTCCGGACGCCGGGCGCCCGCGGGGAACCGATGTGCAACCAGGAAGAGGATCAGCCCTTGGGGGTCTTGACGGCGAAGGAGGCGGCGTAGGCTTCCATGTCGCCCTTCGGATCGAAGACGGAACCGTCGAACAGCGACTCGGTGGATTCGTTCATGCCGCCGTGGGCGTAGCCGATCTCCTTCATCGCTTCTTCGTAAATGTCGGTGCGCATCACCTGCTTGGTCACGCCTTCATAGTCGGGTGCGCCGTCGGTGAAGCCCCAGCGGCGGAGCTGCGTGAGCCACCACTTGCAGTACTTCGGCTGCGGGTAGTTGCAGTTGCGGTCGCTGAAGATCATGTAGTCGGGGTCGCGGAACTTGCGGCCGTCGCCCATGTCGTACTTCCCTTGCAGGCGGCCGAGGATCAGCTCCGGCGGGCAGTTGATGTAGGTCGGCGCGCTGACGATCTTCGCCTGCTCGGGGCGGTTCTCCATCTTGTCGAGCCACACGCTCGCCTCGTGGAGCGCCTTGAGCACCGCCTTCACGGTCTTCGGGTTCTTGGCGGCGAAGTCCTCCTTGAAGGCGCAGACCTTTTCCGGGTGATCCTTCCAGATCGCCTGGGTGTTGATCGCGGTGAAGCCGATGTCGTCGTTGATCGTCTTCGCGTTCCACGGTTCGCCCACGCAGAAGCCGTCCATCTTGCCGACCTGCATGTTCGCCACCATCTGCGGCGGCGGGATGGTGATGAGGGAAATGTCGGCGCCCGCACCGGCCGCGTCGCCGGGATTGATGCCGCCGGCGGCGAGCCAGTAGCGCATCCACATCGCGTGGGTGCCCGGCGGGAAGGTCATCGCGAAGGTCATCGGCGTGCCGGCGGCCTTGGCGGCATCGACCAGCGGCTTGAGCGGCTTGGGATCGGCGCCGACTTTGCCTTTGAGCGACTTGGCGAGGCTGATCGACTGGCCGTTGCGGTTGAGCAACCATGGCACCACCATCGGGACTTTCGGCGCGCCGCCGAGGCCCATGGTCGAGGCGATCGGCATGCCGATCAGCATGTGGGTCGCCTGGATGTCGCCATTGGCCAGCGAGTCGCGGATGGCCGCCCAGCTCGCGCCCTTGGTGACCGTGGAGTTGATCCCGTACTTCTTGAAGAGACCCTTCTCGTGCGCGATCACGATCGGCGAACAGTCGGTCAGGGCGATGATGCCGAAGTTGACGTTGGCGGTCTCAGGGGCATCGGAAGCGGTCTGTGCTCCGACCCATCCGGCGGGGAGGCCGGAAGCGAGGAGACCGAGGGCGGTGGCTTTGGTGGAGCGGCCGAGGAAGTCGCGGCGCGACAGTGGTTGGCTTTGGTTCATGGCGAGGATGTGAATCGCCATGGGAAAAGCTTTCTTCAGGCCAGCGTGCCAACGTGGCAATGAGATGCATGAGGCGAAATCTCATGCACCAACTGCGGTCTCTTCATATCGGAGGTCTTGAAATCGACGCGTCTCATCGGCGCTGCTGCCAGTCATGCGTGAAACGCATGGATGCGTCATTCTGACCCGAATCGCCGGCAGATGGTCGTGAAATCCATGGATTTCCAAGCTTGAGTCCCGGCGCGCGTGCCAAGTTTCGATGCATTCGCCGGGCTCATCCGGAGTGCGCGAACGCACAAGTTTCACTGATGCATCGAGGCGAGCTTGATGGCCAGGGCGGCGGCCACCAGTGCGAAGAAGATCGCCGCGCATTTCCAGAACAGCACCGGGTGCCGCTCGATGATCGGCGCGCTGTCGCTGTGCCACGGGCGGACCTTCTGCGGATTCGAAAGATCGAAGAGCAACTCGCTCAAGTGCGAGTAGCGGTTGTCGGGTTGAATCGAGCAGGCGCGCAGGATCACCGCGTCGAGCCACGGCGGGATGAGCGCGTTGTGGGTGCTCGGCGGTTTCGGGTCGCGGAAGAGCGGCGTCTGGAAACGCTCGATCTGGCCGAAGGGAAGCTGGCCGGTCAGGGCCTCATAGAGCGTGACGCCGATCGAGAAGATCTCGGTCCGCTCGCTGATCGGGGCGTTCTGGAAACGCTCCGGTGCCAGGTAGCTCGCCGTGCCGGCCCGCGAGTGGTGCGAGAAGACTTCGCAGCACGAGCCCAGGTCGATGATCTTGAAGAACACCGAATCGTAGGACGAGCCGATCAGGATGTTCTCCGGCTTGATGTCGCCGTGGACCAGGTCGTGGCGCAGCAGCCGGATGGCGGCATCGACGAGGAAGAGCCCGAGTTGCACCGCTTCATCGACCTGGAGCCGGCGTTGTTTCAGCAGGGTCGCGAGGCCCGGGGCATCGACGAACTCCATGATGTAATAGAGCGAGGTCCG
Organism: uncultured Verrucomicrobiaceae bacterium; assembly: GCA_966696705.1. Lineage (GTDB taxonomy): Bacteria > Verrucomicrobiota > Verrucomicrobiia > Verrucomicrobiales > Akkermansiaceae > Haloferula. The sequence continues at coordinate 2,511 of CBKZPU010000269.1, read as the reverse complement.
GGCCGGATTCTCCCACGCCTTGACGAAGGGCGGGTCGGCGGAGAAGCGCACCGCATTCCACGTCTCCTTCAGGAACGCATGGGCGATGGGCGGTTGATCGGCGGCTTCCAGCGGCGCGAATTTCATCACCTGCCGGCAGCCTTCGCGCTCGGCCAGCCAGCAGCGGTCGTTCGCGCCGAACGACCGCAGCAGCGTCCAGCCATCGTGCTTTTGACCGGCGGCGAGTTTCTCCGGAATGGGAAGCTGGTGGTCCTCGCGGCGTTCGGTCCAGCCCAGCGACTCGATCTCGATGCGGATCGCCGCGCAGTCGTCGCGGGTTTCCTCCGGCGAGGCATCGCGGGCCTGCTTGGCGAGGTGGCGGGCCGAGGTCTCGGCGAGCAGGCTCGCTTTCAGGTCCTCGTCCGAAAGGTGGTGGTGAATGCCGTCCGAGCAGAGAAACACGACGTCTCCCGGCTCCAGCGAGATCTTGTAGGTGCGCGGATTCAGCGTTTCCTCCGCACCGAGGGCGCGCGTCAGTCGCAGGGGGGACTCGGGATCGACATCGTCCGTGGTGAGCTGGGTCAGCTCGCCGGACCGCAGCAAATAAATGCGTGAGTCGCCGATGCCGACGTGGGTCAGGAAGCCTTCGTCGTAAAGCGCCACCGCAAGCGTGCAGACCATTTCCGGGCGGCCGAAGCGGGCGTTCGATTCGTTCCAGAGCGTGCGGTTGATCAGCCGGACCGTTTCGCGCAGCGCCTTGCCGGGCGTCCAGCTCAGCGGGTGGCTGCGATAGTGCGTCGCCATCAGCGAAACCGCGTGCTCCGCCGCCTCGCGGGCCGCCGGGGCGGTGCCGGCGCCATCGGCCAGCGCGGCGAGAAAGCTGCTGTTCCACGTCGTCAATGAAACGGCGTCCGACGTTGGCCGGCCGTCGTCGCGGGGCAGGGCGTGAAACGAAGAGCGGATCTTCATGCGGGAGAGAAAAACGAAGCGAGCCGGGAGGTGACCCTCCCGGCTCTTTTTTCACAAGTCGCGAACCATGAACAAAGTCTCAAATCAAATCCGGGCGTTCGCCACGGCACCCCAGGTGGTGCGCCAGCGGGTCTTGACCAGCGCCAGGCCGGTGACCGCCACGAAGCACAGCACCGAGAAGGCGATGAAGCCGAGCGCGCAGGAGCCGAAGCTCTGCTTGGCCAAGCCGAGCGAGCTGGCGAGGTAGAAGCCGCCCACGCCACCGCCGCAGCCGACCAGACCGGTCATCACGCCCATGTCCTTGCCGAAGCGCTGCGGCAGGAGTTGGAAGATCGAGCCGTTGCACATCCCGAGCGCGGCGCTGACACCGAGGAAGAGCACGACATTCGGCCAGAACGAGTGGATGCCCGCGGCGACCAGCAGCAAGGCGCCGGCGACCGAGAAGAGGACGAGCATCGAGCGGATCCCGCCGATGCGGTCGGAGATCGCGCCGCCGATCGGCCGGGCCAGTGCGCCCACCGCGGTGCAGGCGGCCGCGAAGTCGCCGGCCTTGACCGCGGAGAGGTCGAACTCGGAGCGGAAATAGAGATTGTAGTAGCTCGCCAGGCCGACGAAGCCGCCGAACGACACGGTGTAATAGAAGCAGAACCAGTGCGCGTCCTTTTCCTTCAGCAGGCGGACGTAGTCGGTGAACTTCTTCTTCACCACCTCGACCGGGGCGTCCTTCGAGAAGATCGCATACACCAGGAAGGTGAAGACCGCCGGGATCAGCGCGAAACCGAACACCGCTTGCCAGCCATAAGCCGCCGCGAGCCGCGGGGCGATCAGGCTATCGAGCACCACGCCGATGTTGCCGGCACCGGCGAGGCCGAGCACCACGCCCTGCATGTTCGGCGGGTACCAGCGGCCGGCCTGCGGCAGCGCGACCGCGAAGGAAGCGCCAGCGATGCCGAGCGTGAAGCCGAACACCAGCGTCGCGTGGAAGTTCTGGAGTCCGAAGATCCAGCCGCAGGCCAGCGAGGCCATCACCAGCAACTGGGCGATGATGCCCGTCGTCTTGCCGCCGATCCGGTCCACCAGCAGTCCCAGCGCGAGCCGCAGGATCGCGCCGCCGAGGATGGGGATGGCGACCATCACGCCCTTTTGGCCGGCGGTCAGGTGCAGACTTTCCGCGATCTGAGGCCCGAGCGCTCCCAAGAGCGTCCAGACCATGAAGGAGAAGTCGAAGTAGAGGAATGCCGTGAGCAAGGTCGGCCAGTGGCCAGAAGACTTGAGGTCGCTGAGTTTCATCGGTTCGGTGCCTGAAAAAGCATCGGCCGGGCCAGCGGAGGGAAAATCTATTGGTCGCATTCATCGACAGGTCATGGTGTCCATGAATGGTCGGCATGGAGCGGGGGGGAGGAATCACCAATCATCAATCCTCCAATCATCAATCAGACTGCCTGAAAAGACAGGACCGCTGACGCCAATCGCGGAGTCTCCCACGTGAATCGCCCGCCAGCGATGCGGGCTGGTCCAGGCGCGAGCCGTTTTCATTCTTCCAAACACTCCGATTGGTGATTG
>CBKZPU010000268.1:0-5771 GCA_966696705.1 uncultured Verrucomicrobiaceae bacterium | reverse complement strand
TCAGCCCAGGGCAAGCGTAGCGTCGCCCTGGGTTGGTCGATGGAAGCCCATGGCGGCCTGAAGGGCCGCGAGACGTGTCGAGCCCGCATCGTCATCGAGCGGACATCTTTCCGGCAAGCCAGTGTCGCGGGATGGGGTCCTCATGCCGGTTCTGTCCTCTCCCAATATATCGGGCCTTCAGCCCTCCGGATTCCCTGCGTCGGAAAACCCCGCCCGTTGGGCGGGGCTGAGGGATTCCGCACCGTTGGTGCTTGAAGTAAAGAGATTCGCGGAATCGGCGTCACGGCGCTATTGGTAGAAGCTCGCGAGGGTGGAGGAGAAGGGACGCGTGGTGATCACCCGGAGCAAGATGAATGCCGCGCAGACGACGAAGCTGGGCGGAGCCGCGGAAGTGAGTTCGTTCGAGGAAGTGGCCTTCATGGAGCCTTGTCTCCATCCACTCATGACGCTGGAGTAAGGTCATGCCAGACGATGCGCTCAATCCCTATGCCCCGCCGGTGGCGGCGGAGACATTGGCCCCTCCCGAGGCCGCGAGGTTGTGGATGGTGCATGGCAATCATCTGCTGGTGCGCGATGGGGCGCGGCTGCCGCCGGTGTCCTTGCTCGGTGAAGATGACGGCAGCGGCTTGACCACGTCGCACCAGGTTTTCGCGATGGCTTCGGGCACGTCGGGGCTCATGTTCTTGGTGCCGATCGTGATCATGGTGCTGGTGATGATGTTCATCGCGAACGTCTTCGATCGGGCGGCCGTGCTGGAAGGACTCGTGGTGTTTTTTGTGAGCAGGCGGTTATTGTATCGCTTCTCGAAGGTCAGCCAGACGGTGGCAAACATCCAGTGCTACCTATCCCTCTCCGAGCTCAAGGCCCGTGCCCGCCGTGACCGCTGGCGGGGCTGGCTGACGATGACTGCCTTGGTTGCCTTTATTCTGCTCCTCCTTGGTGGCCTCTTCGAGAAGGACTACATCTACGGCGATGACGCGAGGGAGTACTGGTGGGCGGTGGGGTTCACGGTGCCGGTGGGGTTGATGATGCTGGCTTGCTTCTTCGGTTCCTTGATCTGGCTGGCAATGGAGCGCGGCTTGAAATGCATGCACCACACGGGCGGCTGGTTCTATCTGTCGGGCGTGCCTGCCACATCGCTGGCGAAGCTCGCCGCGATGTCTCCCGAGCCGCCGCCGGAACGAACCCGCAAGGTTTACACGCTCTATCAGCACCGGCTACCGCTGGGGATCCTGCTTGGACCGCGCCGCAATCCCTTGTTGGTGCTGGTCGTGGCGATCATGAAGGCGACCCGCTCGCCGTCCTTCGTCCGGAGGAACTTCCACTGGAGCGAATCGCGGCGCGGGGTGCGGCCGGATGAAGACCTCGCCGCGCGGATCGCGAAGCTGCGCAGCGAGCCGGAGTTCGCCGCTTGGCAGGATCTCGGATGCAGCCGTCTCGATTCCCCGCAGGGCGATCTGCGCATCCTGACTGCCCGGTTCGCGTCGCCGGATCGCCGGCATTTCTGCCACATCACGCTGGCCCGGATCTCCAAGGCCCGCGCGTATGTCGAAGTCTGCCAGACCGACTTCCGCACGTGGACCACCGACGGCCGCTGCCTGGTCACTTCCAGCCAGCCGCCTTTCCCGAAGCTTCCCGCTTATCTCGATTTCCGGCGGGTGAAGGGGAGCCCGGTCCGGGCGTGGTCGCGTCATCTCCGGCGCTCCGAGGGAGCGACGCCGATGGCGGTGGAAAGCGACGATGAGCTCAAGCGCCTGTTAGAAAAGGAAGCGGACGATCACGCCGCGCTCTTGCAAGCCGCCGGCATTCACGGCCCGCTCGAAGAAGTGGAAATGCCGGGCGATTGGGAGGAGGCAGCGCAAGCGTCGTGAGACGGACCGGAAGCATCCTTGTCGCGCGGACGTCATGACGCTGGAATGCCGTCGTGACTGATGATGCGCTCAATCCCTACGCGCCACCTGTGGAAGAGGTGGCCGCGACCGATGCACAGGGCGTGTGGCGGGTGGAAGGCGACTATCTCGTCGTTCGCGAGGGGACGGTGCTTCCAAAGGTGGATTTGGACGGCCATGGCAAGGGTGGGCCTTTGACTCCGATGGCGATGAAACTGCCGGTGCCGCTCGATGGGAAAGGCATCGCCCTTACTGCGGTTGGCATCCTGCCGGTGCTGGGCTACATCATTTTTCAAGCGATGCGGGGAGGACGGGTGTCCGTGCTCTGGGCGATGTTGATCGGGATGGCTGGCCAGTTCCTGTTCCGCGGCACGAAGGTGCGCACCGCACCAGCTCACGTGTATGGCTACATCTCGGTCCCGGCCATCCGGTCGATCACCCGGCGCGCGCAGTGGCGCCGGCGGCTGACCGTGGCGCTGCTGGTGCCCGTGGTGGTGATTTTCCCGCTGATGGCGGCGTATCCAATCATGACGAGGAGATACGACGAAGTCTTCGAGATCGCGAAGTGGGCTGGCGGGATGGTGGGCGTGTCATTGGTCCTCCTCCTCGGCGTGGCCACTTGGGGTGGATTGGAGAAAGGATGGCATTGCACCCGCCTCCGGGACGGCTGGCTGTGGATCAAGGGTTTGAGTCCGGGAGCCTTGGCGGGACTGGCATTACGGGCAGTCGGCAATCAGCCGGAGAGGGTGAAGCGGAAGGTTTTCAAGATTCGCTTGGACCTCCTGCCGCTGGCGTTTTGGCGGCAGGTTCATGGCAGCGGGTTGGGGGGCAGGTTGCGGACCTGGCGGTTCCGGTCGCAGTTGAAAAAGCCCTCGGAGATGTACGCCTTTCATTGGAGCGAGCGCGAGTGGCTGACGCCCGGGGAAGCGGACCGGGAATTGCTGGCGGCGTGGCAGGCCGAAACGGCCGGCACCTCGCTGGCGGATTGGTCGTTGGTGTATGCGGAGCGCTTTGGCAGTCCCGCGTGCTACGACCAAGGCAACGAATTGGTGTTCCTGTCACCCGATGGCTGCCACGTCGCCATTCCCATGATCCACCGGGAGGTGATGGCCCGGAAGCTGAAGGAAACCCGGGAATTGCATTTCCGCAGCTTCACACCGGCTGGCCGGATCATTGCCACCGGCACCCGGGAATGGGTGGGGCCTCAGTTCGAAGGCTTCGATTTCGCCCTCGCCAAAGGCAGCCCGATGCAGGTGGCGGAGCTTCATTGCCGCCGGACCGTCGGCTTGGACCTGGTGCGCATGGATGCGGAAGAAGTGCGCAGGCGGGAGCAACGGGAACTGCAGTTCTGGTATGAAGCGAGGGTTGCAGCGGGTCTCTACAGTCCCGTCGAGGAACTGGAGTTCCTCAAGTCGTAGGCCGGGCTGTTAGGATACGAGCGAACCGCAAAATCACGCGGAAGGCGCGATAATCCGAGAAAGAAGTGAGCGCCATCTTGTATCGAATTCCGCGATACTTTGATGCGGGGATTGAATGGGAAGGGTGACGGTATCTCGTCCAAGATTCGGCCACATGAAATTCGTGTCGATTGTGGCGGGTGCGATCCTCTCCCTCATTCTCCTCGTCCTAACAGCCTTCGCCGCGGGATTTTTGGCAACGGCCGGCGCGAGCGTCGCAGGGATGCCGGAGCCCAATACCAGGGGCTTCGATCCGGGGCCGCTCGTCTATTTCATCGTGGCGGGCTTGGCCGGTGCGATCCTGTTTGGGCCGGTGACGGCGGCATTCCACCATTTCGTGGATAAGAAGCGCGGTGCCGGCCCCTGCCCCTCCATGCTCATGTCAAAGGTGGCCATCTCGCTGCTGGCGTTCCCGGCGGGCTTCGCATGCTACAGGGGTTCGGAGATCGTCGAGCGCCAACGGGGTGAAGAGATACTACGTGCCGCGGAGCGCCAAGGCGCGCTCTATGAGCAAATCCGGAACGATCCGGCGGTGGTGGTCCGTGAACGATGGTTCGATGAAAAGTACGGCCGAAAGGTGGCCTACGAGCACTCTCTTTCCGATGAGACGATCGCGTATGACGCGCGGACGATCGGCGAATTGTATGCGAGCGACAAGGCGCGCGCAGCGCTGCTATTGGCTCATCGAGCCATCGATGAAGGGCTGCTTTCCCAGCGGTTTGACCAAGCGCTTGAGGAGCTGACGAAGCAGGGCAAGGAGAACGAGGAGTTGTTCGCGATCCTCATGAACCCGACGGCCAAGAAGGAATGGTTCGAGGCGGTGGCGGCGTCCGACGCCGTGAAGGGCGAAAAGTATCCGGCTCTGAATTTGCTGGTCGCCACTAGGTTGTCGGCTGCCGGAATTCCAACCGGCAGCACGGAGCGGAACCCTCGCCATTAAGGATTCGCTTCATTCACCGCCACCCGGCGGTCATCCGCGACGATGATGCGGTTGATCACGATCTCCACGCCCGGCACACCGCGGGCGTCGGACTCGGCGACGGTCTTCACATCGGCGGATGCCGTGGTGCCGCCCAAGGTGAGCGTGCGGCCGTCGAGATCGAGGGTGATGTCGGTTCCCTTCAAGCGCTTGTCGTGTTTGAAGACGGCATGGAGCGCTTGGCGGGTGGCATTCGGGGCCGGGGCTTTGCCGGTCATGCCTTCCATCGAAAGGCTGCGGTTCACTTCAAGGCCGTCGCCATTCACCTCGCTCACCCCGGTGACGCGAGCGCGACGGATGAGCAGTTCTTTTTCGCCCGGTGTGCCGACTTCGCCGGCAAGGCGGACCTGTCCGCCGGTCACCGAGACGGCGATGTTCAAGCCGTCGTGAAGCGGGTCATCGGCGATGTCGCGCTGGATCTGCCAGCGGATCGCGCGATCGCCACGGGAGTGCTTGCCGGTGGCGGTGAGCCGATTGTCGATCACGGCGATTCCCGGCACTTCCGAGGCGATCTCGCGAGCAATTTCCTGTTCGTCCCAAGTGCCGACCTGGCCATCGAGGATCGCGTATTGGTCACGGACGGCCACGGTGATAGCGCTCGCGCTGAGTCCGGGCGCGGCGGCAAGGCGGCGGGCGATCTCGGCGGCGCGTTGCGCGTCGCTGGCTCGGGCCGAGGCGATCTTGATTTCGGAAATCACGCCGCGGACGGCTTCGACCGACTTCGTGCGTTCGACCGCGCGCTCGGCTTGGTTGAGGGTGGCGACGCGGCCGGTAAGTGTCGCGATGCCTTGGTTCACCGAGACGCGGATCCCCTCGCCGCCGAGGCGTTCATCGGCGCTGAAGGTCATGCCAATGAAATCGGCGAGCCCGGCATCATCTTCGGGGACGAATTCGGGGGTAGCGTGGGCAGTGGCGAGGGCAAAAGCGGAAATGGCCAGGAGGCTCCGGGTGGTGCGAGCGAGATTCCTCATGTTCATGGCGGTTTGGATTCGGGGTTGGGAGCATAGCATCGCAAACCCCGTGCCGCTAGTCGTCGCGACTGTCTCTCAAACAGTTAGGGAGGAAAAGTCGCTGCGTTTGGCCGCTTGAATCACGCAGCGCGCAAAACGGGAGCGTGCATTATTCACCCCGCGGCGGGTGGCATGAAAGCCGCAGGCCTTGGAGTGCTGCGATGATCCGCAGCTTTTGAGTGAAGGGCCGGGAAATGGCACTTCCTGTGAGATCGAAGCGATCTCCCGGGGATTGCTGCGTTCCACCGAGGTGGGCTGCCGTTCACTCGAAAAGCTGCAAAGGATTGCAGCAGTCCAAGCGGCTGCGCCGCGGCCATGGGTTGACGTCAGGAGCTCGCTTAAGGGGCGCTTTTCTTGCCTACCTCATCGTCATCCTCGGCGTCGTCATCCTCGGCGTCGTCATCCTCGGCGTCGTCATCCTCGGCGTCGTCATCCT
>CBKZPU010000267.1:0-5846 GCA_966696705.1 uncultured Verrucomicrobiaceae bacterium | reverse complement strand
CTCGTTTCGTTGTTCTTCAAGTCTCCCGGTGCTTCCCCGCAGCAGGGCTGCTGGCTTTGAGCGGCAGCAGGCTGCCGCAGTCCGGGCCTCCGGCTCCTGGGGCGGCGTTCGATATGAGGGAGACTTGCGCCGCGAGGCCGCCTGCATTGATAGCTTTCATCTCCCGAAAGGGAACCTGACTCACCCGCCGCTTGCGCTCCGGGGGATCCGCCCACACTCTGCCGAGCAGCGCATGGCCGAGGCGTCACCACCGGAACCAACGATTCTTCTCGTCGATCAGGACCACGACTTTCTGGAGTGGGCCACCAAGCACTTGACCGCGAAGGGCCTGCGCATCCTGCGTTGCGACCACGCGGACAATGCGGTGAAGGTCGTGGAAAAAACCCAGGTGGACGTGGTCGTCGCGGACATCCTGCTCCAGCCCTACGATGGCCTCGAGCTGCTTTCCCGGATCCGCCAGACCTCGCCGAATACCTTGGTGGTGCTGACCACCGGCTTCCCGAGCACCGGCCAGGTGATCGAGGCGACGCAGCGCGGCGCGCACGACGTGATGCGCAAGGAGTCGCTGCCCTTCGAGTTGCGCCCGGTGGTGGAAAGCGCGTTGCAGATCGTGGAGGACCGCCGCTCGGCCGAACAACCGGCCGCCGACATGCCGGCCCTCGACGGCCGCGTGAAGATCATCGGCGTCTCCCGCGCCTTGCAGGAAGTTTTCAAGATCGTCGGCCGCGTCGCGCGCTCGGATGCGCCGGTTCTGGTCACCGGCGAAAGCGGCACCGGCAAGGAACTCGTGGCGAAGGCGATCCACGAATATTCGCCGCGCCGCCAACAGGAGCTGATCGCCATCAACTGCGGGGCGATCCCGGAGAACCTCTTGGAAAGCGAACTCTTCGGCCACGAGAAGGGCTCGTTCACCGGTGCGATCGCGCGCCGCGCGGGCCGCTTCGAGCAGGCGGATGGCGGCACGCTTTTCCTCGATGAGATCGGCGACATGCCGCTGTCGGTGCAGGTGAAGCTGCTGCGCGTCCTGCAGGATGGCACCTTTTCCCGTGTCGGTTCGAATGAAACGCTGAGCGCCGACGTGCGCATCGTGGCCGCGACCAACAAGATCCTGTCCGCGGAAGTGGCGGCCGGTCGATTCCGCGAGGACCTCTACTATCGCCTCAATGTGGTGGAGATCCGCCTGCCCCCGCTGCGCGAGCGCGCGGAGGACATCCCGCTGCTGGCGGAGTACTTCCTCCAGCGCATCACGCGCAAGAACGGCATGGCGCGGATCCGGCTCTCGACCGAGGCCATCGCCGCGCTGCAAGCCCACCGCTGGCCGGGCAACGTGCGCGAGTTGGAAAACACCATTGCCCGTGCCTGCGCGCTTGCCTCCTCGACCGTCCTGCTTCCGGCGGACATTCCGCTGGCGGCGGCACCGGGCGCCGAGAAGGGCCCGCTGAAGCAAGCGCTCGACCGCATGCTGGACGCCGTGCCCGCCGGGGAAAACGCCGTGCAATGGCTGGCTTCGGAACTCGCGGCGCGCGCGCTGGAGCGTCATTCGGGCGACCTGAAGGAAGCCGCGGCCATGCTCGGCATCGGCGCGCCGGATTTGCGGAAGCTCCTGGCGGAGGGTCAGAGCAACTCGCTCGAAGCGGCCGGCGGCCGCTGAAACGACTCACCGCTGGCCATCGCTTCCGCCGCACGTTACGGTCCGCCCATGTTCCGCCGCACCCTGCTCGTCCTGCCCCTGGCGACGATGCTGTCCGCGGCCCCGAAACCGGCCGCCATTCCGGCATTCAAGGAAGGCCTCGACGCGCTGTCGGCCCGGCTGTGGGAAGTCGCCGCACTGCGATTCGAAACGGCGCTGGCGACGCCCGGCCTCGATGCCGCCGGTCGCCGGACGATCCTGCTGCGTTTGGTCGAGACCCGGATCCGGGCTGGCGAGGCCGCGGCGGCGCTCAAGACTTTGGAAGATCCGGCGCTGGCCGGCCATGCCGAGATTCCCTTCTGGAAAGGGCAGGCGCTGGCCGCCGCCGGGAGGCTGCATGAAGCGTTGTCCGAACTCGATGGCCCGGCCATCACTCCGGCCGCCCCGCATTTCCGCGAGGCCCTGTTCACCCGCGCCGCCCTGTTGCAAGCGCTGGGCAATCCGAACGGGGCGCTTGAAGCCTTGGCCGTGCTGACCAAGGACCGCGACGCCGCGAGCGCCCTGCGCGCCCGCTTGGAAAGCGCGGATATCCTGCTTTCACAGGGCCGCGCCGAAGAGGCCCTCACCGCGATCCCGCCGCTGAACGTGCGGATGACGCCGCGGCAAAGCGCCCGCGCCGAGCTGCTGCGGGCGCAGGCACAGTTGGAGAAGGGCGAGCACAAGGCCGCGGAGGGCATCTTTTCCGCCCTGCTTGCCAAGTCGAGCGACGATCCGGCCTTCAAGGCCTACCGTCACGAAGCCGCGGTGGGCTTGGCCCGCGCCCAACTTGCCGCCGGCAACCGCGAGGTCGCCACGGACGGGCTGATCGCCTTCATCGAGGAGGAGCGCGAATCCCCGAAGATCGGCCTGGCCTTTCCCGCCTTGCTCGATTGCCTGCCGGAGACGCCCGCGACCGACGACGTGATCCTGACGCGCCTGCGCGAATGGTGCCCGCCACCAGTGATCAAGGCACCCGCCATGATCGCCGGAGGAAACGGCAGCTCCGGCGTCTGGCCAGCCGCTCCCGTGGCCGACGACGAACTGGCCACCCAAGCGCTCTATCATCTCGCGCTCGGACTTCGCCGCGAGGGGTCTTCCGCTTCGAAGGAACAGGCGCGGCGGCTTTTGACCCGGCTGCGGCTCGATTACCCGGCGCATCCGCTGGCGGAGCGCGCGTTGTTGGAAAGCGCCCGCTGGGACCTCGCCGATGGCCGCAACGACCAGGCCGCCGCGGCGCTGGCCGCGCTCGATGGCAGCAGCAGCGCGCCCGCGCTGCGGGCGGAGGCATCCCTTTCGGCCGCCGCCAGTGCCTTCGCCGCCGGAGACCACCTGCTCGCCGCCAGCGAATCGGAAAAGGCCGCCAGCTTGCTCGAGGGCGATGCCCGCCGCGGTGCCACGCTGAACGGCGCGATCGCACGGCTGGCCGCCGGGGACTTGCCGGCTTTCCAAAAGCTCGCGGCCGATCCCGCGATGCAAGGGGCCGTGAAAACCGAGCTGGAATTCGAGCGCGCGCTCTTCTTGGCGTCGCGCCGGGACCCGACGGCGCTGGCGGCGCTCGACCGCTTCATCCTCGACCACCCGGATCATTCGCGCCTTCCCGAGGCGCGCTTGGCTGCCGCACTGGCGGCGCTGGAAGGCACGCCGCCGGATCCGGCCTTCGCCACCGCCCAGCTCGACAGCCTTTCGCCGGAGCAGGCCGGCGAGTTGCCACCCGCCTCGCTGGCACTGGCGCGCATCACCATCGCGGGCCGCGAAAAGCGCTGGGCCGATGCGGTCACGCTGGCGCAGGAGTTTCTCACCGGCTTTCCCAACGATTCGCGGCGCGACGAATTCCGCCTCGAACTCGGCGTCGCCCACTACGAGAACGGCGACTACAACGACGCCCGGCTCGAACTGGCCAAGCTGGCCGCGGACGCGCCCGACGCGCCCCAAGCGGAGGCGGCGCTGCTGCTCGCGGCACGCGCCTCGGCACTGGTGGCCACCCCGGAAGCCAAGCAGGAAAGCCTGGTCCTTTTCGACAAGGTGATCGCCCGCAAGGGCGACCTCGCCGAGACGGCGCGGCTGATGAAAGCCCGCTCGCTGGGCCCGACCGATGCCGCCAAGGAACTTCTGCCGTGGTTCGAGCAGATGAAAAAGGGCCACCCGCTGCGCCTGCGCGTCGGCCTGGAACTCGGCGACGCGCTCTACAACAGCGCCGGCACCGACCCCGCGCCCTTGGCGCAAGCACTGAAGATTTACGAGACTCTCCTTTCCGAGTTGCCCGCCGATTCGCGCGACCGCCCGGAGATCGAGTACCTGCGCGGCCGCGTGCTGGAGCAATTGCCCGACCCGAAGCTGCCGACCAAGAAGCGCGAGGCCGAAGCGCTCGACGTCTATTTCTCGGTGCTCCAAGCCGCCAGCCGTCAAGCGCCGGCCGACTGGCGCTGGGTGGATCGCTGCGGCGTGCGGGCGCTGACCTTGTTGGAAGGAGCGCAGCGCTGGGATGCCGCCATCGCCATCGCCGAACAGCATTCGAAACTCGCCAGCCCCGGTGCCCCGGTCGCCGAAGGCCGCGCGCGGGAGCTCAAGCTGAAGCACTTCCATTGGGACGAGGAATGAGCGTCAGCCGATGGTTGGTGCGGGCTCTTTCGAACGAGAGGAGGCTTTCAGTGAACCGCGAAACGACGCGAAATTTGAAAGGCATGAAGAGGCCATCCTTCTAACAGATTTCGCGCCCTTTCGCGTGATTTCGCGGTTCGATCTCTTTCTTAGAAGCCTGCGGATATGCCATTGATGTCGGTCGCGGACCTCGACCCGTCTCGCGGCCCTACAGGCCGCCATGGTCGCCGCTTCGAAGGCCCCGCCCGCTGGCGGGGCTGAGGGATCCCGCCCCGTTGGGGCTTGAGCAATTCACGAAAAGTCGTGGCCGCTTGGGCCAGCTAGACCCTCAGCCGCGGGAGTTCTGCTCGTCGATCTGGCCGTTGAGGGTGCAGTAGTCGTAGAGGTAGCCGACCAGGAACAGGCCGCCGGTGACCAACCACAGGAGGCCGGTCCAGATCTTGCCCATGTAGAAGCGGTGGGCGCCGAAGGGACCGAGAAAGGTCTGGAGCAGCCACGCCACCGAGTAGTCGATGGGACCGGTCGCATACCGCCGCGAGGCATCCCGCTCCATGCCGGGGATGAGGAACAGGTCGATCAGCCAGCCGATCCCGAGCAGGCCGAGCGTGAAGAACCAGATCGCGCCGGAAATCGGCCGGCCGAAGTAAAAGCGATGGGCACCGGTGAAGCCGAAGATCCAGAGCAGGTAGCCGATGACCTTGCTATGCGTTTGGGGGCGATCCATGACCGCGGATCATCGCCGGATTTCGCGAAGGCGCGATGGGAATTGAAGGGCGGGTTTGGAAGTGTCGGGTCAGCGTTTCTTGATGGGAGCGGGGATCTCCACCGCACCGGAAAGATCCATCCCCGACAACGACGTGGCGGATTCGGATTTCACGGACCCGTCAAGCCGGAGAACCGCGATCTTGTCACCGATCGCCGGAGTGATGAGGACCTTGCTGCCCGGATCACTCGAAGTGCTCATGCCGGGAAAGTAGTACCACTTCGCATCAGTCTTTCCCCGAACCGAGAGCAAGCGATCCACATCCACTCCGCCATCTGCCACTTCCAACTGCTCCAAGACCCGTGGCCCGGTAAGCCCCGTGAACGCCGGCTCCTCCGCGACCAGTTTGTCAGAGGGAAACGAACCGTAATCCACTTCAAAATCCATCAACTTCAGATGGAGTATCTTCGCGTTGTTGATCACTTCCGTACGATCCGCCGCTTGCCGTTGTTTCAAGATCACCGGCGCGGTCAGTCCGGCAATGACCGCGAGCGGAATGATCAGCATGGTCAGGTAGCCGGTGATGAGGCCGGTGATCGCCATTCCCCTCCCTTTGAGCATGCCACCGGAACGCTTGATCGCCGAAAGCGCCATGTGCCCGGTGATCACCGCGGCAATGCCGCTCAGCCCCGCGGTGAGAAATCCGAGGGGGCCGCAGATGACGCTGGCGATGGCCAGGCCGGAGGTGGGCTGCGGGGCGGGCATCGCGGGGGGTGGTGTTTCCATATCTTCCAACATGAAGATCCGGAGCTGACGGGGCAAGCCAATCGATGCGGGGGTGGTGTCCTTGTTCTGGAGCTGTTTGACGGCAAGGAG
>CBKZPU010000266.1:0-5892 GCA_966696705.1 uncultured Verrucomicrobiaceae bacterium | reverse complement strand
GGGTCGAGGCCGTAACCGGCGGTGATGCTGTCGCCGAGCACCACGATGCGCTTCTTTCCGCCGGTTGCATCCGGCGCATCCTGTGCCCATAGTGCGCCGCCCGCCATCGCGAGCGTCGCCGCCAGCATCAGTCCGAGAAATCCCCGCAATGTCATCGACCGCCAGCCTAGGATCCGCCGCAGATGCTGTCAAACGACCCCTCCTTGAGATCCACGATCTAACCAAGGTCCATCGCACCGCCAGCCACGAGCTGACGGTCCTGCGCGAGGTCTCGCTGACCTTGGAGGAAGGCGATTCGCTCGCGATCATCGGGCCCTCGGGCAGCGGCAAGACCACGCTGCTGGGGCTCTGTGCCGGGCTCGACAACGCCACCAGCGGATCGGTGAAGCTCGCAGGGCAGGCCTTCGAGGATCTCAACCAAGACGCCCGCGCCGCTCTGCGCAATCGACTGGTCGGCTTCGTGTTCCAGAGCTTCCAGTTGATCCCGACACTGACGGCAATCGAAAATGTTCTGGTCCCACTCGAACTTCGCGGTGAAACCGGCCGCGAAAAGGACGCGGAAGAACTGCTGCGGCAGGTCGGCCTCGGCGACCGGCTGGATCACTACCCGCTCCAGCTTTCCGGCGGCGAGCAGCAGCGCGTCGCCCTCGCCCGCGCCTTCATTCACCGGCCGAAGATCCTCTTCGCTGACGAACCGACCGGCAATCTGGACGCCGACACCGCCGGACCGATCGTCGAGATGCTCTTCCGCCTCAATCGCGAATCCGGCACCGCGCTGGTGCTGGTCACCCACGATCCCGCGCTCGCCGCCAAGGCCCACCGGGTGGTGAAGATGAGCGGCGGAAGGATCGTCGCGGAGGAGACCCACCCTCAGCATCGTCACTGAGGAGCGATGCCTATCGCTCGAGCTTGGCCATCAGTTGTTTGGCGAAGCCTGTGCCAGCAGCTGTGTCCTCATGCTTGAGGTAGGCGAAAGCCTCCTTCCATTTTCGCGACTGCTCCCGGATGAAGTTTGCCCAATTCTGAATCTCGCGCGCTGTGTAGCTGGCGCGGCGCAGCCGGAGATAGCCGAAGTCGGCGGTAGCGACCCGTGGCGTCACAAGCTCTTCGGATTCGGCGAGGCACAGCGCGGCATTCTTGGCCGCGAGCGCTTCGAAAACCTCATCGTTGAACCATGACTCGTGGCGAAACTCGAAGGAGGCATGCATGCCTTTGGGGAGCGAGGAGAGGAACTCTTGGAGCAGCACCGCATCACCTCTGAATGTTTCCGGAAGCTGGAACAACACCGGCCCAAGCTTCTTGCCGAGGCCCTTCACTGCCTGCCGGAACTCGTTCATCGCCTCGCCGCACTTCCGCAGCTTGGCGAAGTGCGTCACCCGTTGCGGTGCTTTCAGGCTGAAGCGGAAATTGTCCGGCGTTTCGTCCATCCAGCGGGCGATGGTCTTCTCGCTCGGCAAGCTACGAAAGGTATAGTTGATCTCCGTGCTGTTGAACTTCCCGGCATAGAACGCCAGCATCTTGGGGAGGGATAGTTTCTCCGGATAGAACGAGCCCTTCCACTCCTTATACTGGAAGCCCGAGGTGCCGATCCATGTGTTCATTTCCAAGGAATCTCCGGGATTCATTCGGCTGCCGCAACTCCTACTGCGGTGCAACGATGCGACCTTCGTCCAGATCGATGAACTCGAACATCGTCTGCACCGTGCCGGGTGGCAGGCCGATCTCGGCGAGCCGTTCGTTCAGCCGCTGCGTTCCGGCATCGCGCCAGCCGCGCTTCAGCATGAAGCCATTCCAGACTTCAATTTCTTCCTCCGTGGGTCGGCGGCCTTGGGCGAATGCCCACTCTAACAACTCCTCGTCCGACTTGTCGCCTTTCAAGGTCTCGGATTCCAGTGCCGCGTAGTCGATGCCGAGGAACTGGCAGCAGCGGGCATCGAAGCTGTTCTTCATCGCAGTGCCACGCGCGGCTTGCCAGCCTTCGGGAAGTTGTCCTGCCGCGGCGAGCCGGATCTTGTCGAGCATGCGACCGACGTAAACGACGCCATGGATGGTTTCGGAGGGACCGCGCAGGCCGGGAATGATCGTCGGGTAGGGAAGAGGCATGGCCGAACCAAGCAGTGGCAGCCCTTCCTCGCAAGCCGGCGCGTGGCAGCGCTCCGTTTCATGATGGAATGGACTGGCAAGAAACAGTCATGCCTGCGATGCTCTCCAAATCCCATGCTCCGCCCCACCCGCATCGCCGAGACCGTGCTTTACGTGGACGATCTCGACCGCTCCGTCGGCTTCTATACCGGCCTCTTCGGCGCTCCCGTGCTGCGTCGCGACGAACGCTTCTGCGCGCTCGGTATCGCGGAAGAACAAGTGCTGCTCCTGTTCGTTCGCGGTGTTTCGAAGAATCCTTCGCACGTCGAGGGAGGAATGATTCCGGCGCACGATGGCTCGGGACCTCTGCATGTGGCATTCGGAATCAAGGAGGACGAACTTGTGAACTGGGAACACATGTTGGAGCAGCAAGGCATCCCGCTCGAGAGCCGTGTCCGATGGCCCGGAGGTGTGATCAGCCTCTATTTTCGCGACCCGGACCGGCACATGGTGGAACTCGTGACGCCGGGGCTGTGGCGCGGAGCTTCCTGAAGCAATGTCGCGCCATCGGCGGTGGGCTCCGTCTGCGCTTCAGTATCCTCTGAATCAACTCGTGACTTGTTTGGAGGCATCGGCCGAAGACGGTCGAAAGCCTTTACATCCGAGGCCATTCACCTACCTCTGCATCGCATGAAAGCCTTGTCTTCGGGCGGTTTCCTCGCGGTTGGCCTAGCCATCGGAATTCTCTTGGGAAAAACCCCGATGTTTTCAGGTGCGGGCGGGAACTCCGCGTCGGATGGTCCCGGTCTTCCCACCAAAATCGAACGGTCTTCCGTCGCGGGTTCGGCGCATCCCGGTGTCAGTGCGATCCGGCAGGCCACTCCCGCCGGCCTCGCCTCCCTGACCGGACACGCGGCGATGATGCCCGATCCGATCGAGGCCCGGCGCTTGGTCTCCGAGTGCCTGCTCAACATGACCGCCGGCAACTGGCAGGACGTGGTTTCCTCGTTTGCGAAGGTGTCATCGACCACCGGGCGCGATCCCGGCGAAGACTGGAAGCTCGCGCTGTTCCGATCCGGTCAGGTCGCCGGCAGCGAGGCCATGGACTCCTACCTGGCGGAGGGTCTCAAGAACCACGGCACCCAATGCTGGCAAACCCTTTACGGATGGGGCACCAAGGATCCCCGCGCCGCGCTCGCTTGGCTCGCCAAGGCGGAAGCGGAAGGCCACGCCACCGCCAACGAACACTACTCCGCCGTCATCTCCGGCGCGGCCTTGAACCAGCCGCAGGATGCCCTCAAGCTGCTGGGTGAGATTCCCGCCAGCCGGCGGAAGGGCTGCGCCGGAAATCTCGTCTGGAACGTCGTCCAGAACGGTGGCACGGATGCCTTGGATCCGGTTCTCGATTACGCCTCCACCTTGGACACGGCGCAGCCCGACAACAAGGAACTCGCGAACGAGTTGTTTGGCGAAGCGACCAACAAGCTCCTCTGGAAGGCGGATCACGCCCGCGATGTCGCCGGGGCCTGCGACGTGGTGGTGAAGCTCGCCGGGTATGGCGGCGATCCCAATGGCCTGACCCAAGCCGCCCTGCAAAAGTACAGGTGGTACTACATGACGGACAAACTCAACATCCTCGAGACGATCAGCTCCAGTCCCCAGGGCTCTGACCTCGAACTGGCTCGCCTCACCAACACCGTCCTGAGCACCATGAACGGCGACCAGGACCGGAGGTCGGTTCGCGAGTGGATGGAGCAGCATCCCGACTCCCAACTCATTCCCCATCTCAGGGCGAGGGTCCCTGGCGAGTAGCGTCGGCATGCGTGGCAAAACGACCGGGCCGGAAGAAGTTTGTCCCGCAGAGTCTAGCCCGTTCGTCGTAACGATGAAACACCACTTCCAAAACGACCATGTCTGAGAACCAAACGAACACCGTCCGCTTCCACCGTGTGCTCCGTGCGAAGCCCGAGCGCGTTTTCCGCGCCTTCATCGATCCCGATGCGATGGCCAAGTGGCTGCCGCCGCACGGCTTCACCGGCAAGGTCCATCACATGGACGCCACGGTCGGCGGCACCTACCGGATGTCCTTCACCAATTTCAATACGGGGAGCAGCCACGCCTTCGGCGGAAAGTACCTCGAACTCAAGCCGAACGAGCGGATCCGCTATGACGACCAGTTCGAGGATCCCAAGCTGCCTGGCACGATGATCACCACTGTCGAGTTGCGCGAGGTATTCTGCGGGACAGAGATCAATATCACCCAGGAAGGCATTCCCGCCGTGATCCCGGCCGAGGCCTGCTACATGGGTTGGCAGGAGTCCCTCGCGCTGCTCGCTCTGCTGGTCGAGCCGGAGATTCCCGATCAGATGTGAGGAGACGGGATGGCATTACTTCACGGCGTCGAGTAGCCAGACGCCATCGACTTTCTGGAGTGTGGCCGTGACCTTGTGCTTCTCGCTGCCGAAGGAGGTGGTGAGAAGCACCGTGGCGGTGGAATCCGTGACCTCCGGCTTCTCCGCCTTGAAGGGCTTGGTGGGAACGTCCTGCGCATTGAGCACTGGATCGGCATCGAGTTCTTCGGAGCTCATCGCCTTGGCGTAGGCTTTCTTGAACTTCGCCGTGACGAGTTTCGAGTTCGCCACCCACGCCTTCGTGTCCTTGTTCGCTTCGACTTGGGTGATGTATCCCGCGTAGAACTTCTCCGCGACTTGTCCGGGGCCGTCCGCTGCGGCGTCCTCCGCAAACGAAGGAAGTTGCATGAACAGCGAAACGACGGCGAGGAGCAGGAGGCGGAGCGCATTCATCGTCGGCATAATGATTTCATCGCCGCGAACGCGTCAATGCGGGGCTGGATCGCTTGGCGGGAGCCGCCCGATTGAACCCTTGGCGAGGCAATCTGCGCTTGTGTGGCTAGCCCGGACAGGTCTTGTTCGTTCGCCATGGCCGACACCACCTGCCCGCTCTGCGAAATGAACGAGATCCTCACCACGGGTCTCCATCACGAATGCCTGACTTGCGGCCACGAGTGGGATGATGCCCCGGTGGAGGAGACGACTGGCCCGCGCGTGGTCAAGGATGCCTACGGGAACGTCCTCGCCGATGGCGACATCGTCGCCATGATCAAGGATCTCAAGCTCGGCGGCACCTCGCAGGTGCTGAAGACCGGCACCAAGTCGAAGCCGATCCGCTTGGTCGATGGCGATCATGAGATCTCCTGCCGCATGGACGGCATGGCCATCGCACTGAAGGCGATGTATGTGAAGAAGGTGACTGGTTAACGTCGTCCCGGGAAAACCATGGAGCATTGGCTGGAGGAAAGACGGCGCTTGGAACAGGAACTCGGCGAGCGCATCACCCTCGATGCCCTCACGGGGCCGAATGGCCTCGACCGCGAGCCGTGGCGGGACGATGCCGGTGGCGAAGCGGGCTGGTTGATCGCTCAGCGAAAGAAGGGTCATCGGCATTCGGCCGATGACGTTCTCACCGCGTGGTATGCGTTGCAGGTTTCACCCAAGGTGACCGAGCACCTCGATTTGGGCACCGGCATTGGCACTGTCGGCCTGTTGACGCTGTGGGGCATGGGGCCCTCAGCTCGACTGACCTGTGTGGAAGCGCAGGAGATCAGCTACCGGCTTCTTCAATCGAATCTCGATGCCAACGGTCTCCGCCATCGCGTGGATTGCTCCCACGGTGACTTGCGGGATCTCGCCTTGGAGCGGAAGTTTCCATTGATCACGGGCAGTCCTCCTTATTTTCCGACCAGTGCCGGGGTGGTGCCACAGGACTCCCAGAAAGCCCATGCCCGCTTCG
>CBKZPU010000265.1:0-5920 GCA_966696705.1 uncultured Verrucomicrobiaceae bacterium | reverse complement strand
CGGTCTCCAAGTCGGAGACATGGACTGCAAAGAATTTCACGGCGTGTTGTCCTCCCGGTCGAGTTGGTCGAGGATCGCCAAGACGCGATTCACCGCGCGCTTGGGACGCTGTGCCGGTGGCGTCTCCGCCTCGGGATCAAGGTCGAGGTCTTCGGTCGGTTCCTGAGAGTGCCCGAGCGAAACGCGCCACTTGGCGTGGTCGTCGATGGAAACGCGGCGGCTCATGCCTCGCCGCGCGTGCTGGCAGCGCCCTCGGTGTTGGTGAGTTCGCGATCAACGTCCTCGGGGACGAACCGAATGACATTCCCGCGGCGGAATGCTGCGGTGATGATTCCTTTCTCCAACCAGTAGTGAATGGTCCGCTTGGAGACGTGGTATCTCGTGGCAAGGTCTGCCGGAGTGACATAGTGCAGTGGTGATGCCGTAGCCATTCCCAGCGAGGTGGGGCGCACCTCTTGAATGGCGAGGAAAATCTCACCATATCTGGAAAATTCGCGAATCGCGCTCCAACCTACGCAACGCGCAAATCCTTCGGCGGCTTCACCTTCACGCCCTCCGGCGCGATCTGGAAGAACTTCTGCGCGTCCTCGGCGGTGACGGCGCGCTTGTAAAATTTCGCGGTGGTGCGGAACGACGAATGACCCATCGCTTGAATCGTCTCGTGCTCGCCATGGAGGCGGTAGAAGTGCGAAGCGAACGAATGCCGTAAGACATCCTGCTCCGTGATGCCGGCGGCCTTGCGGATGGCCTGATACCTCCGCTTCCAGTTGTTGGGCAGGATGGGCTCGCCGCGGCTGGCCTCGATCCATGCGGCGAGGTTGTCGTGAATCGGAATCATGCGGTCGTCGGCCGTCTTGGTCTCTTCGCCGGTGAGGCTGATGGACTTGTCGCCGATGTTTGCCCAAGTGATCCGCGAAAGCTCTCCGGCCTCGGCATCGGGACGGACGCCTCCAAAGAGCATGAGGGCGAAGGGAAGGGCGCAACCATCGGCGGCGGCCAGCTTCATGAGTTCGGCTGACTTCTCGGCATTCAGAATCACCGGGTCGCGGCGCTTCGCGCTGACTTGCTTGGTCTTGTTGCTCGTGGCGGCAGCGAGAACGGCCCGGATCTCGCGGAGCCTGCGGTTCCATGTCTTCCCGCGCTTGCTGGTGCATTTGTCGAGGGCTGCGGCGATGGCATCCTCGGTAAGCTCGGCAATCTTGGTTTTGAGGAATGACTCCGACAGCACCTTCCGGTCGCGCACGTAGTCGGTGATTGTGGCTTCCGCGCGGCCTTTCTTCCGAAGCTCGGCAATGTAGCGATCCCACGCCTCGGCGACCGTGAGTTGCGCGCCGTGGGCCTCTTGGCGCTTCACGTAGTCACGCACGGCGGTCAGCAAGGAGACGCCCAGCGGCTCAAGCATGGCGAGGGCCTTCACGGCTTCCTCGGCGAGGGCGGGGGAGATGGTGCCCGCATGGGTGCCGCGCTCGTGGTAAGCCTTCCTGATGCCCGCGGCGTGCTTCTTGGCGGCTTTCTCGTCGGCATAGAAGAACCGCTCCCGCTTGCCGCTGGCGGAGAGGGTGGCGGGGACATCGACCTTGAATCCCTTTTCGGTCGGAACGACTTCGAGTTGCGGGCGGCGTGGCATGTCTGTAGGTGACCACAAGTGCCTAAACCATTTCAAGCAAATAGGGAATGGCGTGCATGACGATGCAGCAGGTTCAAGGATTGTGTAACTTGCTTATCGTCAATACGGGACTCATAATCCCTTGGTCGTGGGTTCGAACCCCACCGGGCCTACTTTTTCGACAGGATGCGCTGAAGGATCAGAATGGCTCGGGGTCGTTCAGGGGGGCACTCGAAACCGGGGGCGTTTCTCGTTTCTCAACAGCCCGGATCAGCCCCAAATAGGCCACGGTGCCGAAGAGATAGAGCGCTGCGGTGGTCAGAAAGACCTGCCAGTAGGGGAGATCGTGCGAACGCAGGAGTTGGAACGTCCGCGCCGCGAGCCACCAGGCGCCGCTCCAGATCGCGCCATTGCACGCGCTGACCAGTTCTCGGTTGCGTTCGCCCACATAGCTCATGGTCAGCTCGCTGGTCGATGGGCCGGCCATGCTCATCAGGGGCTGCCGCAGGATGAAGCAGCCGATAGCCAGCGGTAATGCCCAACTCGCGGCCTGTTGGAGTTCGGTCAGGCCCATGGTCGCCAACAACACGACCGCCAGTGATTGCACGCCCAGGATCGCGCCGCGCCAGCCGAAGCGGCGCTTCACTTCCGGCACGATCAGTCCGGCGAACAGCACCAGCACGTTGCTGATGGAGCCGTAGGCGGAGTAGGCCTTCGAACTCAGGTGGTGGACGTGGCTGAAGAACAGATTGAGGAACTGGATGCTCAGCCCCGCGCCGGTGGCGATGCAAAGGGTGGGCACCAGCGAACGCATCAGCACCGGCCAATCTTCCCGGTGCACGTGCAACCAGTGGCGGGAAGCGCTTTTCACGGGCACCGGGTCCGGTAGCCGCGCGTAAAGAAACGGAGCGGCGCAGGCGACTACACTCAACAGCAGCAGCGTGGCGTGCTCGTCGAAGGTGACCACCGCTCCACCGAGTTCGATCCGGCCGATGGCTTGCAAGGCGGTGGAAAGCACCCCGCCGCAAATGCTCGCCGCCGCCCACGTCGCGAATTGAAGGCTGAGTGCTTCGCTCGATTGCTCCGCTGGCGCCAGCCGCAACGTCATCGGCAGGCTTGCCACATTGAGCAGGAGGCCGGCGAAGCCCATCGCGAGGAATGAGATGCTGGCAGCATTCATCATTCCCAATCGCACCGTTTCCAAGGCGGCCAGCGCCGAGAGGGGAAACAGGATCGATCCCGCCAGCAGCGGCAGCCGCAACGGCTTGCCCCGCAGCCATAGCCCGGCGGGAATTGCGAGGAACAAGGTGGCGATGAAGCGCTGCGAACCCAGTGCCGCAATCTCCGGGTCATCCAGCCCGCGCTGTTTCAGGTAAAGGTTCAGCAACAGGAACTGCGCGGTGGTGATCAGGTTGATCAAGAACTGTCCCGCCGCGAAGAGCACCACCGGCCGCGGCAGGGCACGGTATCTCTCCAACCAAGCAGGCAAGCGCGGCATTCCGGCGCTTTGATGAGTCGCGGTGACGGGCGAGGCAAGGGATTTGGCCGGTACCTGGCGTCGGGTGACCTTGCCGCCTTTCTTCATTACCGGGTGATAAATCCCGCCCCCGACTCCGCTTTCCGGGGTGAGCATGGCTTCCCCCGAACAGGACTGGAACGACTGGCTGGCCGAGAACGCCCCTCGCTTCCTCCTTTTCGCCCGCCAGCAGACGCGCTGCGAGCACGACGCCGAGGACGTGCTTCAGGAATCGCTGGTCGAGTCGTGGCAACGTGCCGGCGGCCGGCCGGAGGCGGCACTCGTATTCTCGACCATCCGCCGCCGCGCCATCGACCTCGGCCGCTCGAACTCCCGCCGCAGCGTCCGGGAGCAGGAGAGCAGCGATCTCTTCACCGCCTCCTCCGACGACCGCGAGACCACGGAAGTGCTCGAACGCGAGCTCCGCCGCCTGCCGCCCGACCAGCGCGAGGTGCTCATCCTGAAATTCTGGGGCGGCCTCACCTTCGCCCAAGTCGCCGAGGCGCTCGACATCCCCCAAGGCACCGCGGCTTCACGCTACCGCCTCGCCCTCGAAGCCCTCCGCCAACCACTCACCACCGCTTTGACATGAACCCCGACCACGACCTTGAAGAACTGCTCGGTCGGCTCTCGCCCGCGCCGCCCGGACCCGAGCTCATGGCACGCCTGCGCGCTGCACGCCCGGCGGAAAAGAAGGCGCTCCCAGTCCGCCGTCTTTGGCTGGCATTGCCGCTCGCCGCGGCGGCGGGTGTCGCCGTCGCCTTCTTCGCTCCGGATCCGCCGGCCGGTCCGCAGCCGGTCGCAGGGCAGCCCCCACCGCCGGCGCTGCAACCTGTCGGCAGCGTCCAGCACCTGATGGAGGTGGCTGACCTCGGCATCGTCGTCGGCGAAAACGACCAGCCGGTCCGCCTGATCCGCACCCGCTGGATCGATGAAATCCTCTACGCGCCGGCCGATGGCGGCGAGCCCGTCAAGGAAGGCCGCCTGCGCGAGGAAGTCCTGCCTGTCTCTCTCGACCTTTACTGAAAAATCGAAACACAGAACCACTGATATTCTCATGAAACCGACCTGTCTGCTTGCCGCCTTGAGCGGCGTCGCCATGGCCCAAGACCCAGCTCCCGCCGTGCCACCGGTGCCTCGCGTTCCTGCGGTCCCTGCGGTGCCCGGCGTTCCCGGCATGCCGGAGGACGTGACCATTCCCACCTTCGAAGCCCGCGAGCTCGCCGAGCCGCTGACGTGGACTTTTCACCAGGCGCACGGCCGGTTTCACGATGTCGTGCGCTCCGGGCCGGTTGGCTTTCTCGGGATCAATGCCGCCATTCTGCCGCGTGAACTTTCCGCCCACCTGTCACTCCCCGAAGACACCGGCCTTCTCGTCGAGGTGGTGGCAAAGGATAGCCCTGCGGAAAAGGGCGGCCTCCAAGCCAACGACGTGATCGCCAAATTCGACGACCAGATCCTCATCGATCCGCGGCAGCTTTCCGTGCTCGTGGCCAACAAGAAAGAGGGCGACACGGTGAAAATCACTTACATTCGCAAGGGCGAGACGCACGAAGCGAGCGTCGTCATCGGCAAGCGGGAAGGTGGCGCCCCCGCGGTCGGAAAGGCCGAGGCGGATGTGTTGTTCAAGCACGCGGATGGAGCCCCGCTGCGCACCTTTGTCCGACGCTTCGAGATGCCCGGTGGCAGCGGGGAGGTCAAGATCGCCGGCGGCGTCTCGGCCGGTCCCGTACCTGCTCCCGGTGCTCCGCCGATCCCGACCCACGAGGATGTGAGGAAGCAGCTCGCGGAGATTCGCGCCATGCTGGAAGCGCTTCAGCAGAAGGTGAAGTGAGACTTCGAGGCAGGGGTCGCATTCCAAGCGGTCCCTGCCGCGTCGCAGCCGGCGGCACCAAGTTGGCAAATTGATTTCGACCCCTCGGCCAAGTTGGGCTGCCGTCGCCCCATCCCCGCGAGTAGCGCTCAGGAAAGAATCGCCAATCGCCCGATTCTTCGTTGGTGTTAGTCGTCTTTCAAAAACGTGGTGCCATGGCGACGAGCGAAATGAATCCGAAGGTGGATGCGGTTTTAGGCGAGGCCACGAAGTGGCAGGAGGAATTCGAGAAGCTGAGAAGGATCGCTCTCAGTTGTCCGCTCGCCGAAGAACTGAAGTGGGGGCAACCTTGCTACACCTTTGGAGGCGGCAATGTCGTCCTCATCCATGGATTCAAGGAATACTGCGCGCTTCTCTTCTTCAAAGGGGCCTTGCTCAGGGATACGAAGAAGCTGCTCGTCCAGCAGACGGAGAACGTGCAGTCGGCGCGCCAGATCCGGTTCACCAATCTCAAGGAGATCGCCAAGCTGGAGCCGGTCTTGAAGGCCTACATCAAGGAAGCCATCGAGGTGGAGAAGGCGGGGATGGAGGTGGAGTATAAGAAGACCTCCGAGTTCGCGATGCCCGAGGAGTTCGAGAAGGCGCTCAAGCGGAACGCGGCCTTGAAGAAGGCCTTCGAAGCCCTGACACCGGGCCGCCAACGCGGATACCTCCTTCATTTCGCCGCGCCCAAGCAATCCAAGACCCGGGAGTCGCGGATCGAGAAGTGCACGCCGCAGATTCTCAACGGCAAGGGATTGAATGATCCACCCGCCGATTCAAAGGGAAAGGGCGATGGCGGGGCCAAGGCGTCCAAGTTTCAGGAGAATGAGAACGGCGTCGTGCTTCTCTCGGGCGGCAATCCGCAAATCGCGAAAGGTGATGGCGACGCGCCGGTGCAGGCCTACATCGCCGCGATGCCGGGTTGGAAGAGCGAGATCGGCAA
>CBKZPU010000264.1:0-5949 GCA_966696705.1 uncultured Verrucomicrobiaceae bacterium | reverse complement strand
GCCTCAGCTTCCGCGCCCCGACTTTTAGGAAAACCAGATTCAAATCGAATGAGCGATCGTAGCATGCGTGGAGTTGTCGTGAAAAAGGGCGAGCCTGTGGACCGTGCCCTCAAGCGCCTGAAGACCAAACTCGACACCGAAGGCATCCTCGAGGAAATGCGCCGCCGCCGTTCCTTCGAATCCGTCGCCGCCCGCAAGATTCGCAAGGCCCGTACCGCTCCGAAGCGCCACAAGGTGCGCTGGCGCTACACCAGCCCGGCCCAAGCCGCCAAGGCCGAAGAAGCCGCTGCTGCCGCCGCCGCCGCCAACGCGTAAAAACTTTCCGTTTTCCTAAGTCAATCAGGACGGACGCCCCGCAAAGGCGTCCGTTTTGTTTTGGAGGAGCGAGAGCAATTCGGCGCAACCACGTCCACTCCCCTTTATCGCCCCTCACGTCAGTCCGAGTTATTCAGAACAAGGATTGCAAGTCCATACGGGGATAGGACCGGAATCCAAGCTTCGACGCATTCCTCCATTCGCTCCCGGTCGAGCTTCAAGAATCCTTGGTCGTCCTTGCCATTGGCATCCGTGTGCCAGCACGGAATTCCGGCGATGATTTGCGCCAACTCGTCGATGAGAACATCGCTCCATACGGTCGCATTCATGCAGGTTCCTTGGAAGTGCTTCCAGAACCAGTCGTAGATGATGCCGGCTGAGTTCACCTCGCCCACTTGAACCAAAAAGCCCTCTTGGGCTCGCTGATCGCAGGCGTACCCACCACATTGGTGCTGGTAGGTCACTCCCGTGGGAGCAGCAACGATGATCAAGAGGTATTCCGGAGACAGTCCGGCCGCGTCGATCATCACTCGGGCAGCAATCATTTTGACTTGGATAGCGGAGGTTTCGAGCAAGCGAGTCGTGCGACGCGCTAATCAGCCAGAGCCACGTATTCGCTCTCGCGGAGCGTCGCCGGCTTCTGCTTGCGCAGCAGCAGCCACCACTCGCGGACGCTGCCGAGAACGATGATCGATACGGAGATCAGAAACAGCGCGGTGATCGCGACATCGACCTTGGCATTGGTCAGCGAGACTTGGGCTTTTCGAAGCGCCTCGCCGCTCAGACCGCCAGCGATGGCCGCTTGCTGCTTGGCGATCTCGGGAAGGAAACCCGCCGCTTTCGTCGACCCGATTTTCATGATGCCGGCGCTGAAAGTGACGACGGTCAAGAAGACCATCGGCACGAAGGTGCACCAGGCGTAACGAGCCTTGCCCATCTTGATCAGGATGGTGGTGCCGAGGCAGAAGGCGATTACCGCGAGCAATTGGTTCGCGATGCCGAAGATCGGCCACAGGCTCTTGGCGATGCCCGAGGGGTCGATCGCGCCCTGATACATGAAGTACCCCCATCCCGCCACGAGCAGGCCGGTGGCGGTGACGTTCGCGCCCCATGAGCCGGTCTCTCGCATCTTTGGAACGATTTGGCCGAGCAGATCCTGAAGGATGAAGCGTCCGACCCGCGTGCCGGCATCGAGCGTGGTCAGGATGAACAACGCCTCGAACATGATCGCGAAGTGATACCACAGCGAAAGTGCGGTCTTCCCCGGGATCACCTTGGCAAACATGTGCGCCATGCCGACCGCGAAAGTTGGCGCGCCACCGGTCCTGCCGATGATGTGCGGTTCGCCAAGGTCCTGCGCGAGCTTCTCCATCTCAGCCCGCGTCACCGCATACTCGGGACCGTAGGAATTGATCTTCGCGATCTGCGTTTCGACGGCCGCGACGTTGTTCGGATCGACCGGCGAATTGATTGCGAAGTACTGCCCGGGCTGAAGCGCACACGCGGCAATGATCGCCATCAGGGCGACCAGCATTTCCACCACCATCGAGCCATAGCCGACGAGCCGGATGTCCTTCTCGCGCGCGAGCAGTTTCGGCGTGGTGCCGGAGGAAATCAGGGCGTGGAAGCCGCTGACCGCACCGCAGGCGATGGTGATGCAGACGAAAGGAAACACCGGCGCGGAGACCACGAAGCCCGAGCCGTCGATGAACGGTGTGACCGCCGGCATGTGCAGCGGTGGCGCGAGCAGCACGATGAACACCGCGAGGATCGCCACCGTTCCCAGCTTCATGAAGGTGCTGAGGTAATCGCGCGGCGCGAGCAGCAGCCACACGGGCAACACGCTGGCGGCAAAGCCGTAGATCATGATCGCCCACGCGAGGTCGGTCTTCTCGAGCGTGAGCAGCTTCTTCATCTCGGGCGTCAGGTATTGGCCGCCCGCCACGGCGGCCAGCAGGCCCACCACGCCGAAGATGGACGCAGCGGTGACGCCGACCTTGCCGCTCTTAATCGTGAGACCCATCACCATCGCCAACGGAATGGTGGCGGCGATCGTGAACAGACCCCACGGGCTTTCCGCGAGGGCGTTCACCACCACCAGACCGAGCACCGCGAGCAGAATGGTCATGATCGCGATCAAGCTGATCATCGCCACCAAGCCGATCACCGGATTGAGCTCCTCTTTCAGCATCTGGCCGAGCGACTTGCCGTTGCGGCGCATCGAGGAGAACAGTACCACGGCATCGTGGACGCCGCCGCCGAGGGTCGCGCCGACCAAGATCCACAAGGTGCCCGGCAAGTATCCGAACTGCGCCGCGAGCACCGGCCCGACCAGCGGTCCCGGGCCCGCGATGGCCGCGAAATGGTGGCCGAAGACGACCCACTTCGGCGTGGGCACGAAGTCCTTGCCGTCATTGCACGTCACCGCGGCGGGCGCGCGACGATCATCGACGGTCAGCACTTTCGCCACCAACCATGCCGAATAAAAGCGATACGCCACCGCGAAGGTGCAGACGCCGGCCACGACGAGCCACAGCGCATTGACCGGTTCGCCGCGTTGAAAGGCGGCCACGCCAACGGCGACGGCACCGAGCAGGGAAATGGCGATCCAAAGGAGGGTGCGGAGGAAGGATTTCATGGCTGACCAATGTCGCGGGCGGTGGCTTGGGTCACCGGAATCGATGCCGAGGCGACGGAAGTTTTCCCAATCAGGGGCGGGTGGAAATGCGAAATCGCGGAGGTTTCCAAAGTGGTCCGCACTCTCCGAGTGCGGAAACGAAGCTGCTCTGGCAGTGATCGGAGACCATCGGGCGCTTCGGGCCACCGCACTCGGAGAGTGCGGACCACCTTCACGCTCGTGCTTCCAGCAGCTCGAACACCGGCGCCGGCACGTAGCGGCGGACCTGGTCTTCCCAGCCCACGGGACCGATGAGACCCTTCACCATGCTCGACGACACCTCGGCGATGTCGCGCGGCGGCATCAGGAAGGTGGTGGTGATGTGCGGAGCGAGGTCGGCATTGATATGGCGCATCACCCGCTCATACTCGTAGTCGTCCGGCCCGCGGATGCCGCGGAGGATGAACTTGGCGTCCATTTCCTTGGCGTAGTCCACCAGGTAGCGGTTGTGGAAATGGGCAAAGGTGAGCCGCTCGCACGACGGCACCGAGGCGCGCAGCAGCTCCAGCCGTTCATCCACGCTGAAGGTGTAGCTCTTCGCCGGATTGCTGCCGATCGCGACGATCAGCCGGTCGAAAAGCTCCAGCCCGCGCTGGATCATCCACAGGTGACCATTGGTCGGCGGATCGAAGGAGCCGGCATACACCGCGGTGCGCATGCGCGGAGCGTGACGGCCCAACGGAAAAGTTCCAAGCGCCAAGAAAGGCAGGGCTCGCGGGGTGATCCGGCGGCTGGCACTGACATGCCTGACCCTCGCGAGCGGCTACCACCGGGCCGCTGACATGGCGCTCAATCGCGGCGGGCCCGACCGCTCACTCGAGTTCGCGCACCCGATAGAAGCGCTTGCTGACCTCGGCCGGTGCGCACTCGGTGTGAGGGCAGCCGCAGTCCAACCACCGGACGACGCTGCCTGCGGCGCGGGTGGGCGTGCTGGCTTTCCACACCTTTCCATCGGCGGAGTACTCGACCTGATAGAGTCGTCCCGGGACCGAGCGGAAGGTGACGGCGAAGTGCCCTTCGCAGTCCCGCTCGCACTTCTCGACGGCGAGTGCCGCGGAGCCGGCAGCCTCGGGAATGTTCAGGATGACCTCGGTCGTCAGCGCTGGAAAAACCACCGCGGGTTTGTCCTTTGGAATCTCATATTCCAAGACGAGGTTGAATTTGCCCGATGGGCCCAGTGGGTGGTGGATCTCGATGACAACCGAGCCATCCGGCAGGATCTCGCTGGCATTTCTCACCTGCACCCACTCTGGTAGGCCACGGACGATCACCCGGAATCCTGCCACAGCGGCGGTTTTCGTCGGATTGGTGATGCGAAGCTTTTGCAGGCGCAGGCCCCTTTTGCGGTCCAGCGTCGTCCGGGTGTTCACCACCTTCGTCACCAAGGGATTCAATACCCGGGCGGCCAGAGGCACACGGAACAGCGGTTCATCGGCGTCGTTGGAAAAGACCTCCAGATTACCGTTCAACGACCCCGCGATGGATTGATCCGGTCCGACCTGGATCTCCCGGCTTTCACCGGGGTGAAGCGAAAACGGCAGCGGAGCATCGACGGTGAATCCTACTCCGGCCGAGATCGAATTCACATCGAGATCCCGGTTTCCTGAATTCGAGATCGTGAGGGTCTTCCGCACCTGCTGCGTTCCTTGATAACCTGGAGCGAATGAGATGGGTTCAGTCCCGTCGCTCGGCACTTCCGCATCTCCCAAGTGCATCGTGATATCCGGCCCGCCCACGATACCGGTCAGAGGAAAGTCGAACGAGGGAGTGTCAGGGTCATCGCTCGCGACCATGGCGGTGCCTCCGATAGCTCCGAGCGAACCGGCGTCTGCCCGGATGGAAAGTATGAGAGACACCTGAACACCCACCTTCACCGGGAAAACCGGAGGATCGACCAAGTCGAAGCCTGGTGGAAGCTGAACCCCCGCCACGTTCAGTTCCATCGTTCCTCCATTGAAAATCTCAAAGCGTTTGATCCGGGGGCTTCCTTGATCGAGGTCACCATAGTCGATCGGAGTCGTCTGGCCGTCCTTTAGGGAGAACCACACATTCGGCGTCCGCTCCTCCTTTACGGAAAGATTGGGAAATAGCACGTAGTCCATCCGTCTTTCGACGATCCCTGAAGACCCGTTCATGATGCCTGACGAAACGCGGGCGCGGGCGCGAACTACACCGGCAGCTGGCAGGCTGAGTCCCGATGAGATCCAGGGAGAAAAACTACTCGAGGTGCGGGTTGGCGCCTTTAGCGTCTGCCAGGTTGCTCCATCGCTGGAAACCTCAAAGCTCACCAACTCGCTCTCCTGACCGATCCGCGTCCAAGTGATCCGGTCCTGCCGGATCGCGAAGGACTCCCTGCCCAAATCGTTGATGATCAGCCGCGCAATACGGTTGCGCGTCACGCCATTGACCTGCTGGAAAGTTCCCGTCACGAGTAATTTTCCATCGGCTTGGAGGGCCAATCCGGTCGCACCTGCGGCGCTTGCCACGAACGACGTATCCACCGTTCCGCTCTGGGTCAGGCGCACCAAACCCTGTCGAGCAACTCCGTTTACCGAGGTGAAATCACCGGCAACAATCATCTTCCCGTTGGTTTGGACGACAACCGAAGTCACCTTCGGCACCCCATTGGGCTGGGTGAAGACCGGATTGAACGTGGAGTCCAAAACACCCGTCGAGGAGATCCGGGCTAAACAGCGGCTTTCGGGAACGCCTCCGACAAGTTTGGTACTGAAATTCCCCCCGGCAATGGTCCACGGAATTTCGTAATTCTGAAGCGCGAGGCAATTCACCGACTTCCCGTCCGCCACGAGGAACGGCGAGCGATAACTACTGTCCAAGATCGCGCCCGAGCTCATTTTCCCCAAGTGGGCGGAACTGCGGCCAAAGAGCGTGCCGAAATCCCCACCGAGAATCGTTGACCGATCCGCCCGCGCCAAAAGCGAGTTCACCGATTTCCC
>CBKZPU010000263.1:0-6015 GCA_966696705.1 uncultured Verrucomicrobiaceae bacterium | reverse complement strand
AACGAAAAACGCCGCACGGCACGGGGCCGGGCGGCGTTCTCGGAATGAGTTGTTTCAAACTCAGGCGGCAGGGGCGGCCTTCTTGTCGAGGGCGGCCTTGGCCTGGGCGACGATCGCGGAGAACGCGGCGGCGTCCTTGACGGCGAGGTCGGCGAGGATCTTGCGGTCGGCTTCGATCCCTGCGGCCGCGAGGCCTTCGATGAAGCGCGAGTAGGTCAGGCCCTCGTTGCGGACGGCAGCGCTGATGCGCTGGATCCACAAGCGGCGGAACTGGCCCTTGCGCTTCTTGCGGTCGCGGTATTCGTAGGTCATCGCCTTGCGAACCGCGTCCTTGGCGTAGCGGAAGAGCTTCGAGCGGAATCCGCGGAAGCCCTTGGCACGGTGCAGGACGCGCTTGCGACGGGCGCGGGAAGCCGGGCTGTTGGTGGCGCGTGGCATGTTTTCTTTTCGGGTCGGACAGGCCGTTGGTTCTTCTTTCCTCCCGCAGTCTCGCTTGTCCGGTGGTACCCTTGCGGGTCAGGCTGCGATGGAGGCCGTCCGAGGCGCGGACGGGGGCGCGGTTTGTTGCTTGAAGCGGATCAATGGAACGGAAGGTTTTCCTTCACGTTCTTGATGTCGGCATCGGAGACAAGGGCGGCGCTGGTGAGGCCCCGCTTGCGCTTGCGGTTCTTGCATTGGAGCAAGTGCCGGGCGCCTTGTTTCCGGCGCAGAACCTTACCGGTTCCTGTCACCTTGAAACGCTTGGCAACAGCCTTTCGAGTCTTTGCTTTTCCTGAGACGCGTGGCATGGGGCGGCGAAACTAGGGGCCGACCCCGTCTTGGCAAGGCAAAAGTAGCACCAAACCGGGCTTTCCGGGCCGGATTCGGCGGGATTTCCGCCGGAATCGCCTCGAGAGGGGGCGCTCGGGGTCGGCGCTCACCCGTCGCTGGTCACGCGCTTCAGTTTTCCCGAGGCGGTCAGCGGCAGGGAATCCACCATCTTGAACACCATCGGCACCTTGTAGGCGGACAGCACCGACTTGCAGTGGCGCTGCAGCTCGACCGGCTTGGGCGGCAGGGCAGGGTCGGCGGGAATGATCTCCGCGACCGGCACCTGGCCCATCTGGGGATGCTCGCGGCCGAAGACCCGGCTGCGCGTCACCGCGGGATGCTCGTTGAGCACGCGTTCCACTTCCTCGGGGAAGACCTTCATCCCGGCCACGTTGATGACCGATTTCTTGCGGCCCATCAGGAACAGGTGGCCGTCTTCGTCGCGGCGCACGAGGTCGCCGCTGGCGAACCACCCGCCAGCGAGCGGCGAGGGATTCCACGGCTCCAGGTAGGCGTCTAACAAACCGGGGCCGCGCACGTGGAACTCGTCGTCGCGCAGCTCGACCTCGTAGGCGGGCAGCGGCTTGCCGAGCGAAGTCGGCTTCTCCCTCGCCGCGTCCACGTTGAGGACGGACAGCCCGACCTCGATGATGCCGAGCCCTTGGTGCAATGGCTTGCCGAAGCGCTGCTCGAAGGCTTTCGCGGTCGCTTCCGGCAAGGCCGCGGCGGTGGCGACGGCGAGCCGCAGCGACGGCCACATGAAGCCGCCCTTGTCGCCGGACAGCATCGCGAAGTGGAAGGGCGACCCATAGATCACCGTGGCCGCGTGTTTTTCCGCGGTGGCCAGGATGTCCTCGCGCATGGCCGAATGCTCCAGCACCGTCGTCGCGCCGAAGTGCAGGTAGAGCACGATCGATACCGCGAAGTGGTGCGCCATCGGCAGCATCCACAGCACGCGGTCCGCCGGGCCGATCTGCAGGCCGTCGTTGGCCGCGGTGATGCGGGCGAGCAGGGTCTCGTGGGAAAGCACCACGCCCTTGCTGGTGCCGGTGGTGCCGGAGCTGAAGCGGATGAAGGCGGGATTGAGCGCTTGGAAACCTTCCTCGGGGAAAGCAGGTGTTAGAGACGCGCCGCGATGGAGCTTCCATGGCGTGCCATCGCTCTCCGCGGAAAGCAGGACTTCCTCCGGCCCGTGCCACGGCAACTCGTCCGCGGCGAGGATGAAGTCGAGCGCGGTGGTCACTGCGATCTCGGCGCGCTCGGCATCGGTCAACTCTTCCGCCAACGGCACCAGGCACGCGCCCGCCAGCAGCACGCCCATCGACAGCACGATGTAAGAGACGCCATTCGGGCATTGCAGGCCGATGCGTGGAATCCGTCCGATGCGCGGGATCTGCGCGGCGATTTCCCGCGCGTGACGGAAAAGGTCGCCGTAGGTCACGCGGCGCTCGCCACTGACGACGGCCAGTGTGGCGGGATCATGGCGGCGGGAGATTTCTTCGATCAGGTTCACGGCACGGGCGTTCCGAGGTCTTCGGCAAGTGTCTGTTTCAGCACCTCCAACTCCAAGGGCGAAAGGCAGCCGTCCTTCCACGACAGCGTCATCGAGAGCTGGCCATCGAACTCGGAGAAGAATATCCCGATTCCCGGCGGCGAGCACACCGAGGGAACGTGATAACCATTGGTCACGCGGCTGCCGTGCACCTCGGTCAGCCCCGGTGCGAAGTTGCCGGTGTGCGAGTGGAATAGCGTGCACAGCTCGCCCTTGAGATACATGAAGGCGGGGAGGTTGTAGAAGCGCGAGGGGCAACGCTCCATCATCCGCATCAGCGCGTCCATCGCGGCCGGCAGCTTGCGGCGCATGAAGTCGGCATACTTGCGGTAGAGCGCGCGCGTCGCGGGCTTCAGCTCCGCGAGTTCCTCCGCGGTCAGCAGCAGCGTGTACACCGCCATGTGATTCTGGAACAGCGGCCGGTCGGCCTGGCGCTGGACGGGCAGCGAGAGCAGCACCGGCACTTGCTCGTCCGGATGTCGCGCGGCGATCACCGCCTGCACCGCCCGCGCGGCGATGCTCGCGAAGTACGGCAGAAGTAGTAACTCGCCGGCCGTGGCCGCCATCTTCGCGCGAATCATCGCGGTGGCCTCGCGGTCGAAGCTGATGACTCGCACGCGGCTTTCTCCCGGCCGCACTCCCTTGCGGTGCAGCGAGCGGATCCGCCATTGCGGGAAGGTCCGCATTTCCTGGATCATCGGAAACGCTTGCTTGTAGAGCTCCGACATCGGAGCCGCCGGAGCAGGGGAGTCCAGCCCGCCACTGCGCGGCGTGCGGTCTTCACCCGGCGCGGCGATTTCCAACAGCAGCTTGTCGATGCCCACGGCGTCGTGCAGCGAGTGGCTCCAGATGAGCACCAGCGCCCAAGTGGACGGTGAGGTCACCACCACGTGAAAGCGCAAGTTCGGTCCCGCCGCGTGAATGTCAGGATCGCGGGCGTTGAGCCGCGCCTCGATAAAGCCCTGTAGCTCGGAAGCCACATGGACTTCCACCGGGATCGCCGCGGGTGTCACTTCATCAAGCCGCCAGCGCGCAATGAAATCCCCACCGCGAGCGATCCGGGCATGCAGCACCGGATAGCGATGGCCCAGAACGTCCGCCGCATTTCGCAGGGCGGTGAGGTCGGGCGCGCCCTCGCACTCGATGACCGTCGCGGCAAGATGATGGCCTTGGCCGCTGCGGCGCATCAGGCTCTCGAGCCCGAGCAGGAAGCCGTCGCTGCACGTGGCAGCGAGTGGCGGAAGGGATTGGACGGACGCCGGCATTCAGCGGTTGGCGGCCTCTTTCTTCTCCGCGACCAGTGCGGCGATCTTTTCCGCGGTCGAGAAATTGTCGCGCGACAGGTCCGCGGGATCGATCGCCACGCCGAAGCGGTCCTCGATCGCCAGCAGGAGCTGCATGATGCCCATCGAATCGAGCCCCGCCGCGAACAGGTCGCTCTGCGGCGTGAGCGTTTGGTCGGTGTCGAGAATCTCGGTGGCGATGAGGACGGTCAGCTCGTTTTCCATGCGGCGGGCCGGAGAATAGGGCCGAGCGCCGGTCGATCAACTCCGGGGTTTGTGATGACGGCGGGGGATTGTTTCGCTCGACCATGGCATTTTGCCCCGTGCCTCTGCTCCCGTGCCTCGCCCCCAGCGAGCTTCTATCGGACCACGCCGCTTACCACGATGGATTGAACCGATTTCTTCGGCTGGCGGAGCGACAGGTGTTTTCCTTGGACCGCCACGTTTTCCAGTGCTTGGTAGCGGCTCTTTCCTCCGGGCTCCGTGATCCAACCGGTCGCCGTCAACTTCGTGCCTGGGAAGCGCGAAAGGTCGATCCGCCACTCCCGCTCGCCGCCGCCATCGTTGAGCAACACCAGCGCCAGCCGGCCGCGTTCGCTATCAACCGCCGCCACCACCGCCTCCTCGCCGGTCGCCAGCATGGTGGCGCCCGGCCTGATGTTGCGGGTGTAGTGGGCGAGCACATGCCACTTCGGATTCACCCGGCGCAGCCGCCCGCGCGACATGTCGCCGGCGATCAATCCCCAGCCGCCGCCATCGACCGGCTGCCAATACGCCCACGAGGTCGGCTTCAGCGCCGCCAGGTCGCGGTGAAGATTCCGCGCCATGTTCAGGCCGGAAGGATCGCCATCGCCATACTCGGAGTTCCACAAGCGCTTGCCCCCCTCCACGTGCACCAGCCGGTGCAGCTTGGCCCGGTCGCCCTTCGCTTCCTGATAGCCGTGAACGTTCACCTGGCCGATCAGGTCCCGCGTTTTCTTGTCAAAACGCTCCCACGTCGAAATCGCATGATCGTAGTAGGTCTCCTCCGACGCCGCGATCGGCAGCGATGCCATGCCGCGCTTGTCCAGCTCCTCCCGCAGCAAGGGCAGCACCCGCGCCTGTTGCCCCGCGGACACGTGACAACCCTCCTGTTTGCAATCCGCGAACCACCAATCCGAGTTCGGCTCGTTGAAAGGTGACACGCTCGTGAACGGAATGCCCCACTCGTCCTTCGCCTTGCGGGCGATGGTCGCGAGATAGATCGCGAAGTTCCGCTCGTGTCCCGGCGACAGGTTATCATCGGTCGGCTTCGGCCCGCCGGAGGGATTGTCGTTGCGCGTCATCCACCACATGGGCGAGTTCGAGAAGAGCTCGAAGTGCGTGACGCCCCGCTCCTTCGCCAGCGCCAGCATGTTCCGCTGCTTCGCATCGACCGACCAATCCCAACTGTCCGACGCCGGATCGCTGCTGCGGTCATCCAGCCAGAAGCCCTCCATCTGCCGGTAGCGATGGATGATCCTCGACTTCTTCATCTCCCGCTCGCCGATCTTCCGCCACCCGCATGCCCCGGCATTGTAGCGCACGATGTTCAACCCCAGCCCCGGCAGCAGTTCATTCTCCACCCGCACCGCCTGCGTCGTGAACATCGCATCCGCCAGATCCGTCCGGTCCCCGAACACCGCCGCCCACCAGCATAGCGACGCACCCCAGCCGTCCCAAGTGCCCTGTTTGGAGGCGGGGTTAATGCTCACGAGCGATGGCTCCGCGACCAGTCGGCTCGCCAAGACGAGAAAAAGCAGGGTAACCCACGGCGGCATCATGTTCCCATTCCAACGCTTGGGGAGTGGCGATGTCTTGCGGGAAAATCATGGAGATGGAGGGGAAGCGGCCGAGGCAGGGCAATCGGTTTCGCGTGGGTTTCTCTTGAAGGTCTTCCGTCTCTTCTGGAAATAACCGGCCAAGTCATTGAGAAATAGCCCGTGAAAAAGCCGAAATCATCCACGCGACTGCTATTCGCCTGCCTGCTTGTCGTGGGTATTGCATTCGGAATAATGCTCTGCAAGTCGCCGCCGGTAGCCATGCTTTCGGCCAAGATTCTCTTTTACGGGGAGGTCGTGGACCAACACGGGGAGCCCGTGGCGGATGCGAAAGTCGAGTACTACTATCATGACATGAAGTCCATTGCGCGCGGGGGCTCCAAGGGCGTCGTTCGCACCGATGCGGACGGCAAGTTCACCGTGCGAGGGGTGAGAGGAAGCGGTCTTTCCCTTGTGGCTAGCAAGAAGGGGTATGACCATACCTCCGATTTGGGTGACGGCGTGGGTTCGGCCCGCAATTTCGACTTCGGTTTTGCTCCTGATGGCGGCCGTCGCTACATGGACCCGGCAT
>CBKZPU010000262.1:0-6021 GCA_966696705.1 uncultured Verrucomicrobiaceae bacterium | reverse complement strand
GCGAAGCGGTTGAACGAGTGTTGGGAGTCAGGGCCAAGGAGCTTCACGTGCTGGAATCGCGTTATGCGACAGCTCGATAGCGTCCAGATGAAGGGCGGGTCGAGATGAATGTTGGGGCTGGTCTGTAAGGTGAGATAGGGCGAGCATTTTAGTCGCTTTGTCTCAATCGGTTTTGGGTGAAATCGAGGCCTTGGAAAAATCAGTGATTGCAAGATGGCCACCTCTCTGCATCGGTCGGTGGCCTCGACTCACTCGAAGGGAGTTAGTCCAACAGCAGCACCTCCGCCTTTTTCGAGCGCAGCCGGAAGGTCTTTTTCGACATGTCGTGCGAGGCCTTGATCGAGCGGACGGTGCGGCTCTTCACCCGCATCAGGGCGGAGTGGGTTCGGGCGATGTTGCCGTTCACCTCCACACCGCGCAGCAGCGGGCTGTCGGAAATGCCGGTGGCGCTGAAAAGGATGCGGTCCCCCTTGGCGAGGTCCTTCGACAGATAGACGCGGTCGAGCAAATGGCCGAAGCCCTCGGCGATCAAGACGCGCTTCTCGAGGCTGTCCTTCGGCCAGATCTTCGCCTGCAGACCGCCGCCGAGGCAGCGCAGACCGGCCGCGGAAAGCACGCCTTCCGGAGCGCCGCCGATGCCGATGTAGAGGTCGACGTTGCTGTCCGGCAGCGCCGGGGCGATCGCGGCGGCGATGTCGCCATCGGAGATCATCCGCAGCTTGGCACCCATGCGGCGCACGGCATCGATGTAGGGCTGGTTGCGCGGGCGATCCAAGATCATCACCACGATGTCGCGGATGTCCTTCTCGAGGATCTTCGCGGTGATCTTGATGACTTCCTCGGTCGGAGCTTCGACGCTGATCGGCAGCTTGGGATCGGCGATGAAGGCCTGGCGAACCTTTTCGGGGTAGGCGAGCTTTTCGAGGTAGAAGGCGGGGATGTCTTCGAGAGCGCTTTCCTCGCCATCCACCGGGATGGCGGCGGCGATGCAGGACACCGAGTTGGCCATGCCCTTCGAGACATTGGTGGTGCCGTCCACCGGATCGAGCGCGATGTGGAACTGCGGCGAACCTTCAGCCCAAGTGCCGACCTTCTCGCCTTTGAAAATGCCAGGCGCCTCATCCTTGATGCCCTCACCGATGACGACTTCGCCGCGCATGTCCATCAGGTCGAACATGCCACGGATGGCATCGCACGCGGCGGCGTCGGCGGCTTCCTTTTCGCCACGGCCCATCCACCGGTGGGCGACAATCGCGGCTCCCTCGGTCGCCCGGAGGAAATCCATCTCAAAAATGCGTTCGGGGTCGATCATGGGTTAAGTCGGAGTGGAGAGGGGATGCAGCGCGGAAAATGCAAATCGCGGGCCAATTCGCTCAGCGACCGATGAAGGCTTTGAATCGCTCATATGCGGCCTGCCATTCGACCCCATTGTGCGGTGCATAATTTTGGAACTCGAATGACTCGCGAATCAAATGACGAGCCGCGGCGAGGTCGGGCAGGTGACCGGTGGCGATCATTTGGACGACAATGTTGCCGCACGAGGTCGCTTCGATCGGGCCCGCAATGACGTCGATGCCAAGCGCGTCGGCGGTCGCCTGGGCAAGGAAGGCATTCTGGATGCCGCCGCCGCCGGCGTGGAGTCGCTCGAAGCGCTTGCCGGAGAGGGCGCAGAAGTTCTCGAAGACGACGCGGTACTTCAGCGCGAGCGATTCCGAGGCGACTCGCAGGATGGTGCCCTTGTCCTGCGGCACGGCTTGGCCGGTGCGCTCGCACCATGCCTGGATCTTGGCGGGCATTTCGCCGGGCGCGGCGAAGACGGGATCGTCGGGATCGATGAAGGCAGTGAAGGAAGGCGCGGCTTCGGCGAGCTTGGCCATTTCGCCGTAGGAGATGGTTTCGCCATCGAGCGCCCACTGGCGCTTGCACTCCTGGATGAGCCAAAGTCCGGCGATGTTCTTGAGGAAACGGACTGAGCCTTCGGCTCCAAGTTCATTACAGCAGCGGGCGGCGAAAGCCTCGGGCGTGCGGATCGGATCTTTCCGTTCCAAGCCCATGATCGACCAGGTGCCGGAGGAAAGCCACAGCGGGTCCTCGCCCTCCATCGGGATGCCGGCCACGGCCGACGCGGTGTCGTGCGAAGCGCTCGCCACCACGGGAATCCCTTCCATGCCGATCTGGCGGGCGACCTCCTTGCGGATCGGGCCGAGCACGGTGCCGGGCGCGACGATGTTCCCGAAGATCCGCTTCGGCAATCCGAGCGCCTCGATCACGCCCCATGCCCAGTCGCCGGTGCCGGCATCGAGGAGCTGAGACGTGGAGGCGATGGTCCGCTCGACCGCCTGCACGCCGCACAGCCAGAAAGCGAGCAGATCGGGAATGAAGAGCAAGCGGTCCGCCGCCGCAAGGGCAGGGGAGGCGATTTGCTCCTCGGCCAGCAGGTGCAGCGAGGAGTTGTAGAAGTTCGTGGTGATGCCGGTGAGCGAGTAAATTTCGGCTTCGCTGAGCTTCGCGTGCATTACCGCGGGCATGCCCTCATGACGCGCATCGCGGTACTGGTGCGGCATGCCGAGCAACCTCCCGTGTCCGTCTAACAAACCGAAGTCACAGCCCCAGGTGTCGATGCCGATGGCGACGATGTCCTTGCCGTATTTTTCCACCGCGCGCCGCAGGCCTTCGACGATGTCGCGGAACAGCCCGACGATGTTCCAATGCGACCCGCCGGGCAGGTCGGTGCCGGGATTGTCGAAGCGGTGGATTTCCTCAAGCTGGAGGGTTTTCAAGTCGGAGAGGCCGGCGATGACGCGGCCGCTGCCGGCCCCGAGGTCGATAGAGAGGAAAACGGGCATGGAGAAGATGGCAGATGGAAGATGTGAGATGACAGATGCCTTTGGCCATGGTCACCGAGCGAAGCGCAGCTCGTAGGGCACGTTCTTGAGCTGGCCCTTGGCATAGGCCTTCGACTCGCGGTCGGTGATCACCACGTCGAGGTCGGCGGGCGCTGCGAAGAAGTGGTTGGCCTTGATGCCGAGCTTCGAGTGATCGAGCAGCGCGCCATTCCATGCGGCGATCTCGATCATCATGCGTTTCAGCCGCGCTTGCTCGGGATTCGGCTCGCTGATGCCTTGGGTTGGATCGAGCCCAGCGCCGGAGAAGAAGAAGCGATCGATCTTCAAGAGCCGCAATGCCGACTCGGTGAGCATGCCGGAGAAGCGTCGTCCGCGGGCCTCGTAGGTGCCGCCGAGCTGCACCAGCTCCAGGTCACCCCGGCCAGCGAGCCGCTCGATCACCGCGAGCGAGTAGGTCACCACCCGCAGCGGCATGTTCTCGGGCAGATGCCCGGCCAACTCCAGCGCGGTCGTCGAGGCATCGAGCAGGATGGTTTCGCCGGGTCCGACGATTCGCACCGCCTCGCGGGCGATCTCGATCTTCTCCTCCAGTTTCCGCGCTTCGCGCTCGCTTTGGGAAAGCTCACCGAGCGGTGCGGAGGCATCCATCGCACCACCGTGGGTGCGCCGCACATGGCCGCGGCGGCCGAGGTAGTCGAGATCGCGGCGGATCGTTTCCTCAGTCACGGCGAAGTCCTTCGCCAATTCCGCCGTGCGCACAGTGCCGTCACGGCGGACACGATCGAGAATCTGGCGTTGGCGTTCGGCGGCGAGCATGTGGGTTTTTGTGGGAAATTGCTTGCTTTCGTGGGTTTTGTCCCGCACACCCCGGCCACGTCAATCGCGAACTTCGACCAATCCATGCCTTCCGACTTTAAAAACGTGAACTTCTCGTGGGACGACGCTTACGCCGCGACCCTCGATCCCGTTGAACGCCTCGTCTATCGCTCCAATATCCTGGGCGCGGACCAGCGCATCACCAACACCGGCGGCGGCAACACCTCGTCGAAGATCGTCGAGAAGGATCCGCTCTGGGGTGCCAGCGCCGAGATCCTCTGGGTCAAGGGCTCCGGCGGCGACCTTCGCACCTCGAAGCGCGAAAACTTCTCCTCGCTCTATCAGGAGAAGCTGATCGCCTTGCAGGATGTCTATGCCGGTCGGGGCGACAAGGGCCTCAAGTCGCAGGCCGAGGACGACATGGTGGCGATGTACTTCCACACCACCTTCAATCTCAACCCGCGCGCTTCCTCGATCGACACGCCGCTGCACAGCTTCCTGCCCGGAAAACACGTCGATCACATGCACCCGAACGCGATCATCGCGATCGCCGCGTCGAAGCATTGCGAGAAGCTCACGCAGGAGATCTTCGGTGGCACCATGGCCTACGTGCCGTGGATGCGCCCGGGCTTCGAGCTCGGCCTCGCGATGCAGGAGATCGCGAAAAAGCAGCCGGACGTGAAGGCGATCATGATGGGCCAGCACGGCTTCATCTCGTGGGATGACGATGATAAGGTGTGCTACACCCGCACCCTTGAGTTCATCGAGAAGGCCGCCGATTACATCGAAGAGAAGTATCAGGCGAAGGGCGGCGACGCGAAGGCCTTCGGCGGCCAGAAATACCTCACGCTGCCCGAAGCCGAGCGCCACGCGACGCTCGCCGCGATCCTTCCGTGGCTGCGCGGCCAGGTTTCCCAGCAGAAGCGCTTCATCGGCACCGTTCAGGACGACGTCAAGATCCTGCGCTTCGTCAACTCCGCCGACGCCCCGCGCTTGGCCGAGCTCGGCACCTCGTGTCCGGACCACTTCCTGCGTACCAAGATCAAGCCGCTCTACATCGACTGGAACCCCCAGGCCGAGGACCTCGCCGCGCTCAAGGCCAAGCTCAAGGCCGGCCTTGAACAATACCGCAAGGACTACGCCTCCTACTACGAAGCCTGCAAGCACGCCAACAGCCCGGCGATGCGCGACCCGAACCCGACCGTCGTGCTCATCCCCGGCCTCGGCATGATCGCCTGGGGCAAGGACAAGTCCGAGAGCCGCGTCACCGCCGAATTCTACAACTGCGCCGTGGAAGTCATGCGCGGCGCCGAGGCGATCGATGAATACATCTCCCTGCCGCAGCAGGAAGCCTTCGACATCGAGTACTGGTTGCTTGAGGAAGCGAAACTCCAGCGCATGCCCGCCGAGAAGGAACTCGCCCGCCAAGTCGTCGTCGTCATCGGCGCCGGCTCCGGCATCGGCAAGGAGACCGCTCACCGCTTGGTCAAGGAAGGCGCGCACATCGTCTGCGTGGACCTGAACAAGGAAGCCGCCGAGGCCACCGCCAAGGAGATCACTGACAAGCATGGTCTCGGCATTGGCGTCGCCGGTAGCGGTATCTCCGGTTGCGGCCCGGCCATCGGCCTCGCCGCGAACATCACCGACCGCGCCAGCATCCGCGCCATGCTCGACCAGGTCGCGCTCGCCTACGGCGGCTTCGACCACATCTGCGTCACCGCGGGCATCTTCGTGCCGAGCGACACCACCGGCCACATCCCCGACGACAAGTGGGCGCTCACCTTCGCCATCAACGTCAGCGGTTCCTACTACGTCGCCGACGAAGCCGCGAAGACATGGAAGGAACAAGGCCTGCGCGGCAATCTCGTCCTCACCACCAGCGCCAACGCCGCCGTCGCCAAGAAGGGCAGCCTTGCCTACGACACCTCGAAAGCCGCTGCCAATCACCTCGTCCGCGAGCTCGCCATCGAACTCAGCCCGCTGGTGCGCGTTAACGGTGTCGCTCCTGCGACCGTGGTTCAAGGCTCGGCGATGTTCCCCCGCGACCGCGTCATAGGCTCGCTGGCGAAGTACAACATCCCCTACACGGATGACGAAGCCACCGACTCCCTCGTCAGCAAGCTCGCCCAGTTCTACGCGGATCGGACGTTGACCAAGTCTCCGATCACCCCGGCCGACCAGGCGGAAGCGTACTTCCTCCTCGTCACCAATCGCCTCAGCAAGACCACCGGCCAGGTCATCACGGTCGATGGCGGCCTCCACGAGGCCTTCCTCCGCTGAGGCCCCTGTAGCGGGGGGGGGGGGGGCCGGGGAGTCTTTCTCCCCTCAGTAGGCTCTCACAGGCGGATCCCTCCCCCCG
>CBKZPU010000261.1:0-6174 GCA_966696705.1 uncultured Verrucomicrobiaceae bacterium | reverse complement strand
ATCGGCGGCATTCTACCGAATCGTGACGCCCTGACGAACGCGGTCTCCCCGGGAGCCCTGGCATCGGGCCACCTCATTTTGAACCGCCGCACTAGTAGCCGGAGGCCCGGACTGCGGCAGCCTGCTGCCGCTCAATGCCAGCAGCCCTGCTGCGGGGAAGCACCGGGAGACTTGAGGAACAACGAAACGAGCGAAACGGACGAAATTCGAAGGAGAGGAGGCGGATCGCTGCCGCGCGGATCCTTGCCTTCAAGCACTTCCAGAATGAGGTGCCCTTGGGCGAACCAACAGGGCTCCCTCGTTTTGTAACGCCGCAGGCGGTAGGGCCGGACGCCCTCGGCCGGCCGGCCTGTCCTCCGTAGCTTTAGCGAAGGAGGAAATAGTACCCGGCAGCAGGCAGCTCACCTGCTTCGCGGACGACCGGGGCGGATCGTCCCTACCCCGCCCTGCCGCGCGAAT
This sequence comes from uncultured Verrucomicrobiaceae bacterium, assembly GCA_966696705.1. Lineage (GTDB taxonomy): Bacteria > Verrucomicrobiota > Verrucomicrobiia > Verrucomicrobiales > Akkermansiaceae > Haloferula. Next base: position 5,715 of record CBKZPU010000261.1, on the reverse strand, counting down.
CCTCGCCTTCAAGCGCTTCCGGAAGAGGCCTCGCCGGGAGTCTAGCAGTTAAGATCTTGCCAGTTAGGGTCAAACAAGATATGCACGCCGCCAGTCCCGGCGCCCCACCCCTGCATGAAGATCCTCCCTTTCGCGTTGACCGCCATCGCCGTCCCCAGCCTCGCCACCGCCTCGGTGGTGAATGTCGATCTCGCCACCTCCAGCAGTGGCGGCCACACCGGCCTCGGCGCGGCTCCGGATTTGGCCGGAAACACCACTTGGAACACGGCCGTCTATAACGGATCCTCCGGATCGCTCAACGTGAGCGACTTGGTCGATTCCACCGGGGGAGCGACCTTCGTCGATTTCACCTTGAACGGCCTCGACACCCTCAATGGCCAGGGTGCCCAGAACCCTGCCGGCGAAATGGAGCGGTCGGGCGGCTATTCCGGCCTCATGCGCGACTACGTGCGGGTGGACGGCGTCAGTGCGGGAATCGTGGCCACCGCCACCGGCAAGTTTTCCGGCCTCGTCGTGGGAGGCACCTACGACCTCTACTTCTACGGCCAGGGCGAAATCATGAACCCGGCTAGCGCCCAGCCGAGCCTCAATCGCGGCCAGAACAGCCTCTTCACCGTCAACGGCGTCTCCCAACAGACCTCTTGGGACGGCACCTCGGCGGGTGACGGCTCGCTCGTCGAAGGCATCGAGTTCGTGAAGTTCACGGCGGTCGCCATCGATGGCGGGGCGGAAGGCGGCGTCATCAATTTCTTCTTCTCCAACGTCGTCGCGACGGGATCGACCCCCAACGTCGCGACGGATCTGGCTCCCAACGGCAACACCCCGCCCGCCAACACCGGCTCGCGCTACGGCGCCTTGAACGGCATCCAGTTGGTCTCGGTGGTCCCCGAGCCCTCGTCCGCCCTGCTCGGCATGCTCGGCATGGCCGGCCTGCTGCTCCGCCGCCGCCGCTGATTTCAGCCCCCAGGTTTTCTTTCCCACACCCCGCGAGGCCGGAGCCTCCCGGGGTGTTTTGTTTGGGATTTCGTGGGATTCGTGAGCGCTTCTGCCGCTCCCGCTTTCGGGGGGTCCGTTCGAAAAATTCCGCGTCGAGCCGCCGGATTTTTTAAAACGACCCGCAAGCGATTTCTGCCCGGAAAATTTCATGCCCCTAGGCTCGCCCGGGCAGGAAACCGGCATCCTTTCATGACCCCCACATTTTCCGGGCGTTTAGGGATTTCCCGGGGATTGTCAAGATTGCGGCGGAACCATCACCATACTACAGGTAGTATTGTTAATAATTTGTGGATACCATATGGACAGAATCGGCTTGAGGTTTGCTCTCCACTCCGGCAGTCTCTCCAACGCTGTGTCCGCGCCGCCCGGCCCCGCCCGCAGCCCTGAATTCACCTGAAAATCTCGCGCCACGTCGCCTCCCTCAATGTCCGCCACCACCACCATCACCCTCGGCAACCGCACCTTCGTCCTCGACCGCGAAAAGGCCGAACAGGCCTTCGCCGCCAAAAAGGTCATCAACGGTCGCGAGACCATGTTCTTCAACATCCTCCCGCTGAAGTACCAGTGGGCGTACGACCTGTACAAGACGATGAAGAACAACCACTGGGAGCCCGAGGACATCACCATGCAGAAGGATGTCGAGCAGTGGCGCTCCGACGAGATCAGCGACGTCGAGCGGTGGATCATCAAGATGGGCATCGGCTACTTCTCCGCCGCCGAGGGCATCGTCGGGGACAACGTCCTCCACGTCGTCCGCGAGGTCGTCACCGCCCCCGAGCTCAAGCTCGTGCTCGGCCGCCACGCCCATGAGGAAAACATCCACGCCGACTCGCTGGTGTACATGCTTTCCTCGCTCGGCCTGAACCCGCACGAGTGCGAGGCCATGTTCGAGGACGTCCCCTCGATCACCGCGAAGAACCACTTCGTCGTCTCCAACAGCCGCGCCCTGCGCCGCGACATCGACCTCACCGTCACCGCCAACAAGCAGGCGCTCGCCAAGAACATCTTCATGTTCGGCCAGGTCATGGAGGGCACCCAGTTCTACGGCCTGTTCGGCATGATCCTCAGCCTCTACCGCCAGAACAAGTTCCCCGGCATCGGCCAGATGTTCCGCTACACCCTGCGCGACGAGTCCAACCACATCGAGGTCTTCCGCAACCTGCTCATGGACCTCGTCGATGAAAACCCGGACATCTGGACCGAGGACTTCCGCGAGGACCTCCGCGCGACGATGAAGGAAGGCATCACCCTCGAGAAGACCTTCATCCGCGACTGCCTGCCCGTCGCCGGCCTCGGCCTGAATGCCGACGACTTCGAGCAATACATCGACTACATCGCCGACCGCCGCCTGATCTCCTGCGGCCTCGCCCCGCTCAACGAGTCCGTCACCAATCCGTTCCCGTGGTTGGCCGAGATGATGGACATCAAGAAAGAGACCAACTTCTTCGAAGGCCGCGTCACCGAGTACCAAAAGGCCTCGGCTCTCGCGTCCGTCGATGATGACGAGCTCTGATCCACCTTCCGATGGGACCTGTTCGTCCAATAGGTCCCATCCGCCTCCTAATAAAACTCCCGCCTCTCCCAAAAACCTCCCGTCCCTCTCCAAACACTTTTCCTCACCCTTCAGATCGCCATGTACCGCGCCGTTAATCCCGACGAAGATCTCCTGTTGAAACAGGTCATCACCGACCGTTTCACCATTCCTGCCACTGATCGCGCCTACTCGTGGCGCGAGGTGCTGCCACAAGAGAAACGTAAGCCGATTACGGACATCATTGTGACTCGCGGTGTCGAGGACACCCACTTCTCGCTCGAAGACGTCGCCGACGCGATCGGCGAATCGCTCGCCGACCTCCTCATTTCCCGCCAGGCCGACGAGAAATCCATCTTCTCCGACGTCAACCGCAAGTTCGTCGCCGACGTCGCCCACGCGGTCGCGAACTCGCTGACCAAGTCCCTCGACGAAGGCGGCCGCCTCCGCTTGTCCGAGGCCGACCTTTACCTGCTCATCGAGAAGGCCCTGCTGGAAAACGAGGCCTACGACGTCGCGAAGTCCCTCGCCTTCCGCCGGTCCATGGAGAAGACCGGCAGCGTGGACATGCACGCCGGCCCGCACGCCCTGCCCGTCCGCCTGATCCGCCGCAGCGGCAATGTGGTCCCATGGTCCGAGACCAAGATCGAGATCGCCGTCCGCAAGGCCTTCCTCACCATCAAGGAAAACCCCGAGCCCGCCGTCGAGATCGCCAAGGCCGTCACCGACCGCATTCGCCGCGGTGACCAGTCCTTCGTCCATATCGAGGACGTCCAGGACATGGTCCAGGAAGAGCTCATGCGCCAGGGCCACTTCAAGGCCGCCGAGCACTACATCCTCTACCGCGCCCAGCGCGCCCGCCTCCGCATCGAGCAGGAGGAAAATGCCGAGGACCCGAACCAGGAGTTCATGGTCACCGTCACCACCGAGGACGGCAAGGCCTCGTTCTGGGATGGCACCGAGCTCAAGAAGCGCATTGCCTACGCCTCCACCGGCCTCGACCTCTGCCTGCCGGAAGCCGAGATCGAGCGCGAGCTGCGCCGCTCGGTCGGCTCGGAGATTTCCGAAAAGGACCTCAAGAACACCATCATCCTCAATGCCAAGGCGCTGATCGAGAAGGACGCCGATTTCGCCAAGTTCGCCGGCCGCATCCTGCTCTCCTTCATCTACGAGGAAGTGCTCGACTGGAGCATCTCGCGCGATGGCATCCACAAGCTCAAGCAGGCCCACAAGCTCGCCTTCAAGAGCTACCTCAAGCACGGCGTCGCCATCAAGCGCCTCAGCCCGGAGCTGCTCGACATCTACGACCTCGACAAGCTCGCCGAGGCCTTCGACCCCACCGCCGACCTCGACTTCGACTACCTCGGCATCCAGACGATGTATGACCGCTACCTCATCGTCGATAAGACCGGCAGCAAGCCGCGCCGCCTCGAAACGCCGCAGTTCTTCTGGATGCGCGTGGCGATGGGCCTCTTCAAGCGCGAGGAAAAGGACCGCGAGAGCTGGGTCATCCGCCTCTACAATCTCTACAAGGGCCGCCGCTTCTGCTCCTCCACGCCCACTCTCTTCAATTCCGGCACGCTGCACAGCCAGCTTTCCTCCTGCTACCTCTACAAGGTCGATGACTCCATCGAGAGCATCATGATCCGCGGCATCGCGGAGAATGCCTTCCTTTCCAAGTGGGCGGGCGGCCTCGGTGGCTCGTGGACCGCCGTGCGCGGCACCGGCGGCTACATCCAGGGCACCAATGGCGAGTCGCAGGGCATCATCCCCTTCCTCAAGCTCCACAATGACCAGCTCGTCGCCGTCAACCAGGGCGGCAAGCGCCGCGGCTCCGGCTGCGCCTACCTCGAGACCTGGCACAACGACATCGAGGACTTCCTCGAGCTGCGCAAGAACACCGGCGACGAGCGCCGCCGCTGCCACGACATGAACACCGCGAACTGGATTCCGGACCTGTTCATGAAGCGCATGGAAGAACGCGGCGTCTGGACCCTGTTCCGCTCGAATGAAGTCCCGGACCTCCACGACCTCTACGGCAAGGCCTTCGAGCTCCGCTACCTCGAGTACGAGAAGATGGCCGCCGAAGGGAAGATCTGGTCCCGCCAGTTCCCCGCCATCGACCTGTGGAAGAGCATGCTCAAGATGGTCTTCGAGACCGGCCACCCGTGGATCACCTTCAAGGACCCCTGCAACGTCCGCTCCCCGCAGGACCACGTCGGCGTCATCCACTCCAGCAACCTCTGCACCGAGATCACCCTCAATACCTCGGAGGATGAGACCGCCGTCTGCAACCTGGGCTCCGTCATCCTCGACACCCACATCACCCGCGATGGCGCCCTCGACCACGAGATGCTGAAGGAGACCATCACCGTCGCCATCCGCGCCCTCGACAACGTCATCGACATCAACTTCTACCCGACCGAGGCCGCCCGCACCGCGAACATGCGCCACCGCCCGATCGGCCTCGGCGTGATGGGCCTCCAGAATGCCCTCTACAAGCGCAACCTCGCCTTCGCCTCCGACGCCGCCGTCGAGTTCAATGACGAGTTCATGGAGGCCATCGCCTACTACGCCTACAGCGCCTCCAGCGACCTCGCCGCCGAGGTCGGCACCTACTCCACCTACAAGGGCTCCAAGTGGGACCGCGGACTGCTCCCGCAAGACACCCTCGACCTGCTCGAGGACGAACGCGGCCGCAAGATCGACGTCCCCCGCGGCGGCAAGATGGATTGGTCCGTCGTCCGCGAAAAGATCGCCAAGCACGGCATGCGGAACTCCAACGTCCTCGCCATCGCCCCCACCGCCACCATCTCGAACATCACCGGCACCACCCCCTGCATCGAGCCGAACTACAAGAACCTCTACGTGAAGAGCAATCTCAGCGGCGACTTCATCGTCCTGAATGCCGAGCTCGTGAAGGACCTCAAGAAGGCCGGCCTCTGGAACCAGGAAATGCTCGACCAGCTCAAGTACTTCGACGGCGAACTCGACTCCATCGACGACATCCCCGAGGCGCTCAAGCACAAGCACAAGACCGTCTTCGGCATCGGCCACGAATACATCATCGACGCCGCCGCCCGCCGCCAGAAGTGGATCGACCAGAGCCAGAGCGTGAACCTCTTCCTCGCCACCCCGGACATGAAGACCCTGTCCCACATGTACCGCCGCGCCTGGGACAAGGGCCT
>CBKZPU010000260.1:0-6204 GCA_966696705.1 uncultured Verrucomicrobiaceae bacterium | reverse complement strand
ATCCACTTGGCCTGCGCGGAGTTGATTTTGCCCACGGTGCCGTCGGCGGCATACTTCTTCATCGCGATCGACTCGGGCCGGGCGCGGTTGTTGAAGTTGAACATCAGCTTCTTGCCCGCGGCTTTGGCGGCATCGATCATTTCCTGAACCTCCGCGGCATTGAGCGCCGGCGGCTTTTCGGAAAAGACGTGCTTGCCGGCGGCGAGGCACTGGATGGCAAGCGGCTTGTGGAACTTGTTCGGAACGATGATCGACACCGCGTCGATGTCGGCATTCGCGAGCATCGCCTCGACGCTGTCGTAAGCGCCCGCGATGTCCCACTGCTTGGCTGCACGCTCGGCCGCGCCCGGTGCTGGGTCGGCGACCGCGGTGACGGTGGCTCCGGCCTTGCGGAAACCGTCCGCGTGATAGCGCAGCATGCCGCCGGCTCCGATGACTCCTACTTTGGTGGACATGATCTTTACTGGTTGGATTTATCGAACGCGGCGTCGAAGGCGACGGTGTTGCGCGGGAAGTCGAGGTTCTTCACGAAGGCACAGCTCTCGGTGGCGCCGTGGAACCGGTCCATGCGGCCGTCTTCCCATTCGATCGACAGCGGGCCGCTGTAGCCCCTGTCGTTGAGCGCGACGATGACTTCCTCGAAATTGATGTCGCCGCGGCCGACGCTGCGGAAATCCCAGTAACGGCGCGCGTCGCAGAAATCGGTGTGGCCGCCGAAGACACCGACCTCGCCGGTGCCGTGGCCCCACCACACGTCCTTCATGTGGGCGTGGTGGATGCGCTCGCCGAGCTGATAGATGAACTTCACGTAATCCACGCCCTGATAGCCGAGGTGGCTCGGGTCGTAGTTGAAGCCGAAGCGTTTGTGGCCGCCGACCGCCTCGATCGCACGCTGGGCGGAGACGATGTCGAAGGCGATCTCGGTCGGGTGGACCTCGAGGGCGAAATAGACGTCCTCCTTCTCGAAGGCATCGAGGATCGGCTTGAAGCGCGCGCCGAAGTCATCGAAGCCCTTTTGGAGATACTCTTGGCTGGTCGGCGGAAAGGCGTAGAGCGCGCCCCAGATCGAGGAGCCGGTGAAGCCGTTCACGACGGTCTTGCCGGAGCTGGCGGGCTTGGAGGCCATGTAGGACTTGCCGGCGTCGAAGAACTTCCGCGCGGCCTTGGCGGTGTCGATCATCTCCTGCGCGGCGCGTTGGCGCACGCCTTCGGCATCGCCGTCACCCCACACGTGCTCGGGCAGGATCGCCTTGTGGCGCTCGTCGATGAGGTCGCAGATCGCCTGGCCGACGAGGTGGGCGGAGATCGCGTAGCAGGCGAGGTCGTGCTTTTTCAGCAGTTCCCAACGGCCTTCGATGTAGCCAGGCTCGTTGAGCGCCTTCTGGACGTCGAAGTGGTCGCCCCAGCAGGCGAGCTCGACGCCGTCGAACCCCATGGCCTTGACCTTGGGGAAAAGTTCTTCCGCGGGGATGTCGGCCCACTGGCCGGTGAAAAGGGTAACGGGTCTGGACATAACGTGGGTAGGATGGTGCGCGGAGATTGGCGAAGGCCTTTCACCGGGGGAAAGGGAAAATCCCGCCCAATGGTGAAAATTGCGACATGCCCCGGTCGGGGGATTGCCCTGCTTGGCAGGCTCCACCGCTCGAATCGGGTCTCAACCGACACTGCGGATGACGCGGCGAGCCCCGGTCTCTCACTCCGCCGCGGCTTGCACCTCCGCGAGGACGCTCTCAAAGGTCTCGCGCTCCCGGCCTCCGGGCAGTCCGGCCACGAATTCCCGCATCGCCGGTTCGTCGCGCTTCATCCAGGAATCGACGATCCTGCGGGCGTAGGCCCGGTCGTTGAGGGCCATTTTCCCGAAGTCGTCCATGTTCCTCAGGGGGATGATGTCCTTGAAATGACGCGCCGCCATGGCCGGATTCGTCCTCGCCAGATGGTCGCTGAACCGGAGGGAGCTGTCCTGCTGGGAACCTCCGCGAGCCATGCCTTTCAGCCGTGCCAGCACGGCCGGCGCGTCGTGGTCACCCCATGTCTGCAAGTGGGTGTCAAGGAAAGCATACAACCGGTCCATGGTCCGGAAGCGGAAGTGGAGCTTCTCATAATGGGTGAAGGTATCCTGCGGGTCTTCCAGCGTGAGCCGACGGGTGGCCTCCCGGATTTCCGAAAGGGTGTCGATTTCCCCGTCCATCATCGCCAGCACCAGTTGGTCCCGACCCATGAGATGGATGCGGCTTTTGAGGAATGCCCGGGTCCTCAACGGACTCCGGCGGTCCACGAAGAGCTGGTCCACGGCATCGCGGAAGGCGACCCGCTCGTCCAGCGCCGCGGATTCTTCCGTCAACAGGTGCCGGACTCCGGCTTCCATGGCGCTGTCGATGCCCCGGGCCGCGACCGGAGGACTTTCCCGCCCGTCACCGGCGGAGGATGGCGGGCGGCCTGCGGGCAAACGAAGTACCGCAAGCGCGATCAAGGCGCCCGTCGCCACACTCGCCGCGTAGATGAAGTACGAGCGCTTCATTTCGTCTCCTCCTTCGCCAGAGCTTCCCGCATCGTCCGGGTCTTCGCATTCTCCGGCTGACCGCCGAGCCACGAGGTCGCGGCCGCGGCATCCATTTCGTGCCAGCGCTTGATGAAAGCCTGGAGCGTCTCCACGCCCGCGGGCGTTTGCGCGAAGCTGTCCGGCAGCTTCTCCGCGGCATCGGTGACGGCCGCCGGATTGCTCCAGGCCGCGCCCTTGACGACTCCCTGATAGATGAGCATCCGCTGCTCGTCGCCATCCGCGATCGCCAGCAGTCCCGGGAGTTTCGCGGTGAAATTCACCATCGCCGCCTGGGAGAAGGTCCTGATGTTTTCATCGGTCCAATCGTCGGGGAATCCGGCCGAGAGGTTCCGGACCGGCGACGAATCGCGGGCCAGCGAACCGCCGGCGCTGGTCGTCGCCCACCAATAGATCGCGTCGTTTCTCGCCCGCTTGCGCAGCTCCGGATCCTGGATGTGATCGGCGATCGCCAGGCCGTCGAATCCGCGGATCTTCGCCACTTCGACCGCGATGGATTTCAAAAGCGGCTCCTTCACCGCCGGGTCATGGTACGACGCGGCCCACTCCCCCGCGGCCAGCGGTTCCATGCGGGACCAGAACCGCGCGACCTGCTCGAACAGCGGCCGGTCCGCCTCCGGCCATTCCCGGCCGATCCGGTCCACCAGATCTGCCGCTTCCCGCGGGTGCCTCTCGCACTTGTACTCCAGGAACTGCGACAAGATCGCGCGATCGGCGTCGGTGCGGGTGGTCAGGATTTTCGAAAGCGCTCCATCGCCATCCATGTTCAGCCACGTCAGCATCACCGCCCGCTGCCCCTCGTCGCCATAGTCTCCCGCCGACTCCGCCGCCGCAAAGGCCGCCTCGGGATCGAGTTCCGCCCAGCGGGCGAAAAGGGCCGCCGCCACCGATTGGTAGCGCGAGTGCTCGGCCGATTCGACGAGCATCCGGAGCACCCCATCCAAATCCTCCCGCGGGGCGAGGAACATGAGGCTTCTCAGATGGCTCTCAAGCCGTAGTTCCCGGCCACCGCCACGGTCGAACTCCTCCATGACCTGCCGCACCAGCTCCAGCGAGAATGCCGGACCACGAGCCGAGCGCCGTTCCGCGACCGGCGCTTCGAGCCCTCCTGCCGCTTGGCGTGCGGCCACACCGGTGGTTCCCGCGGTTGCGGCGGATTTAGTGGCCAGGATTTCCCAGCCACAGGCGATGGCCGCCCCGCCGATGAAACAAAGTGTGATTCCGGTTTTCATGCTCATGAGAATGGCGAGCTTTCCAAAGCTCCCCGCCGGCACCACCCCGCCGGAGTCCAGCGCCGCCCGGACCAAGGGCCGGAGAACCACCGCGGCGACCCCGGCCTCGGCCCTCGTGCCGGCCATCACGGCTCCGAGCACGGCCACGGAAACCGGCACGCCGCGCCGACGGAGACCGTCCGCGAGTTTCTGCAAGGCCCGGATGCTCCGCTTTTGCCACGCGTCGGAGCTGCCACCCATCTGCCTGGCGATGGCCGCGAACGTCCACCCTTCCAAGTAGTGCAACGTGAGCACCTGGCGATCGCTTTCCCTCAGCGAGTCGAGCGATTCATCCAGCAAGGGAAGAATCGCCGCACCCGCATCCCGTCCCTCCCCGGACATGCTCTCGATCTCGCTTGCCATGGCTTCCCGACGGCTCCGGTGGTTGGTTTTCCTCCGCGTCCTCACGGCTTCCCGGACCACCACCCGGTGAATCCATGACCCCAGGCACCTCACCTCGCCCAGCGCGGGCGCCTTCCGCGCCAAGGTGATCAGGACTTGCTGAAGGACATCCTGCGCTTCGGCATGCTCGCCGCAGATCCGGAATGCCGCCGCATACGCCATCGCTTGGTGACGCCGCACCAGCTCCGCGAAAGCCGCCTCGTGACGGTTCCGCGCGAACTCGCCCAACAGTTCCTGATCCGAACGTTCGCCAACCTCCGCCATTCACAAGTAATGAGCCGATCGCCTCCGGGAATCGGACAAAAATCTCTTCCATGCCGGAATCGACATCGCGCCGGCTTGGGCTTGGCACAGCCGCCTCCCCCGCCCCTTGACCTGCGGCGCGGCGCGGATGACGCTGCCCGCGCGCATGACCACCCCGCTTCAATTCAGCCCCGTCGAGGAAATCATCGCCGAGATCGGCGCCGGCCGCATCGTCATCGTGGCCGATGACCCGGACCGGGAGAACGAGGCCGACCTGATCGCCGCGGCCTCGCTGTGCACACAAGAAACGATTTCCTTCATGGCCGTCCATGGCCGCGGCCTGATCTGCGCGCCGATCACCCAGGAGCGCGCCGAGGAGCTCGAGCTCCAACAAATGACCCGCCGCAACCGCGAGGTGCTGCGCACGGCATTCACGGTAACGGTCGATGCGGCCAAGGGGGTGACCACCGGGATTTCCGCCGCCGACCGCGCCCACACCGTGCGGCTGCTGGCCAATGCGGAGGCCAAGGCGGACGACTTCGTCCAGCCGGGCCACATTTTCCCAATCCAAGCCCGCGTTGGCGGCGTGCTCCGCCGGGCCGGCCACACGGAGGCTGCGGTGGACCTCGCCCGCCTCGCCGGCCTGCCCTCCGCCGGAGTGATCTGCGAGATCATGCACGTCGATGGCACCATGGCGCGCGTCGGCGACCTCGGCGACTATCAGCAGACCCACGGGCTGAAGGCCTGCACCATCGCCCAGATCATCCAGTGGCGCCGGCGCTCGGAAAAACTCGTGGTGCGCGAGGAGACGATCAAGCTGCCGACCGATCACGGCGAGTTCGATTGCCATCTCTATCGCGTCGAGACGGACGGCTCGCACCATCTCGCGCTGAGCCGCGGCAAGATCGATCCGGACACACCGACGCTCGTGCGCGTGCACTCGGAATGCCTCACCGGCGACGTCTTCCTTTCCCAACGCTGCGACTGCGGCGGCCAGCTCGATGCCGCACTGGAACACATCGCGAAGGAAGGCGGCGTGCTGCTCTACCTCCGCCAGGAAGGCCGCGGCATCGGTCTCGCGGCAAAGATCCACGCCTACAAGCTGCAGGAGCAGGGTTTCGATACGATCGAGGCGAACGAGAAGCTCGGCTTCCCCTCCGACCTGCGCGACTACGGCATGGGGGCGCAGATCCTGTGCGACCTCGGGGTGCGGCGGATCCGGCTTTTGACCAACAACCCGAAGAAGGTCGTCGGCTTGGAGGGCTACGGGCTTGAGATCGTCGAGCAGCTTCCCATCCGCCTGCCGGAGAACCCGCACAACGCCCGCTACCTCGCCACCAAGCGCGAGCGCATGGGTCACCACCTCTAACCGGGATGATCCGCAAGGCCTTCGTGATGTCGGTGAACGCCGGCGCGGAAGAGGAATACGAGCGCCGCCACCGGCCAATTTGGGACGAGTTGGCGGCGGTGTTGAAGGCGCATGGCGTGCACAACTACTCGATCTTCCTGCATCCGGAGACGCGGCAGCTTTTCGGCTATGCCGAGATCGAAAGCGAGGAACGCTGGGAAGCGATCGCGAAGACCGAGGTTTGCCAACGCTGGTGGAAGCACATGGCCGACGTGATGCCGGCGAACGAGGACGCGTCGCCCGTGTCCGCGCCGTTGCGCGAGGTCTTCCACCTCGATTGAGTTGGCATCGGTAAAAAACCCGACCGCGTAGCGGTCACGGAT
>CBKZPU010000259.1:0-6224 GCA_966696705.1 uncultured Verrucomicrobiaceae bacterium | reverse complement strand
ATGAATTCCGCGGTCCCAGTGGCGGTGGAAAATCCACCCTTTCCTCCAATCGTCACGCCCGCCGCTTCGTGCATCCTTGCGCTCTTTTCCGAGCTATCTACTTTGGCGTCCCACCATGAAAACCTGGCACTACCACAGCGCATCCGGTTCGACCGCTTCGACCTCCGAGGAAAACCTGCCCGAGCTCGTCGAGGGCGGCACGCTCACTCCGCAGACGCTCGTCTGGACCCAAGGCATGGCCGGTTGGGAACCGGCGTCGAAAGTCCTGCCCGATCTCTTCACAGGCCCCGGCCTGCCGCCCGCCCTGCCCGCTGGCGGACCGCCGCCGATTCGCGGCAAGCGTTCGCACGAGATCGACTACGAGATCATCGGCGAGTCGATCCAGATGGTCGAGATCGAGCTCGATCCCGGCGAGACCGTCATCGCCGAAGCCGGTGCCATGAACTACATGGAAGATGGCATCGCCTTTGAGACCAAGATGGGCGACGGCTCGACGCCGAACGAAGGGTTCATGGGCAAGCTGATGGCCGTCGGCAAGCGCGCGCTCACCGGCGAGTCGATCTTCATGACCCACTTCACCAACCGCGCCGGTGGCAAGAAGCGCGTCACCTTTGCCGCGCCCTATCCCGGCACGGTCGTTCCCGTGGATCTCTCGCAGCAGGGCGGCGAGCTGCTTTGCCAGAAAGACGCCTTCCTCTGCGCGGCGATGGGCACCCAGCTCGGCATCGCCTTCAACAAGAAGCTCGGAGCCGGTCTCTTCGGAGGCGAGGGCTTCATCCTCCAGCGGCTGCAAGGTGACGGCATGGCTTTCGTCCACGCCGGCGGCACTGTGGTGCGGAAGGAGCTGAGTGGCGAAAAACTGTTCGTCGATACCGGCTGCCTCGTCGCCTTCACCAAGGGAATCAACTACGACATCCAGCGCTCCGGGAACCTCAAGTCGATGGTCTTCGGTGGCGAAGGCCTGTTCCTCGCCACCCTGCAAGGTCACGGCACGGTCTGGCTCCAGAGCATGCCCTTCGCCCGCCTCGCCCAGCGCATCACCGGCATGTATGCCAGCGGCAAAGGCGAGGGTTCTGTCATCGGCGGGCTGGGGAATTTGTTCGGGGATTGACGGATGTAGCGGCGGTCTGCGACCACCGGACTTTTCCGCTGAATCACGATTAGGCCGGCTTCTGCTTTCTTGCTGAAGCCGGCTTCTGTTTTACGAGCCAGCGACGGTCACAGACCGCCGCTACAGGGGCTGCTGCTGCGAGATGCAGTGTAGCGTGCCGCCCTCTTCGACGAGATCGAGGCAGTCGATGCCCATCACCGTGCGGTCCGGGAAGAGCTCGCGGAGCTGGCCGAGCGCCGTGTCGTCGTTGCGGCTCTGCCGGAAGGTCGGCACCAGCACGCCGCCATTCACGATCAGGAAATTGACGTACGACGCGGGTAGTACTGGCAGCCGCCAACCGGGCACCTCGCAGGCTTCCGGCAGGTTGATGTGGACGACTTCGAACGGCCGGCCATCGGGGCGGGCGAAGGATTTCAACTTGGCGAAGTTGTCTTCCAGCACCGCGTGATTCGGCGAGTCGCGGTGCTTTTCCAAGCAGGCGATGATCGTCGAGTCATCGGTGAAGCGGGCGAGGTCGTCGATGTGGCCGTCGGTGTCGTCGCCTTCGATGCCTTGCTTCAGCCACAGGATGTCGCGCACGCCGAGGGTGTCGCGGAGCTTCCGCTCCATCTCCTCGCGGGACAGGTGGGGGTTTCTGTTGGGGTTCAGGAGCACTGCCTCGGTGGTGAGGAGCTGGCCGAGGCCGTTGATCTCGATGGCTCCGCCTTCGAGGATCATGCCGCCCTCGAAGCGCTTCAATCCGAGCGCCTCGGCAACGCGGCGCGGGATCTCATTGTCGAGGTCGTAGGGCGGGAACTTGCCGCCCCAGGCATTGAAGCCCCAGTCGCTGACGGCGAGTTCGCCGGTTTCGCGGTGCTTGAGGAAGATCGGCCCGTGGTCGCGGCACCAGACGTCATTGTGCGGGTGATCGAAGAGCTCGAGGCGCTCCGGCACCGCCTTGGCGCGGTTGCAGGCGTCGCGGATCATCGCGTGTTCCGCGGCCAGAGCATTGATGCGCACGGTCTCGAAGAGGCTGATCGCCGCGGCGATTTCGGCGAATTTTTCGCGCATCAGCCCGTGCTTCTGTCCTCCCCAGTGGCGTTCGTCATTCACCGGCCAGGACAGCCAGACGGCTGCCTGCGGGGACCATTCGGGCGGCATCGCGTAACCAAGCGCGGCGGGAGTCATGGGCGGACTCTGAACGGCGGAAATCGATCGTCCAATCTTGAACGATCCGGGAACCGGAATGCGTAGATTTCAGACGTGAAAGCAATCGTCGCGTGTGTCGCGGTTTTGGGGATCCAAGGTGGCTTGGCAAAGGAGCAAACCGCGTGGCAAACACCACAACAGGTGCTGGCCACCATCGATGCCGGCAAGGCTCCGGACAAACCGCTGGTCTGGCACTCACCTGGCGGATCGGTGGTGCTTCACGGCGACCTTTTCGGCGATGGCCGGCACCTTGCCTTGGTGGGGGGAGGAGGCACATCTTGGGCTGTTGCGAAGGACGGTGCTTGGGAGATGACAGGCCAGCTCGACGTGGTGCCGGCTTGGGTGCCCCCGGGAAAGACTGCAATCGAAGCAGGCTACTTCCGCTGCAATCCTCCGGAGGTGCCGTTTGTTCTCAAGGATCTCAATGGCGACCGTGTCCCCGAGGTGCTGGTCGCATTCGACAATGACGGCTACCGCGTGGGCTACGCCATCGCGCGGAAGGAAGGCCAAGGCATCAAGCTGATGGACCTCCGCTGCGAACGTGGCGAACCGGAGTGGATTGGAGAATATCTCGTTCTCACCACGGAGGATTCCGGCAGAAAGGCATGGTGGGTCGGTGATACCTACTACAAGTGGCGGGAGGGAGCGCCGGAACCGGTGGCAACGTGGGTCGAGGACAGCAAGGATCCGAACAAGCTCCGATGGATCGCGGTGAGACATGCGGAAGGCGGCAAGGATCGTGCCTTCGAGATCATCGATGACGGGGACGCATGGGTCGTGCGAAGCTGCCGCTGGGATCACGGCGTGGAGACCTCGGAGGAAAAGGATTTCGGGAAGATTGTGATCACCATGGATCCGGCGGACCACGAGGATCGGGCAACCAGTGACGCTGAGACGGCTCTGGTTTTCGAAATGACGACCGGGATTCCCGGTTCGGTTTTGGGCATGCGTTCCCCCGTCGCGAACGATGGGGGTTTCGACTACGCCAAGGCGGCTTCCAAGCTCCGGGTGAAAGTGGAGGGAAGCGACGAGGCGAAGGAGACGCTGAAGCGGGTTTCCAAGTGAGAAAGTCACTCGCGCTTTGGGGCGTATAATCTAACAAGCTCGCATGGATTCCGAACGAAGCGCCCGGGCGCGCGTGGTCTTGGACGGGCTCTCGGTGGGCGATGCCTTCGGTGAAGTTTCCGCCTATGGCAGCGATCGCGTTCGCCATCGGCTCGAGATGGGAATCGTCGGCGGTCCCTGGTGGTGGACCGACGATACCGCCATGGCCCTGGGAATCATGGAGGCATTGGAGCGCGACGGATGCATCCGCGAGGAGACGCTCGCTTGGATTTTCGCAAGGAACTTCAAGAGGATCCCGACCGTGGCTACGGCAATATGGCGGCGCGGATTCTCCAACGGATCGGGGAAGGGGACCCGTGGGAAGTCGCCTCAAGAGCGGCTTTCAATGGCGGCTCGATGGGCAACGGCGCGGCCATGCGGGTGGCTCCGCTGGGAGCGTGGTTCGCCGACGACCTCGACCGGGTCGTCAGCGAGGCGATGAAGTCGGCGCGCGTGACCCACTGGCACCCCGAGGGCATCGCGGGTGCCATCGCCGTGGCCGTGGCGGCAGCGTGTGCTTGGCAAACGAGGGATTTGAATGCCGCCGAGGCACGGGAACTTATTGCGAAGGAAGTCCTTGAAAAGACGCCGGAGGGCGATACCCGGGATGGAATTGCCGTGGCGGTTTCCCTTGAGCCCCGGCTTTCCCCGGACGTGGCCGGTCGCCGGCTGGGAAACGGCTCGCTGGTCACCGCTCCGGACACGGTGCCGTTCGTGATATGGTCGGCGCTTCGTTCACTCGGTGATTTTCAGGAGGCCCTCATCGCCACCGTCGAGGCGGGTGGCGACTGCGACACGAACGCCGCGATGGTCGGCGGAATCGTCGCCGCCCGGCTGGGCGCTTCCGCCATTCCGGCCGAGTGGCTGGAGGCCCGCGAGGCTTTGCCCTGAAGACTGTCGCATTCTCAGGCTTCACATTCCCACCAATGGTGGAGTTTTGAGATGAAATTGCCACTTTTGTGACGTATTGGGACGTCTATGAAGCGACGTGGATTCCTCGGAAAGGTGGCGGGCGGGGCGGTGGCCGGTGCGGCAGGGGTGACCTCCGCGCAGGAGAAGCCAGTGGAAACCGGTCCGCTCATGAAGACCCCGGCGGTGATCATGGCGCCGCGGCACGATGGCGTGGAAGTGGTCTGGGCGGTCTCGAAGCTCTCGCGCGGCCGGGTGGAGTGGAAGGGCGAGGATGGCAGCAGCGGCACCGCGGCGGCCGATCGCTTCGGCTTCGTGCCGCAGGGCGATGCGATCCTTCGCGTGAAGGTGGATGGCCTGAAGCCCGGCGAGAAGTATAGGCTCCGCGCGATCACCGAGGCTGCCGATGGCAGCGGCAGGGAGGAGGGACCATGGAAGAAATTCGGCACCCTCGATCCCGCTGCGAAGGAAACCAGCTTCGTCATTTGGAACGACACCCACCAGAACTCGCCGACGATCCAGAAGCTCCACGCTTCCACGCCGCGCGGCGATTTCCTCCTGTGGAATGGCGACACCTGCAATGACTGGCATCAGGAAGACTGGCTCGTCCCGACGCTGCTTCATCCCGCCGGCCAGGACGTGAGCGAGGATCGCCCGCTGTTGCTGGTGTGGGGGAATCACGACGTCCGCGGCAAGTGGGCCTTCAAGGTGCCGGAAATGGTGGCGACGCCGGATGGCCGGCCGTTCTACGCCTTCCGCAGCGGGCCGATGGCGGTGATCTGCCTGCACACGGGCGAGGACAAGCCGGACGATCACCCGAGCTTCGGCGGTCGCGTGGCCTTCGAAGAACTGCGCAAGGAGCAGGGCGAGTGGCTGAAGGAAGTCATCGCCCGGCCGGAATTCAGCGACGCTCCCTATCGCGTCGTTTTCTGCCACATCCCGCTGCGCTGGAAGACGGAAGTGCCGGACGCGGGCTATGAGAAAGGCGGCTACGATGCCTTTAGTAGATTCAGCCGCGAGGCTTGGCACGACGCGCTGGTCGCGTGGAAGACCCAGGTGGTGGTTTCCGGCCATACCCATGAGCCGGCGTGGCTGCGGGGGACGGAGGCGTTCCCCTACGCCCAGCTCGTCGGCGGCGGTCCGCAACCGGAGCGGGCGACGTGGATCGAAGGCAAGGCGGACGCCAACGCGCTGACCTTCGTAATGAAGAACCTCGACGGAAAAGTCATCGAGCAAGTCGAGTTCAAGCCGCTGGCCTGATCGTCGCTTTTCCTTGCACGGCATCTGTCTCATGCCCCAACGGGGCAAAATGGAATAGCCCGGGGCACAAGCGACAGTGCAGCGCCGGGTTTACATGCCCGAATGATGCCGCCCTGAAGGGGCGGGATGGGTGGGAGTTACGGGACGTATCGTTTGACCGGCCCCATCGCCCCCTTTCAGCGGGCCAATCCTCCTCCATGCGTACCCGGGGCTGCGCTTCGTGCCCCGGGCTATTTCATTGCCGCGCCTTTGGCGCTAAACACCTACGAAAAGCGGCACTTTGAAGGCGGAGCTCCGTTTAGCGTGTCGGTTCGTTCACCTCCACCTGTGCGGGTTCCGGCGGTTTCGCGGCGACCTTGTCGCGGAACATGAAAAACACCGCCCCGGCCATGCACAGGGCGGCGTAGAGGTAGTTCAGCGTGAGCTTTTCCTTCAGGTAAAAGACCGCGAAGGGCACGAACACCGAGAGCGTGATGACCTCTTGGAGGATCTTGAGTTGGCCGGTGCTGTAGTCCGTGGAGCCGATGCGGTTGGCCGGGACCTGGATCAGGTACTCGAACAACGCGATGCCCCACGAGAAGAGCGCGGCGATGATCCACGGCTTCTCCTTCATGTCCTTCAGGTGGGCGTACCACGCGAAGGTCATGAAGAT
>CBKZPU010000258.1:0-6303 GCA_966696705.1 uncultured Verrucomicrobiaceae bacterium | reverse complement strand
CGCAGCAACGCCAAGCGCAACCGCGCCAACAGCAGGCCCGTCCGCAGCCGCAGCAGCGCCAAGCTCAACCGCGTCAGCAGCAGAGCCAGCCGCAACAACGGCAGAACAAGAAGGACCGCGACAAGAAGGACGACGCTTGATCCGATCCTGACTCACTCACGCCGCGCAAGGGTCCGCCCTTGCGCGGCTTTTTTGTCTCGGGGCGCAATGGCCTGCGAATCGTCTCCCGAATCGTAGCTGGAGCGTCCCGCTCCACTCCGTTGCCGGGGCGTCTCGCCCCGTCGATTCAAAAGAGAAAAGGGGGCGAGACGCCCCTTCAACGGACTGGGGCAAGATGCCCCAGCTACCAGAAGCGCGACCATGCGTCAGCTCAATTTGGTGAATTGGCATCAGCCCCGCCACCTCTTCATGAGATGCTTCACCAGATCCATCACCCCTGCGCTCGGCAAAGTGGGATCGACGTACGCGTGGAGCACGTGAAACAGGAAGTAGTAGAACCGGCAGGCCGCCCAAACGCAGCAACCTAACAGAATCGCACGCTGGAGCGCGGGAAACTCGACGAAGACAATCAGAACCCCGGACAACGCCGCGAGCAGGGCGAACAGGATCCCCTTCGCGACGATCCAGCGTTTGGAGGTGAGATCGGGGCCCATGCGTGCGATGCCAGATTCATCGTTTGGCGCGGCTTGGCAAGGTGCCAGCGAGCGCCGCCGCCAGGAATGGCGCGGTGCGGGATTGCTTCGACTTCGCCACCGTTTCCGGCGGGCCTTGGGCAATGATCTGGCCGCCGTGGTCGCCAGCCTCCGGGCCGAGATCGAGGATCCAGTCGGCCTCCGCGGCGACCGCCATGTGATGCTCGATGACGACGACCGTATGACCTTCATCGACCAAGCGGTGCAGCACGTCGATCAGCCGCTTCACGTCTTCCAAGTGCAGGCCGACGGTGGGTTCCTCAATCAGGTAGAGGTTGGTGCGGTTGAGCGTCTTGAGGTTCTTGGCGGAAACGCGGCCTTTGGTGAGTTCGGTGACCAGCTTGATCCGCTGTGCCTCGCCGCCGGAAAGAGTAGGCGAGGGCTGACCGAGCTGGAGGTAGCCGAGGCCAGTGTCGGCCAGTAGTTTCAAGGGCGCGGCGATGCGCGGCTGCGACTCGAAGAACTCGGCCGCTTGCTCGATGGTCATGCGCAGCACCTCGCCGATGTTCTTTTCGCGGAAGCGGACTTCGAGCGTGGCGGGATTGTAGCGCATTTCATTGCACGCCTCGCACGGCACCCAAGTGCTGGGCAGGAAGTCCATCTCCAGTTTCACCCGCCCGTTTCCCTCGCAGACGGCGCAACGACCGTCGCCGGTATTGAAGGAGAAGCGCGATGCCTCGTAGCCGCGGACGCGCGAGTCGGGTAGCTGGGCGAAGAGCTTTCGGATGTCGTCGAAGACCTTCACGTAGGTCGCCGGGCAGGAGCGCGAGGTCTTGCCGATCGGCGACTGGTCGACTTCGTACACGGACTGAAGCTTGTCGAAGCCGGTGGATTTCGTGAAGGGGGCGTCCTTTCCCTTGGGCTTGCGGCTGGAAGCCGCAGCCACGGCGAGGCAGGAATGCATCAGCGTGGATTTCCCGGAGCCGGAAATGCCGGTGAGAACGGTGAGGCGTCCGAGAGGCACTGACGCCTCGATCTCTTTCAGGTTGTTCGCCCGGCAGCCGCTGACGGTGGCGAAGGAATGATCCTTCTTCACCGCTCGTCGCGCACCGCGGGTCGGGTGAATGATGGGACTGGAGAGGGCGCGATAGGTGGGGGAGGTGACCAGCGCCGGGTGATCAATGATCGATGAAGAAGCTTTGCCGCGCTTCTTCCCTGTCTTTTCACTGGTCACTGATGACGGATCGCCCGGCGCTCTGGGCGGAGCCCCTTGATACACCACTTCACCTCCGAGCCGTCCCGCGCCCGGTCCCAGGTCGATGAGATGGTCGGCGCGGGCGATGGTGTCTTCGTCATGCTCGACGACGATCAAGCTGTTGCCGCGGTCGCGAAGGGCGACCAAGGTTTCTAACAGGGCGGCATTGTCCCGCGGATGGAGGCCGATGGTCGGCTCGTCGAGGACATAAAGCACGCCGCGCAGATTGGAGCCGAGCTGTGCGGCCAGTCGGATCCGCTGGCTCTCGCCGCCACTAAGGGTTTTTGCAGAACGATCGAGTTGGAGGTAACCGAGGCCGACCTTTTGCAAGAACGCGAGGCGCTGGCGGATCTCCGGCAAGATATCGCGGGCGATGAGCTGGTCGCGGTCGCCGCGGATCGCGAGCTTCTCGAAATGCCCCGACGCATGATTGACCGCCAACCGCGCGAGGGCGGCAAGCGGCGTGCCTTGGAGGCGCACGGCACGGGCCTCGTCATTGAGGCGGGCGCCGTGGCACGCCGGGCATTCGACGAGTTCCTCATCCTCCATCCGCTCGATCTTGCGATCGGCATCCATCTCGGCCTCGAGCACGGATTCGTAGCGCGAGGTATCGAGGTAGAAGCGATGCTTCGGCACCACGCCGTGGCCGCGGCACTGGGTGCACCAGCCATGCGGCGAGTTGAAGGAGAAGAGCCGCGGGTCGAGTTCCTCGAAGGATCTGTGGCAACTCGGGCAACTCGCTTCGGAGGAAAGCAGGAGGAACTTCTTGTCCGGCGTGAAAAGCTTCAGCACGCCTTTGCCGATGTCGAGGGCCTTGGAGATCGTGGATGGCAGATGGGAGATGGCAGATGCCTCCGCGCTCCCTTTTCCCTTCTTTGGCGCTTGGACCTTTTCACCTGGCACTTCGGCCACGACGACATCGATGTCGTGCTCCTTGAAACGTTCGAGGCGGGTGAAGCCTTCGGCGTCGCGGAATTGTTTATCTACTAGAAGTCTCGTAAATCCGTGCTTCAGCGCCCACTCGGCGACCTCGGTGTGGTAGCCCTTCCTTCCGCGGATGACGGGAGCGAGGATGGAGACGGAGCCCTTCTTGAGCAGGTTGCGGATGCTCTGCTCGATCGCCGCGAGCGACTGCTTTTCGACCGGGACGTTGCAGTCCGGACAATAGCGCGTGCCGAGCTTGGCGTAGAGCAGGCGGATGAAATTCCACAGCTCGGTCACCGTGGCCACGGTCGATTTCATGCCACCCTGCGAGACGCGTTGCTCGATCGCGACGGTTGGCGGCAGGCCGGCGAGGGAGTCGAGCTCCGGCTTTTCAAGCTGCTCGGCGAATTGGCGCGCGTAGGCCGACATCGAATCAAGGAAGCGGCGCTGGCCTTCGGCGAAAAGAATGTCGAAGGCGAGGGTGGACTTGCCGGAGCCGCTCAAGCCCGAGACGACGACGAACTGGTCGCGGGGGATATCGAGCGAAATGTTCTTCAGGTTGTGCTCGCGGGCGCCGCGTAGGGAGATGGTAGGTTGTAGATGGGAGATGGAAGATGCCTTGGCTGATTTCGCCGGCGGGGCGATTCGGGCCACTTCACCCTGAAGCACGGGTTTCAGGAAACGGGCGGTTTCGGTGGCTTGCTTGGCGATGTGCTCGGGCGAGCCTTCGGCGACGAGCTTGCCGCCGTTGGCTCCCGCTTCGGGGCCGAGGTCGAGGATCCAGTCGGCGCACTTGATGACGTCGAGGTTGTGTTCGATGACCAGCAAGCTCTGGCCGGCATCCACGAGACGCTGGAAGACGCCGAGCAAGCGCTCGATGTCCGAGAAGTGCAGGCCGGTGGTCGGTTCGTCGAGAATGAGGAGTTTCGATGAAACGCCATCGCGTCCAGTCGCTTCAGCCAGAAGCTGGCAGAGCTTGAGGCGCTGGGACTCACCGCCGGAAAGCGTGTTGAGCGGCTGGCCGAGCTTGAGGTAACCGAGGCCGACTTCCGCCAATGGCTGGAGGAGCTTGACGATTTGCTCGTGGCGTTTGGCGTGGTTGGCGGGAAGTCCTTCGGTCTCGACGTAGAAGGCGAGGGCTTCCTCGATGCTCAGGTCGAGGATGTCGGCGATCGATTTGCCGAGGTAGTGGAGATCGAGCGTCGATGGCTTGTAGCGGCGACCATTGCAGTCGGGGCAAGTGACGTGCAGGTCGGACAGGAACTGCATCTCCACTTTCTCGCTGCCGGCGCCGGCGCAGCGGTCGCAGCGGCCTTCACCGGAGTTGAAGGAAAAGAAGCCGGTCTGCAGGCCGCGCGACTTCGCGTCGTCGGTCAGGGCGAAGAGCTGGCGGATCGGATCGAAGGCACCGAGCAACACCGCAGGCGTCGAGCGCGGGGTGCGGGCAAGCGGCGACTGGTCCACCAGCAGGACATCCTTCAAGTACTGCGTGCCCCGTAGTTCCTTGAGCGGAGCGGGATCGAGTTCCGCTTCGTCCTTGCGCAGCTTGCGGCAGAGGTTGGCGTAGAGGACATCATGGGCGAAGGTCGATTTGCCCGAACCGGAGACGCCTGTTAGACAGACGAAGAGGCCGAGCGGAAGATCCACATCGAGCTTCTTCAGGTTGTGGCGGGATGCTCCGCGGAGTTCGAGCTTGGCTTTGCCGGGCTTGCGGCGCTTGGCGGGGACGGCGATCGACTTGCCGCCATTGAGCCAGGGAAGAGTGCCAATCGAGTCTGCGAGTTTGAAGTTTTCAGTTTTCAGGGAAGACGCTCCGCGTTTGGCGGGCTGTTTGCCCTTCCTTGAAACTGAAGACTGAACACTGGCAAACTCCCCAACGGGGCCTTGATACACCAGCTCGCCGCCGTGGACGCCGGCGGCGGGACCGATGTCGAGGATCTGGTCGGCCGCACGCATGACGGCTTCCTCGTGCTCGACGACAACAAGCGTGTTGCCCTTGTCGCGCAAGCCATGCATCACGCCGACGAGGCGGTGGATATCGCGCGGGTGCAGGCCGACGGTGGGCTCGTCGAGGACGAACAGCGTGTTCGTTAGAGAGGCGCCGAGGCAGGTGGTGAGATTGACGCGCTCGATTTCCCCGCCGCTCAAGGTGCGGGCGGGCCGGTCGAGGGTGAGATAGCCGAGGCCGACTTCATCGAGATACTTCAGGCGCGAGGTGATCTCGGTGAGGATGAGCTTTAGTGAGGCATCGGATTGCCGATTGAGGATTGCCGATTGAAGATTGGAAAACCAAGCGGAGAGATCCGTGAGAGGTAGCGTCCACAAGTCAGGCAGGGTCTTGCCATCGATCTTGAAGCAAAGGGCTTCCGGTTGGAGCCGTTTGCCGCGGCAGGTGGCGCAGGTGGTGTAGGAGCGGTAGCGGCTGAGGAAGATGCGGACGTGCATCTTGTAGGCCTTCGTTTCCAACCAATCGAAGAAGCCCTTCACGCCATACCATCCGCCGGAGCGCCAGAGTTCTTCGAGATCCTCGGGTGACTTCGATCTACGATCTCCGTAGTAGATCCATTCGCGGGCGTCCTCCTCCATGTCCTCCCACGGCGTGTCGATGCTGATGCGGCGTTCCTTGCAGCAACGCAGCAGGTCGCGCTGGCATTCCTCGCCGCGTTCGCCCTGGAAGGGCTTGATGACGCCTTGCCGGATGGTCAGCGAGGGATCGGGCACCGACTTGTCGAGGTCGAGCCCGATGACCCGGCCGAAGCCGCGGCATTTCGGGCAGGCACCGAGCGGGTTGTTGAAGGAAAAGAGCGCGGGGGAGGGAGCGCGGAGGGAGTTGCCGGTGGCGGGATTGGTCCAGGTGGCGGAAAAGGCCTTGAAGGAGGCTTGCGGCTTGGAGGCGAGGGCGATGGTGGCGTGGCCTTTGCCGAGGGTGAAGGCGTGTTCGAGGGCTTCGAGCAGGCGGGTGCGATTGTCGGGAGTGACCGGGAGGCGGTCTTGGAGGACGGCGATGCTGCGAGTCTGGAGACTCGCGGTCCCGGCGGGTTCGTCGGTGCGGAGAATCTCGTCGCCGATCAGGATGCGGAGATAGCCTTGCTGGCTGAGGAAGGGGAAGAGGTCCTCGCTCGTGGTGTCAGCGGGGAGGGCGACGGGGAAGGTGACCAGCACCTGCTGGCCGGCGAGGTTGTCGAAAGCCCAAGCGGTCGCGCTCTCGGGAGAGTCCGGAAAGATCTCGTCGCCGGTATCCGGGTCGTAGCCCTTGGCGGAGCGGGCGTAGAGCAGCTTCAGGTAGTCGTTGATCTCAGTCAGCGTGCCGACAGTCGAGCGGGTGGTGCGGATGTTGTTCTTCTGCTCGATGGCGATGGCCGGCGGGATGCCGTCGATGTGATCGACATCCGGCTTGTCCATGCGGTCGAAGAACTGCCGGACGTAGGGCGAGAACGTCTCCACGTAACGGCGCTGGCCCTCGGCGTAGAGGGTGTGGAAGGCGAGCGAGGA
>CBKZPU010000257.1:0-6345 GCA_966696705.1 uncultured Verrucomicrobiaceae bacterium | reverse complement strand
TCCAGCTTCGTCTCGCGCTGCCACAGCGTGTGCATCGACTCCGGTCCCCCGCCCCGCTTGCCTTCGGGATACTCGACGCTTTCGATGACCCACAGCCGGCCCTTTTCATCCCAGTCGAGATTGAGCGGCTTCGAGATCAATGGTTCGGAGGCAACGAGGTCCGCATTGAAATCAGGATGCGCCTTCAAGCTCTCGATCGACTTCTGCGGCGAAAGTGGTCCGCCCGGTGGATAGACCAGAGCGGCGAGATCATCCTTGGTGGAAAGTTCATCGACTTTCTCCTCACCGGCCGCCCACAGCAGCGAACGGCGCAGCATGGTGCGGATCGCCGGATGCGAGCGGGTTTCAGGGCGCTTGCCGGGAACGAAATAGACCACGCGGCCTTTGCCCCGGTTATCCGTCCACACGACCGGTGAGACGCCATACACGTAGGGCTGCGGCACCGTGCCCTTCAGGTGCTTGCGGTTCGGCGACCAAGTCGTGGTCAGCACGTGATCCCCAGCCGCCACTTCGAGGCCGTGGATCATCTCATCCTCGATGTCGAAGCACGAGATGCCC
The DNA here is from genome assembly GCA_966696705.1 of uncultured Verrucomicrobiaceae bacterium. Taxonomy (GTDB): domain Bacteria; phylum Verrucomicrobiota; class Verrucomicrobiia; order Verrucomicrobiales; family Akkermansiaceae; genus Haloferula. The sequence goes on along the minus strand of CBKZPU010000257.1, from coordinate 5,787 downwards.
TTCGTCAGCGGATGCTCGCGGCCCGGCGGCGTGAAGAACAAGGGCACCGTTCCTGACCAACGGACGGTCTCGCCCTTCACCCATCCGGATGCCGTGATCGCATCGTGCAGCAGCACCACGCCACCGCCATTTTCAACGAAAGTCTCGATCTGACGGCGCTGGTCATCGCTCCAGCGCTCGCCGCCGGAAAGCAAGATGACCTTCGACGACGACAGCTCCGCGGCCGACGGAAACGCCATCTTCGGCGTCGCGCCTTCCAACGCCTCTGCCTGGACGAACATCGGCGGCGCGGCATGGACGGTCGTCGACCACGCGGCGAAGAGGATTGCGGCAAGGGCTGCTTTCATCGGTTTGGGTTCCTCTACCGCGCCCGGTGGGTACGTTCTAGTCTCCGCAGCAAACGGGATACGGGATTGTGGATTTCATTCACCGGCGGCGGCTCTTCGCAGATACCAGCCGAGCCATCCCGGTGCATGCGATACCCGGTTCCCGAGAGGATCTCCGCCAAGAAAACCTCGCCGCGTTCCGATGAACACTCCATGATGATTTCATGTCCCCCGTCCCTCCCGTCAAATTCCTCGACCGCTTCACCGCCGCGATGCGCATGCGCGATTGGTCGGCGACGCTCGAATCCTGCCGTGACTGGGCGCGCCGCTTCATCCTCTTCCGCGGCAAGCAACATCCCGCCGATCTCGGACCGCTCGCCATCCCGCCTTTCCTTTCCCAGCGAACCGCCGCCCCGCTGGGCAGTCGGACGGTTCAGGTGATTTGTCAGCGATTGTTGCAGCCGACCGGGCGTTTCCGGCGGCGGTCGCTGAGCTTGGGATCGTCGTTAGGCCACTTCTCACGCATTATGAAAACAACACCAATCGGAACACTCAGTAGTCTAGTTATCGCCTTCGCGCTGCTTACCGCTCCGAAAGCCGCCGCACATTGCGACACACTTGACGGGCCAGTTGTCGAGGACGCGAGAATCGCTCTGAAAAAGGGCGACGTAACGCCCGTCATGAAGTGGGTGAGCAAGGACAGCGAGAAGGAGGTGCGCGAGGCGTTTGCCGCCGCCCTCAAAGTGCGCTCGCTCAACGATGATGCGCGGAAGCTCGCAGACATGCACTTCTTCGAGACATTGGTTCGAGTGCATCGGGCCGGGGAGGGCGTTCCATTCACCGGCCTCAAACCGGCTGGGACGATTGACCCCGGCTTCGTAGTTGCAGACAAGGCTCTCTCGGAGGGGACAGTCACAGAGCTATCCGCCGACATCGCCAAGTCAGTCCAGACCGGACTTCACAAGCGGTTTGCGAACGTCCTCGAAAAGAAAAAACACGCAGACGAGAGCGTTGAGGCAGGCCGAGCCTACGTCGCTGCATACGTCCAGTATGCTCACTACGTCGAGGCTCTGCACACTCTCACATCACGCGGCCCGGAGGAGCATCAGCATCTTCATGCGTCCGACGAACATACCAAGTAGAGCTCGAACGTGGCCTAACCATGCGCTGCAGCGAACCCGGCCATCGCGTTCTGGTTGCAATCGGAGCGTCCCGCGCGCCGGGTCGCTGAGCTTGGGACGTCGTCAGGCCGCCTCCAAGTTTTCAATTTTTCGCGGAAGCGTCCCGCGGCGCACGGTGTCATCGAATCCGGTTGCCACTGATCTGATCCGGGAAGCTGTCCCACTTCACCGGCGGTTTTCCGAAGGCCGCCAGCCGATCCATTTCTTGAAGGTGTTCGAGAAGGTGTGCGGATTCGAGTAGCCGACCATCCGAGTGATCGTCTCGACCTTCTCGTCAGTGGTGGACAGCAGGTGCCGCGCGGTTTGCATGCGGAGAAAGGTCACGTGCTGCATCGGGCTGCGGCCGAGTTCATCGCGGCACAAGCGGCGCAGGTGCTCCTTGCAGACGCAGGCGCGCGCCGCGAGTTCCTCCAGCGACCACGCGTGATCGAGCGACTTTTCCACAGAATCCCACAGCTTCCACAATCGGGCATCACTCTGGTGCGGCTGGGCAAAGCGCAGCACGTAGCCATGGATCAACTCCGTCCAGAGGTGCAGCATCGCCGGGGCATTCGCGCCGGTGCACTCGGCGTGCAGCCCTTGGATCGCATTCAGCACCGGCTGCGGGTCGTAGGCACCGAGCACCGGCGATGCGGCGGAGACGATGGGGTTCGACTCGCGCGATTCGAGGTAGCGCACCCAGCACATCCGCCACGGCTCGCGACCGGTCGTCTTCATCGCGTTGGTCACGAAGGGCGGCAGCAGGCAAGCCTGCCCTGCCGTGACCTTCCGCCATTGGCCATCCGCCTTCACCAGTCCGCTGCCGCTGAAACAGGCGAGCATGAAGGTCCCGGACTGGTCCGGACGCGACATTTCGAACGACGGATCCGCCTCCATGATGCCCGCGTGAGCAATGTGATGCTGTGCCAACAACGGGCACACCGGGCATTCGCGCAGCCACTCGCGGTCGTCACTGACGTCGGCGCGAATGACCGAACGCCGGCTCACTTGGGTTTCAGGGGCAGACATGCCGCCCTAACCTAGCCGGACCAAGTCAGACCGCAAGCTTCCGAAATGTGGATACTCGATAGGGAAAGTTGTGCTGCCGACACTTGCCGACCTCCCCCGCCTTTCCGAAAGTGCAGATCTGATATGAGCGAGCCACCCAAGCGCTTTATCCAAGACGGCGAGCAGATCCACGAGACCAACGCGTGGACCCACAACGAGTGGCTGTGCCGTCCCGACCTCGTCGCCGCGGAGAAGCTGCTGATGGTCCGGGCAACGATGCCGCCGATGCATTGCCACCCGTTTCACCGCCACCCGCATCGCGAGGAAATCATTCACGTGGTGTCCGGCCGGGCCGAACAATGGGTGGGCGACGAATACCGCATCCTCGGCCCCGGCGAGATCGCCCACCTGCCGGCCGGCGTCGTGCACGCGACCTTCAATCCTTTTGATGAAACGCTCATCTTCCACGCCATTCTGTCCCCAGCCAAGCTGCCGGATGACCTCGTCGCCGCGGCGGATCCGGAGGACGTCTCCGATCAGGAGCCGTGGGCCTCGATGCGCCATGGGATGACGCCCTGCCGGATGCTGTAATGAATCATAGCCCCGGCTTCGGCGGCATGACCGGCTTTTCCCAGGCCTTGATGCCGGTGAGCTTGGTCTGGCGCTTGAAGACCTTGTCGCCGGCGGTGATGTAGAGCGTCTTCATGTCCGGACCGGCGAAGCAGAGGTTGGAAGGAAAGCGCGCGCGGGGAACCGGCGGCAGGATCAGGTTCACGCGCCCGGGCTGGTCGCAGATCTGGAGGCCCATTGCGGTGGCGACGAGGAGCCAGCCATCGCGGGTGACCTTCAGGCCATCGGCACGGCTGCGCGGATCCGGATCAGCCGGCGGCAGGTGGAGGTGATGGTAGGGCTGGACGTTTGTAAGAGAGCCGTCCTTCGCGCGGCAGGCGGACCAGACGTAGCGGCCGTTCGGGTCGGCAATCTCAACGCGGGTTTGATCGGGCGTGAGGGTAACTCCATTGACGCCATTGCAGTGGTCGGTGCCGAGCACCCTGTCCTCGCCGGGGCGAATGACCCACACCGCCTTCTTTTCCGGTTCGGTGGCGTAAATGATGCCGTCGTTGGCGACCACGAGGTCGTTCGCCTTCAGCCCCGTGGCGTGGACTTTCTCTTCCTTGTTAGTGATGTCCCACGAGGCGATCTCGCCACTGCCTGCGCGGCAGCCATAGAGGCGGCCATCGGGACCGAAGGCGAGGCCGTTGGTGCCGCGGGTGTTTTCAAGAAAAACGGACACGGTGCCGTCGGGCGCGACGCGGTGAATGGTGTTCTTCGGGATGTCGGTGAAAAAAATGCCGCCGTCCGGCGCGGGGATCGGACCTTCGGTGAAGCCATGACTTTGGCTGACGAGTTGCCAGCCCTCTCCGGGAACCAGCATGTCTTTCGCCCGGCTACGGCAGGCATCGTAGTTCACCGCGACGGGCTTCGGGAAATCCTTCCACAGCCAGCGCAAGGCCTCGGGCATGATCGCCCCTCCGTGCTGGTGGGAATGCGGACCGTCGCCCCACACGTGATTCACCTCGTAACCGGAGAATGTGAGCGCGCGTTCCATCGTCTGGTTTTCCATCCACCAGTCGCCGCAGTAGATATTCAGATCGTTCGAGCCGTCCTGGAGGAAGACGCGCAGAGGCTTCGGTTCGGTCTTGCGGACCAGCGTCGCGAATTCATCGCCGCCGCGCAGGCCGACGTAAGTGCCGATCATCGAATACACACGCCGGAAGGCGTCCGGCCGCTGCCACGCGACATTGAAAGCGGCGATGCCGCCGGAGGACGCGCCGCAGATCGCGCGATGGTCGGGGTTGTCACTAATCTTGTAGTCATTCGCGACGGCCGGGATGAGTTCGTCGATCAGGAAGCGGGCGTAGTCGGCGCTGAAGGCGTCATATTCGTAGCTGCGGTTGAAGCGCGGCTGGCTTTCGCCATTCGGCGCCGGCACCACGCCCGGATCGACGAAGAGACCGATGGTCACCGGCATCTCGCCCTTCGCGATCAGGTTGTCGAAGACGATGGGCACCTTGTTCGCCCCGCTCTCATTGACGTAGCCGCCGCCATCCTGGAAGACCATGAGGCAGGCGGGTTTCGCCGGGTCATACTGGGCCGGGACGTGCAGCCAGTAGCTCCGCTCGGTGCCGGGATAGACCTTGCTTCCGGAAAAGGTGTGCTGGGTGGTGAGGCCCTTCGGCACGCCCTCCTGGCGAACCGACGCGGGATCGACGGGATACGGGCCTTCGGCGTGCAGGGCCGCCAGCGGGAGGAAAACGAGGAAAAAGGCAGCGGGTTTCATTGGAACGGGACAGGGACGGGGCAAGAAGCGGCGTTCTTTCCCGATGACGGAACTGGCCGAAGGATCGGGAATGATCCCTTGCCACCGGGCCGGGTCGCGCCTTGAATCCGCCGCGACCGGCGATGTTTTTGCTGAAGAAGGTTTTCCAACTGCGGGACAAGGCGAACCCGGATCTCGAAAAGCCTTTCCTGGAGCACCTCGAGGACCTTCGGGTGATGGTCACCCGGATCGTCATCACGCTGTTGATTTCGATGATCGCGTGCTTTGCCTTTCAGGACGACCTGATGGCGATCCTCCAGAAACCGGTGAACCAGGTCTGGCAAGTCCACGCCAAGAGCCTGTTGCCGGAAGGCATCACCCCGGAAGGCTGGGAGCAGGCGAAGAAGATCGAGCGGGCCGCGACCGGCTTGAGCCCGGAGAATGCCGATTACTTGGTCGCCCAGTACAAGCCAGAGACCCGCCAACTGGTGGAAATGGTGAAGCTATTGCGGGCACTGGCGGTGCTGCCGGAGGAAAGCCGCCCGGCCTTCCTCGAACACTCCAAGGCCGGGAAGCCGGTGACCGACACGCTGGCGGTGCTGCTGGAAAGGGGAGCCAACCCCGAGATCGACTCCCGCGGCAACGTGCAGATGATGTCCACGTTGAAGCCCACCGAGGGCTTCATGCTTTCCATGAAGCTGGCGTTTTTCGCCGGCATCATCGTCGCCTTCCCCCTGCTGCTGCTCTTCATCCTGCAGTTCGTGCTGCCGGGCCTGCACCAGCACGAAAAGAAGGTGATGTGGCCGGCCTTGGCGATCGGCTTCGGCCTGTTCCTTGCCGGCGTCGGCTTCGCCTACTTCTTCGTGCTGCCGCGGGCGCTGGTCTTCTTCCACGAGTGGAGCCTCAAGCTCGGGGTGTCGAACGACTGGCGGATCGGCGAGTACATCACCTTCGCCACCCAGTTCACCCTGCT
>CBKZPU010000256.1:0-6422 GCA_966696705.1 uncultured Verrucomicrobiaceae bacterium | reverse complement strand
TCGCCTCCATCGCCTCCATCGCCTCCATCGCCTCCATCGCCTCCATCGCCTCCATTCTCGGTTAGAAACCCTCCCTCCTCCTCCCCCCGATCCCGTCCATCCGCGGTCCCCCCCTTTGGCCTCGGCCATCCCTCTTCAAGCACGCCGATCCCCCCTTCGCGAACGCCACCGGGGACCGCTTGGCGATGGAAGGATTGGCGGTTGCCAGCGTCCCGCCCCATCCCTCTCAAATTGCAATCGCACGCTGCAAATTGATCGACCGCCCGCTCCCCGGAGGCACCCCCTTTGCCGGGCCCTCCCGCCCCCTGCGGCCGAACACGCATCACGAAGCCACCGCCCGCGTCCCCGCCGGTCGCCCCCGCCTCAAGCCGCCTGTAGTCCCGGCTGCAGCCGGACGCTCCACCGCCAGGCACGTCCCGCCCCATGTCCGGATCACGCCCGGGACGACGTGCCGAATCCTTGGGAATCCGAACCCGCCGCCCCTCGGCATGCCTCCTGCGAAAAGCACTCCACCCGCACGGCCGCCACCGATGGCAGCCGGGAGCGGCGCTACAACCGAAACACGCCAAATCGAATCATGAGAACGATAGCCGCAGCAGTAGGGGCCATCGCCTTGGGAACCGTCGTTCCCTTGGCCGCCCAAGTCACCGAGACCCGCGAAAAGACGGAAGTCCAGGAGCGGGCCGACGGCACCACCAAAACCACCACTACCACCACCACCTTCACCCCCGCAGTGAAGACCAAGGTGGTGAAGTACTTCGAGCCGCACAAGACCGCGCGCTTCGGCCTCCCGCCCGCCTGGGTCACCAAGGTCAAGGTCAAGGAAATGCCCGCCGCCTGGAGGACCTCCACCATCGCCCCGGGAGTCGTGATCACCGAGAAGGAACGCCCCTATCTCATGGAAGCCCCGCCGGACCTCATCAGCGTCCTGCCCCCGCCGACTCCTGACGTCCGCTACTACGTCGCCGGCGGCAACATCGTCGCCGTGGACAAGACCTACAAGGTGGTGGACTCCATCCAGATCCCCACCGTCAAGATCACCGTCGATGACTGAGCAAACCCCGCCCGCCCGGCAGGGCCAGCGCGCCTTGCCGGGTCGCGGTGCGTCTTTCCTTTCACTTATCTAACTATCTAAGAAACCAACTCCACCCCGGCCGCATGGCCCAATCCCCGCCTCGCGAGACAAGTCCAGCCTGTGCTTTTTGCAATGGTTGACGCATTTCCGAGATAAAGGGAACTTGACGGCACACGCGGTCTGGCAAAAGTGACGATTGCTATGAAATACGACACACTCCTCGCGGCAGCCCTGCTCCTTGCGATCCCCACGGGGCTCCAGGCTGGCGAAGCCGTCTCCACCACCACCCAGTCCTACCAGGCTCCGATGACCACGACCCAGCATCAGGGCTGGTATCTCGGGGGCGGCGTGGACTACATGATCGATGCCGAGGAACCCTTCTACAATGCCCACCTCGGCTACGACTTCGGTAACGGCTCTTCGCTGTTCCTGGAATCCGGCTGGCTCGGCGAGGAAGAAGACCCCTCCTTCCTCTTCCCCTTTGCCGCCGACTTGGACATCGTGCCGATCACCATCAACTACAAGTACGAGTGGATGTTCAACGACGCCTTCGGCCTCTACGTCGGTGCCGGCCTCGGTGCCTCGAACGTGGACATCAGCGCCGGCCCCGTCGGCGATGACGATTGGGTCTTCACCGCCCAGGCATTCGCCGGCCTCGTGTACAACGTCACCCCGAACTTCGAGATCTACGCCGGTGCCCGCTACGTGTGGCTCGACGACGTCAGCGTCTTCGGCGCGAATTTCGACGACCTCGATGACATCGGCGTCGGCGCCGGCATCCGCTTCAACTTCTAACAAGCGCATCCATTTCTACCGGGTAATTCGGTTCGCACTAGGAAGCCATTCCCCTGACCGGGGAATGGCTTTTCATGTACCCCCGGAGCGGGATGGTGGGTCGCGGACGGAGGATCGGCTGCTAGATGGTAGATCGCGGATGATGCTTCACCGGTCCTGCGAACCCACCGTCCAAGCGGAATAAACTCCGCGCTCCCGGTGGCACCCGGTGAATTGGCGATTTCACCAATCCCCAATGCGCAATCCGCAATCCCTCGGGCCTTTTCCCCTTGCCCCATGCCCGATCCCGCGCATTTTTACCCTTCCACCCACGCCTCCTGCTCACCCGACCCGCCCGTTTCCCCTTCCAATGCCCGATGAATCGCTCCCTCCCCCCGTCGTTCACTTCATCGCCCGGCACATCGCCACCGTGGAGGAACTCGAGATCCTCCTGCTGCTTGCCCGCGAGGAAGGCAGGGCTTGGACCGCCGAGGGCATCTATCAGGTCGTCAAGAGCTCCCGCCAATCGGTTGAGCACGTGCTCGGGAAATTCCTCGCCGCCAGCTTCGTGACCGCCTCCCCGGCCGGCCACACCATCGTCCCGCTCGCCGGCCACCCGATCCTCCACGAGCTTTCCCGCTGCTATCGCGAGATGCCCGTGCGCGTCATCCAGGCGATCTACCAGCGCCCCCGCGATCCCGCCCGCGATTTCGCCGACGCCTTCAAGCTCAAGCGCAAGCCATGATATGAAATGATATGATTCCCATCGTCATCTACTCGCTCTGCATCCTCACCTGTTGGGCCTGCGCTTTCCTGCTCTGGCGCGGCTTCTGGCGAAACCGTTCCACCCTGCTGCTGTGGAGCGCCGTGTGCTTCCTCTTCCTCGGCATCGCCAACCTGCTGCTCTTCGCCGATCTCATCATCTACCCCGGCGCCAATCTCCTCGCCCTGCGCAATGCCGTCACCCTCGCCGGCCTCGTCATCTTCATCGCCGGCCTCGTCTTCGAGGCCAACTAGAAGCCAGCCAGCCAGCAGCCCAGCCAGCCCATCCGCCCGCCATGTTGGAGTCCTTTCTATCCGGAGCCATCTGCCTCGCCCTGCTCACCATCGGCATGTTCTTCGTCCGCTTCTGGCGTTCGACCCGCGACTCGCTGTTCCTCTTCTTCTCCGTCGCCTTCCTGCTGCTGCTCACCGAGCGCCTCATCCGCATCGCCCTGGACCTCCACTCCGAGTGGCAGCCCATCGTGTACAGCATCCGCCTCGCCGCCTACGGCCTCATCCTCGTCGCCATCATCGACAAGAACCGCCGCGGCTGAGAGAAGCGACTGCCTGAAGACCGGCAGGGACCTTTCTCCGAAAAGGTCCGGCGGGAGGCGGCCCTCCCCCGGAAACCCGCTTGAACGGCTCCAGCACCGCCGCCCGTCGCCAACGGCGCGACATCCGCTACCCGCGGCAAGCGCAACGGCGCCTCTAGGCACCCTTAATTGGGTGCATTCGGGTGATTCTACGGGTGGACAATTGGGCGTATTTGGGTGAAAACAAGGGTGTGGAGGCGAGCCGATGAACGTTCAGACCATCCAAATCACTCTCGAGCTGCTTGCCATGATGAGCGAGATCGACGAGTTCAAAGGAGCATGGCGCGCTCTGGGGACGCTTGCGCCCGAGCGCCTGGACGCGCTGCGCCGCGTTGCCACCATCGAGAGCATCGGTTCCTCCACGCGCATTGAAGGAAGCAAGCTGACGGATCGCGACGTGGAGCATCTGCTGGCCCGCTTGGAGATCAAATCCTTCGCCAGCCGCGACGAGCAGGAAGTCGCCGGCTACGCCGAGGTCATGGAAACCGTCTTCCAAGCCTGGAGCGATATTCCGATCACCGAGAACCACCTCAGGCAGCTTCACCGCGACCTCCTGCGATATAGCGAAAAGGACGCGCGTCATCGCGGCGAATACAAGACCCTCCCCAATCATGTTGGCGCGTTCAACGAAGCCGGACAAATGATCGGCATCGTCTTTGAGACGGCCACGCCCTTCGATACGCCCGGACGCATGGCGGATTTGGTTGCTTGGCTGAACGAGGCCCGCGAACTCAAGCGGCTTCATCCGCTGCTGATCGTCGCGGTCTTCACCGTGGTCTTTCTGGAGATCCATCCCTTCCAGGATGGCAACGGCCGGCTGAGCCGCGTTCTGACAACGCTCCTGCTGTTGCAGGCTGGCTATGCCTACGTCCCCTACAGCTCTCTGGAAAGCATCATCGAGCACAGCAAGGAAGGCTACTATCTGGCCCTGCGGCAGACGCAGGGCACGATCCGTACTGACGCTCCGAACTGGCAACCCTGGCTATCGTTCTTCCTCCGCGCCCTGCAACAGCAGGCGCGCCGCCTCGCCCTCAAGGTCGAGCGCGAGAAGATCGCTTTGGCGGTCCTCCCCGAACTGGCGGTCGCGATCCTGGACTACGCCCGCGACCATGGCCGCGTGACGATGAACCACATGATCCTCACGACCGGCGCGAGCCGGAACACGCTCAAGCAGCATTTCAGAACCCTGGTGGAGAAAAAGCTCTTGGTGAAGAGCGGGGGCGGTCGTTCCACATGGTACGCACTTCCTTGAAGCCATCGTCTGGAGAACCACCACCCGGTTCCAACGATTCAGGGAAACCTCCGAAAGCCCCGCGCCGCGTGTAATGGCAAACCGCCCCCGGATCCGTCCCGGGAACTGCCCCCCGGTTCACATCGTTGTCTTCGAATTCGGCCCCGGCCTTGTGACGAATCAGGAGTTATAGCAGGCAAAGCGTGTTCAACGGGTTCTCTTGGATCATGGCGACCAGGGGCACGATGACGCGTTTGTATTCCGCCTGGACATGTGAACCATCATCGAAAACCGGATAGTTTCTGGTGATCTTGAACCCGCGGGAGATCAGTTGATCGACGATCTCCCCCGAGGCAATCCATTCGCTGCTCCCGGTACCATTGAGGGGATCGATGAGCCGGTACATTCCGGGGTCGGAGATCTTCTCCCTCAGCGAGAGGAAGCCGGCCTGCACCGGCCATCCGGAATCAAGGTGTCTGTCAAAGATCGCAATGGATTCGTCGAAACAAATGGACGGGGCGCGATAACGACTCACGAGCAGACAACAGTTTCCGTCACGGGAAACGGGCACCGGGAACACGGAATCCGTAATGGCCTGGATGACCGCCGCGCTCTCCCGGTGCACGGCTATTTCATTGTAGCCATCGACCAGCGTGTAGAGCTTGCCCGGCTCACAGCGGCACGCCAACTCCAGGCCCGCGGGATCAAGCACGTTTACCAACCCGCAGCCGCCCCAATCCATATTGACGAATCGGTCCTCGGCCTTGTCCTCATCCGCTTCCTTCAGCTTCAGGGTGTGCCACGGAAAAACCTGAAAGTACGGAACTTCGGCCAGAAGCTTGGGGCTCATTCTCAACGAGATCCGGAACGGCAGGCCGCACACGTCGTTGGCGATTTCGAGAAGGCATTCAATCAGCTTCGCCTCGGCCATCTCGATCCAGATCCACCCGCCATCGAAATCCGTTTTGAGCTTCTTGTCGAAGAGTCCCGTCGCCCGGATGAGGTCGATGGCGTCGTCGGTGAGGAGTCCGACCGAGATCCTGAATTTTACCATGGGCGATTGGACAAGGAGCAGCATTCCAAGAACTGATGGGAATGTGGGGGAATGTGGAAGCCGGAGGCAAGCAGTGAGACGGGCCCGACCTTCGGCACCACGCCAGCGCCAACGCCGGCACCGCGGGCCGACGGTCCGCCGGTCCACACGAACAGATGGGGAACCCTCCCCATCCTCCTTCCATTTCGATTATTTCACTCGTTTCGTTGTTCCCATCCCCCTTCACCCACCGCGCCGTGCTGGCCGAGTGCTCCCAGATTCCAATCCAACAACGGCCCCCCGCACCTCCCGCTCACAGCACCCGCACCCAGACCCAGTCCGTCGCGTCGTGAAGCCCCGGGATCGAGGTCCGGCGAAACTCCCACGGCCTGGCATTGGCGGCCGACGGACGCGCCGGCCAGAAAGAGTGGCTCTCCGCCGTGGAGTCCCACTCGGGCAAGCGCGACACCTCCACCGCATCGCCGACGCGGCAGTCGGCGCACGAGCGCCGCAGGCACCGGATGCAGTACATCATCGCTTTCATACTGGTACAACGACCTCCGGCGCGAAATTGGTTTAGTCCGGCCACCGATTTCGTAATTCCCCGAGCAGGAGTCAGAAGTCAGGGGGCAGGCATTTTAACCGCAGCCGAAGCCCCCCACCGCCCCGCATCCCCTTCACCTCCGCCCCAGCCGTCGGAGACCCGGACTGCGGCAGCCTGCTGCCGCCCAAAGCCAGCAGCCCTGCTGCGGGGAAGCACTGGGTGGATGCGATTCCGTCAACGAGGCTCATCCCGAGGAAAGGCAGTGAACCGCGAAATCACGCGAAAGGACGCAAAAATTGTAAGAAGGAGGGATTCGTCGGCGACCATGCCATTCGAGTCCGCCCGAGTGGTCGGACCCGGACTGCGCGCAGCCTGCTGCCGCCCAAAGCCAGCAGCCCTGCTGCGGGGAA
>CBKZPU010000255.1:0-6433 GCA_966696705.1 uncultured Verrucomicrobiaceae bacterium | reverse complement strand
TTCGGGAGTGGCTGATGATCAATTGTTCCTGATTAGACATTGAAAATTGCCTGCCGGTTGTGTATCCGGGCGGCATGACGGCGCTTGGCCTCTTGTCTGTCCGCGACCTTCTGCCGGCTTGGGTGCTGGCGGCTTGGTTCGGCATGGTGGTGCTTTTGCCGCTCTTGCTGCTGGTGGCGGGAACCATCCGGCGGTTGGGGAAGGTGCGGCGGGTGCCGGAGCTTTCGCCGATGCCGCCGCACATGATTCCCGCGGATCTGCCGCGCTTCGGCCAGCCGTGGCTCGGCCGTCTCGGCTTCCTGGGTCATCAGGTGATCCAGATCCTGCGTCCCGCGGGAGAGGATGCTCCGGACACGGTCACGTGGGTGCTGCCGAGTGCGAAGGAGCGGACGCTCGCGCTGCTGACCGGCACGCTGCCGCCCGGCGGCGGACGGCCGGGATTCGCGCTGCGGCTGATGAGCTTCCTCGCCGATGGGCGGGTGATTGTGACCGCCGACCATCACGTCACGCACCGGCGGCCGGGGCACTGGGCCTTGGCGCAGTGGAGTTTCCCTACGATCGAAGCGCAGGTTCAGGCACATCGCGCGCAGGTCGAAGCGATGGCCGGCGGAGTGGCCGCGACGATGCCAGCCGCCGCGGAGATTCCCGCGCGGATCGCGGCCGAGGAGCTCGCCGTGAACGAGGCGCTGGTGAAGTACGGGGACTATCGTACTTCCGGCGAGCGGGAGATCCGCCCCGCGCTCTTCCGGGCGCCGGCGATGGCGCTGCGGGACATTCTCGCGCGGATCGCAGGCGTCCGCGCGATGTCACCCACGAAGAAGGACGTGGCCAGCGCGCGTCGGGACGCGACGCCGGGCGAGGAGGAACTCTCGCCGAGCGGCGGCGGCTTCAAGCTCTCGCTGGAGGAACAGGTGGAGCAGGACATCCGCCGCTATCGCAAGCACGCCGACGAGCCCGCCGGCATGAAGCAGGTGGGCCTGCGGGTGGCGTTGCTGGTCGCCACCGTGCTCGGCTTCACCGCGGTCTTCGGCCGCGAGAACCTCGCGATGACCGTGGGGATGTTGCTCGGGCTGATCGCCGTGCACGAATTCGGGCACTGGGTGATGATGAGGCTTTTCGGCTACCAGCGCATGGGGCGTTTCTTCGTGCCCTTCGTGGGGCCGCTCGACCGGGGACGGAAGCTGCACGCGCCACCGTGGCAGCAGCTCATGGTGATCTTGGCCGGCCCTCTGCCCGGCATGCTCTTCGGGCTGGGCGTGTTGGTCGCCGGATTTCTTGTGCCGGATCTGCCGGTGTGGCTGCGCGACCTCGGCGGGCTGGCGCTGGCGCTGAATGCCTTCCACCTCTTGCCCTTCTTGCCGCTCGATGGCGGCAAGGCGGTCGATCTGCTGATCTTCCGCGACCTGCCGATCCTGCGTCCGCTGTTCACGATCGTTTCCGCCTCGGCCACGCTGATCGCCAGCTTCCCGCTGAAATCGCGGGCGCTGCGGATCGTCGCGATCGGCATGTTCACCGGCCTCGCCTGGGACTTCAAAATGATCAAGGTGGTCCGCGGCGGCCGCCGGCTCGGCTGGGCGGGGACGGTCGATGACGAGAAGGAAGCGCTGCAGCGGATCTTCCGCGGCGTGCGCGAGGAGAACAACGAGGCCTTCCTGCGCAGCAACGATTGGCAGCGGCAGATCGACGTGCTGGTGGCCGAGGTGCTGCGCAAGCGGCCCGGTTTCCTGTTCCGGATTTTCGGTGGCGGCTTCTATTGGTGGTCGCTGATGATTCCGGTCGGCGTGATCTTGATGCTGTTCGTGACCAGGTTCGTCGGCAGCGCGGGCCAAATGAACTCACTGGCCAAGCATGTGATCGAAATCAGCCAAGCCTTTCCCGCCGACAACCGTCCGCTCACCGAGCCGCAATACAACGCGGTCGCCGGACTGGTGACCGACACCAGCGAGATCATCGACGAAACAGAAGGAAGCCCGCGCGAGTTGGCCGCACTCCTGACGCCCGAAGTCGGGGTGGCGCTCGACAAGCTTGACTGGACCGCGGCGGGGATCGCGCTCCACTGCGAGGAAATCGAGGGGGAACTGCTGTCGGTCTGGCTGGAATGCCTGTGCGGCAAACTCGAGAACGCGGTGCGAAACGGCAATCACACCGAGGGCCTGCGTCGCGGGGAAGTGCTGCTGCATGGCCTGCTGGCCCTCGAACCGGTCAGGCACCTTCGCCACCGCGAACCGATCTGGGATTGCGAGCTGCGGACCTTGACTGCAGTCGAGCAACTCGCCGCCTCGGGCAAGCTCGACGCGGCGACGATCCAGCGGCTGGAGGCCCGGGTGAACGCGCTGAACAAGGCGCCCCGGCCCGAAGTGGAAAGCCTGATCCTGGCGACCGGTTGGGGCCTCCGGCAGGCGGAGACGCTCTTGGTCGATGCCAACCCGAACGACGACCACGAGCCCATGTTCGACGCCCGCTTCTGGCGGCTCGCCACGCCGCAAACGCTGCGGCTTTTCGATAACGTGAAAGCCTTCGGCACCTCGACGCCCGCGACCGTGACCGTGACGCAGCATTGGAGGAAGACCGGCAGGGTCGGCGAGATTCCGGCTCAAGTGGAAGGCGGTGCCAAGGTTTATCCGGCTCCGGGCGAGGCGGAGTTCATTGCCGAATTCTGCGAGAAGCATCGCAAGGTCGCGTGGCGGCGGTTGACCACGCTGTCCGCGTTGCGGTTGGAAGCTTACCGGCTGAAATCCGGCAAGCTGCCGGACCAGTGGAAGCATTCCTTGCCGGGCGGTGCGTCGTTGACGTTGGAGAAGGCCGCCGGGCCTTGCCTGAAGCTGGTGGATGCGCGGAATGCGTCGCAGCGGTCGGTGCCGGATTGGCTGGGGCCGCTGGAAAGCGCCGCGCAGACCGAGCATGTGTGCCCGCTGAACGGCGCGCCGCCGGAGCTTTCGAGGAAGTGAGGCGAGCCGAAACGGGGGACTAGATGGCGGACCGCCCACATTGCGGGCCGGCCCTTATTGTGCCTCTTCAGCACCCGCGGTGGCGACGGCCCGAGCCGGGGAGGCTGGCGGCAGGATGCCGCACCACGGTGGAGGGGCGCTCGCCACCCACTCCGCTGCGGAGGTTGATATTTAATAACGCCTAAGCAAATCCATGATCTTGCCGAGAAATCGCTGATTTTAAGTGGTCTGGCAAAATGCCCGCTGTCGAATCGGACATCATATCGGAAAAGCAAAAATACGCAAATCCCGGAAATTAAATGGAGCTTGATTTTTAAAAATAAGGGCGGATTACTGACTGCCGAATGTTCGCCGCATTTTCAGGGATGTCTTTCGGCTTCGCCCTGCTGGCCCTCGTGTTCGCGACCGGGCTACCGCTCTTCTGCGCATTCATCGCAGTGGCCAATGTGCGCCGTTACCGGGTGAAGGCTCACCTGTGCGATTCTTACCAAATCCCGCCGGACGTGCGGCGGCGGATGGCCCCGTGGCTCAACCGGCTGGGCCACTTTGGCTTCCGCCAGATGCAGCTTTCCCGCTTGGAAAGCGCTGGCTACGCCGAGGCCCATCGCTGGATCCTGCTCAATGAGGAGGAGAAGACCTACGCGACGCTGGAACGCACGGTGCCGGTGAGCGGCGCGGGCGCCAGCGTGTCCCTCACCCTTTTCACCGCGCTGCGCGATGGCACGCTGGTGGTGACGGCGGACCGCCGGATCACGCATCACCCGCCGTCGTGGTGGCAGGATGTACAGCGGTTCTTCGGCACGGTGACGTCGCAGTGGAAGCTCCACTACTCGCGGGTCCGCGGGAATAAGGAGCGGGTGCTGCCGCCGGTGGATAAATTCGCCGGAATGCTGGAGGCGGACGAGGAAGCGCGCCACGAAGCCCAAGTGAAGGGCGGCGAATTCGTCCCCACGCACGCCGATCCCGATGTGCTGCGGCTGCGCTTCACGCGCCTGCCGTCCCGCGTGCTGCCCTTGCTGGCGGACTTTTTCACCGGCCGGAGTTTCCGCTCGGCCACCCGTCGCGACGTCGCGGCCCCGGCCAAGGCGCGGATGGATGAAAGCGAGCGCGTGGGCGGCCCGGTCGGACTCTCGCTCAACCAAGCGGTGGAGCAGGACTTGGCCCGCTATCGCGCCTTGATCGCGGTGCGCAGCAGCCCGCTCGATCACCTGCGGCGGATCGTGGTGCTGCTCGGCACGGTGGCGTTTTTCATCGCGCTCTTCGGTCGCGACCAACCGCTGCAAACCGCTCTCACCGTGCTGGTCTTGGCGGCGCTGCACGAGGCCGGCCACTGGGTGCCGATGAAGCTGTTCCGCTACAAGGGCGTGCCGCCGGTTTTCATTCCCTTCACCGGGGCCACCGAGCGCGGACGCAAGCTCCATGCTCCGGCTTGGCAGCAAATGGTGGTTTTGCTAGGCGGCCCCCTGCCCGGCTTGATCGCGGGTCTGGCGATGCTGGCGCACGGTTACTTCCACCCGGAGACGCCGGTGTGGCTGCTGGATGCGGCGGGGATGGCGGTGGCGCTGAATGCCCTCCACCTGCTGCCGGTGCTGCCGATGGATGGCGGCAAGGTGATCGACCTCTTGGTTTTCCGCGACCTGCCGATGCTGCGGCCGTTCTTCACGGTGACGGCCTCGTTGTCCGCCTTCGCCGCGGCTCTGATCTTGAAATCGCGGGTGCTACGCTACATCGCGGCCGCCATGTTCGGCGGCGTGCTGTGGGACGTGCGCACCATCCAAGTAGTCCGGGGCGCGCGCAAGCTGCCATGGGCGGGCGAAGTCAATGACGAGTCCGAGGCACTGCGCCGGATTTTCCGCGGCCTGCGCGAGGAAGGCCAGGGTGCCTTCATCGGCAGCGAGGGCTGGCACAAGAAGATCGAGGCGCTGCTGATGGAGGTGATGCGCAAGCGGCCGGCCTTTGCCACGCGCTTCGCCGGCGGCACGCTGCTGGCGATTTCCGGCGCGGCTCCTGCGATGCTGATGGTGGGTGTGTTGCTTGGCCCGGTGCTCGGCGATGCCGGCCGGGTGGTGCGCAACGCCGAGCACGTCATCGAATTCCGCAAGTCCTTCCCGAAGGAAAACCGCCAGCTCTCCGCCGAGGACAAGGCCACCTTGATCGCGCTCGCGGCGGAAACCGAAACCGGCCCCGAACCAGTCGCCCGCCCGAAGGCTGACAAGCCCCGCGAGACAGCGATGCACGTGCTGCCGGTGATCGCGAATCGGCTCGACCACCTCGACTGGAGCAAGGCGAACATCGCCTCGCGCACCAACTTGATCGGCGCGCGGGTGCTGCCGATCTGGGTGGAGGTGCAATGCCTGCAACTCGAGCGCAGCGCCGCCGCGGGCAATCGCGCGGAGACCCTCGAGCGTGCCGAGGAGATGCTCGGCATCCTCGCCGCAGCCGAACCGGCCACCAGCCTGGACCGCCGCGAATTGCTTTCCTCCATCGAACTGCGCGTCCTTTCCGTGATCGAGCGCGAGGCCTGCGCGGGTCGCTTGGCGGCGGCCGATCTCGATCGGCTCGATGACCGGATTTCGGCGCGGAATGCGGCCCCCGATCCCGAGGTGGAAGGCTTGCTGCTGGTGGCCGCCTGGTCCGAGGCGAGCCGCCTTTCGGCGATTGCCGACGCGGCCGCCCAAGCATCGCTCGATCCCCGCTTCTGGCGCGATCTTTATCCGCGTATCCGCGTCGTCCGCCGGCTGCTGTCGGAGCAGAACACGACCCTGGTGCCGGCCTCGGTGGCGCTGGCCCGCCATTGGCGGAATAGTCGCCGCGTCGGTGAGCTACCTCCGCAGATCGGCATGAAGGTGTCGGTGGATCCGGGTGAAGCCACGCTGATTTTGGGATTCTGCGAGAACCATCGCCGGCTCGCGTGGCGGCGGATCGTCACGCTCAGCGCGCTGCGGATGGAGAGCTACCGGCTAAAGAACGGCAACTTCCCGAAGAACTGGAAACACAGTGTCCCGGGCGGCGCCGAACTCCAGTTGGTGCTCGAAGACGGGCCGTATATCCGGCTGACCGACCGGCTCGACCTGATCCAAAGCTCCGTGCCGCCGTGGCTCACGCCACCGACCCTGCCGTTGCCCCGCTCCAGCCCGTCGCTCGATTACGATTGCCCGCTGTTCGGCTCGCCGCCGCTGCCGGAGCTGTCGGCACATTGAGGGGAGGCAGGGAGCTTTCTTTCTTCTAACGGGACCGGAGACGGCGGGAATCCTCGATTGGATGGATGGAGATGCCGGAGCCTAGAGCACTCCGCCAGACACCGGACCGCTCGGAGCGCGGTGTCCGATTCTCCAAACCACCACCCGGCGGAAGATCAGGAGATATCGATTCTCGCTTGATTAGAATCTAACGGTGATCTAGCAGCCGCGTGGCATTTCACGCCACCCCCTCAGAATGAAAAAGCTACTGCTCCGCGCATTCGCGCTGATTGCTGCCGTCCTCCC
>CBKZPU010000254.1:0-6437 GCA_966696705.1 uncultured Verrucomicrobiaceae bacterium | reverse complement strand
CAGCCGCTCCCGGGCTTGCCGCCGGTGCCCCGCCCTGCCAATTTCCGGGCGCATTCATGGCGGCGGATTTCGAACTGACCTTTCTGGGCACCGGCACCTCGATCGGCGTCCCGGTCATCGGGTGCAAATGCCGCGTTTGCACCTCGGAAGACCCGCGCAACAAGCGCACCCGCTCCTCGGTCCACGTCCGCGCCGGTGACGTTTCGGTGCTGGTCGATTCCGGCCCGGACCTGCGCGAGCAGGCCTTGCGCGAGGGGCTGACCAAGGTCGATGCGGTGGTCTATACCCACTCGCACGTCGATCACGTGGTCGGCTTCGACGAGCTGCGCGCGTTTTGCTGGCACCGCGAGGACCCGCTGCCGCTGCACGCGACCGCCGACTGCATGGACACGCTGAAGACCATGTTCGGCTGGGCCTTCTCCTCGGAGAACGTCTTCAAGGGCTACATCAAGCCGGACCCGCACATCATCGACGGCCCCATGACCTTCGGCCACCTCACCGTGACGCCGCTACCGGTCGAGCATGCGAAGGCGGAGACGGTCGGCTTCCTGTTCGAGACGCCCGGGGGGCCGGCGACCGCCTACATCCCCGATGCCAAGCGCGTGCCGGAGAGCACCATCGCCATCCTCAAGCGGGCCGACATTCTCATCATCGATGCCCTGCGTTCGTTGCCGCATCCCACCCACCTTTCCACGGAAGAGGCGCTGGAAGTCATCGCGGAAACCGGCGTTTCGCGGGGGTGGCTGACGCACCTGGGGCACGAAAACGACCACCACGAACTGGAGGCCACCCTGCCCCATCACGTGCGGGTCGCCTACGACGGGCTGAAGATCCGCGGTTGATCCTCGTCGTATTCGTCCTCGTCCCCGTGGTCGCATTCCGGCGCGTGCAGCGCCGAGCGATGCGCCGCTTCCGGCACATAGCGATGCCACCTTTCGTCGCCCGCGACGATCATCGCGCGGATGTCGCGGCCGGTGAACGTCAACAGTTCCTCGTTGCCGACCGGCACCGCGCGCACCCGGCCGTTCTCGACGAAGTGGCGGTAGAGATACTTCGAGTCCGCCGGCGGCTCGAAGGTCGCGGCATCCACCAACTCGCCATTGCGGCGGTTCTTCCACGGATAGACGTAAAGCGTGACCTGGTTCTTGAAGAGCCGGCCGAAGGATTCCAACACGCCGCCGGCGAGATTCTCGGCCCACTTCGCTTTGAACAATTCGTTGAGCAGGCCGATGCTCAGCACGATGCCGATCGGCCGCTGGGTCGAGCGCGCGAGGTAGGACGAGATCCGGTGAAACTCGGAATAACGCGACACCAGCACGGTCTTCCCGAGCGCCTGCAGGGCATCGCAGCGGTCGATGAAATCCACATGGTCCACCGCACTGCCGCGCAGCAGGTTGGCCATCGTCATTTCGCACAGCTCGATCGCATGCTCGCCCGGCTCCAGTGCCGAGGCGAAGACCCCGTGCGCTTGCTCCAGCATCTGCAAGTGGAGCTTGGTCACCGGATCGAAGCTGCCGCGCAGCAGCAGGATCGGCTTCTTGTAGAGCGCCTCCGCCGCCTGCACGACCTCGCCATCCGGCAGGAACATCGCTGACTCGGTGAGCCCGGCTTCCACCAGCGCCAACGAGCACAAGCGGTTGTCGAAAAAGCCGTAGCCGTGGCCGTGGAACTTCAGCATGTCCACTTCCACCTGACCCGGCCGGAGATTTTCCCCCAGCGAGCTGACGAAGCGCCCGAGGTGACCGCGATGGCGGAAGGCGGCGTGGATCAGGTTCACTCCCACCACGCCGAGCGCCTGCTTCTGCTCCTGGGTTTCATCATCGAGCAGGCGGACGTGCAGAAAGATGTCGGACGGCGGATCGCCGGGCTTGAGCTGGAAGCGGAGGCCCACCCAGCCGTGGCACTCGCCGGTGTCCAGATAGCCGCGCGCCCGGACGGTATTGCACAGCGCGAAGAACGTCGTGGTTTTCCCGCGCTTCGGGCCCAGGCGTTCGAGCAGGATCTCATACTCGTGATCGAGCATCTGCTGGAGACGCTGGCGCGAGACATAGCGGTCGCTCTTGCCGTAGATGGCGTCGCTCATCGTCATGTCGTAGGCCGAGATCGTCTTGGCCACCATGCCCGCCGAGCCGGAGGCGCGGAAGAACCAGTTCGCCGTTTCCTGCCCCGCCCCGATCTCCGCGAAGGTGCCGTAGATCACCGGATCGAGATTCAATTCCTGGGCCTTGTCGAACGTGGTCGCCATCGCTGCCACCATGCTGGACGGAGCCACCGGTTAGGAAAACCGGAAAATCCCGCGGCCGGGAGGGAAGCAGGAATTCCCGTTGCATCCCGCGCGCCGCTGGCTGAAATCCCCTGCATGTCCGACCGCCTCCTGATCGACCTCCCGACCTTGCCGGAGGAGGGCAAGAATTTCAGCGGCGAGCTGCCGGCCGAGATCTTCGACCTCCCGGAGCACGACGCGAAACCGCTCGGCCCGCTTTCCTACGACCTTCACGCTCAGCGATTCGGCTCCGAATTACTGCTCTCCGGCAGCCTTTCGGCACCCTTCGAGTTCACCTGCGTCCGCACCCTGCACCCGTTCAAGAAAACGATCCACGTCGAGGGCGCGAACCTGTCCGTGGAGATCGAGCAGGAAGGCCCGCTGGACGCCACCGAGGCGATCCGCGAGGAAATCCTGCTGGCATTTCCGGACTACCCGCGCTGCGACGAAGCGGACGAACCGATGCACTGCGAAATCGACTCCCGCTATTTGGCAGTGGACAAACCCGGCGAGGCTGGGGTAGAGACCCGCCCCCGCGCGCAGGGGGACGCCCGATGGGCTGCCCTCGACGCACTGGATAAACACGATTCCGAACGCTAATTCCTTACCGCCATGGCCGTACCAAAGCGCCGTCAATCCAAGAGCCGGCAAAAGATGCGCCGGGGCGCCAATCGCTGGCGCGCACCGATTTTCAAGACCTGCCCGGAGTGCGAAAGCCGCGTGCCTTCCCACATCGCGTGCCCGTCCTGCGGCACCTACAAGGGCCGCAAGGTACTTGAAGTGGATGCGCTCTGAAGCGCTCCGCCCCGTAGCTTTTTCCCTCGCCGCGCCGGGTTTCCCGGCGCGGTGATTTCGTGTACCTGCACTTCCCGTCTTTCTCTTTCCCGCGATGAAAGTAGCGCTCGATGCCATGGGTGGCGACCACGCCCCCGCCGTGAATATTGGCGGGGCCAAGGAAGCCCTCCAACTCTACCCGACCATCGAAAAGATCTTCCTGGTCGGCGATGAAGAGGCGATCCGCGCCGAGTGCCAGAAGCAGGGACTTTCCACCACCTCGCCGCGGGTGGCCATCGTGCACGCCCCGGAAGTCATCGGCATGGCCGAGCCGGGCGCGAAAACGGTGCGCCGGAAAAAGCAGTCGTCGATCAACGTCGCGATGGATCTGGTGAAGTCGGGCGAGGCCGATGCCTTCGTCTCCGCCGGCAACACCGGTGCCGCCGTGGCGTCCGCGACGATCAAGCTGCGGCTCATCGAAGGCGTCGATCGCGCCGGCATCGCCTCCGGCCTGCCGAACGAGCACGGCGTCTGCCACCTGCTCGACGCCGGCGCCAATCCCGAGGCCAAGCCGGAGCACCTGCTGGTCTATGCGATCATGGGCAGTGCCTTCGCCCGCCACGTGCTGGGCGTGAAGCACCCCAAGGTCGGCCTGATGTCGAATGGCGAGGAAGACGAGAAGGGCACGACCTTCACCAAGGAGACCTTCGCGTTGCTCAAGCGGTTTGCCGACGAGGGCAACGCTCCGTTCGACTTCGTCGGCAATGTCGAAGGGCATGACCTCTTCGAAACGCAGCTCGATGTGGTGCTGTGCGACGGCTTTACCGGCAACGTGGTCCTCAAGTCCTGCGAGGCCACGGCCAAGGCGATGTTCAAGTGGCTCAAGGCGGAGCTGACGAGCAGCCCGATCCGGATGTTGGGTGCGAAGATTTCCAAGGGTGCCTTCATGGCGCTGAAAGAGCGCGCCAGCGCCGAAACCTACGGTGGCAGCCCGTTGCTCGGCGTGAATGGCGTGGTCATCATCGCCCACGGCGGCTCGACCGCGGTGGCAGTGCGCAACGCGATCCGCGTCGGCATGGAAACCGTCGAGCACCGCGTGAATCCGCACATCGAGGCGACGTTGCAGCAAGTGGGGCTGTGAGGGGGTGGCCCGGCCTTGCCATCTGGCACCTTGGCGCTAGAGTCGTGAGATGAGTGCGCAAGCAGCCTTTCAGCGCGGGGTGCAACCGTTGCTCCGAATCCTCCTCCCAGGCAAGGAAGCGGAAGTGCTGTCAGTGTCGGCAGACCCATCGCTACGCGATCGGATCGAGGAACTTGCCGCCAAGAATACCGAAGGCGAAATCACCCCCGACGAGCGCGATGAATACGCGGGCTACGTCAGGGCAAACAAGTTCGTCGCGGTCATGCGTCGTGAAGCGCGGGCCTTTCAAGCCGGAGCATGAGTCCGGCAACCCGAAGCCTCGTGCGGGAGCGTGCTGGTCACCGGTGTGAATACTGCCACCTTCATGAGGACGATTCGCCGTTGGCTGCGCTGCACATTGAGCATATCCGCCCGAGAAAACATGGCGGCGCCGACGATGAGTCGAATCTTTGCTTGGCCTGCATCGACTGCAATCTTCACAAGGGACCGAACTTGGCGGGCATCGATCCGTTTGGCGGCGAAATGACGCCCTTGTTCCATCCCAGAACCCAACAGTGGCACGACCATTTCAGGTGGGAGGGAATTCATCTCGTCGGCAAGACCGCCGTCGGCCGCACCACGATTCAAGTGCTCTGCATGAACAGCGACGAGCAGTTGGAACTGCGAATGGCTGGCTGAAGGGATCGTTCGAGGCGGCTCCCTTTCGAAAGCTTGATTGAAACCTCGCCGCGAAAGCCAACGCTCGCGGCTAGCAATACTCCTTCGAACTCTCCGCAAAACCGGCGGCAAAAGTGAATTCGCCGCCGGTTCCGGATGTCACTTGAAGTGAATTCTTGTGGACGGCGTTCAAACGATGCTGCCCGCCCCCGGCACCGGGCAGGGATACATGCCATCGGGGCCGGGCTTCGGGCCGGGGTCGGCATCCCAGGTGAGCACCTTCGGCATCGTGTCGTGCGTGGAATTCAATGCCTGCTCCCAAGTCACTTCCTTGCCGGTGTAGGCGGCCATGCGGCCCATGATCGCGGTGAGCGTGCTCTCCGCGGTGTAGTAGGCGTCATTGTGTGCCTCGTCCTTGCGGATGAAGTCGTAGAGCCGCTCGTGCTCGGTCTGATAGGGATTGTTGTCCTGGCCGCGGAAGCGCCACACGACCTTGCCAGAGCGATCCTTGATCATGCCGGGGAAGGCGGAGCCCTTGGTCCCGGTGATCGTTTCACTGACCCGCGAGGCGACGCCGTTCCAGTGGCGGCACTGCGAGTTCATCACCGTGCCGTCGTCATAGGCGTATTCGACGTAGAAGTGATCGTAGATCTCGCCGAATTGCTTGCCGACGCGCTGGGTGCGGCCGCCCATGCCGAGCGCCTTGACCGGATGCTTGCCGCCCTTGAACCAGTTGCTGACGTCGAGGTTGTGAACGTGCTGCTCGCAGATGTGGTCGCCGCAGATCCAGTTGAAGTAGTACCAATTCCGCATCTGGTATTCCATCTCGGTCATGGCGGCGGAGCGATCGCGCACCCACACGCCGCCGCTGACCCAATAGACCTGTGAGGCCACGAAGTCGCCGATCGCGCCTTCTTGCACCTGCTTGAGGGTCTCGAGGTAGCTGTTTTGATAACGACGCTGCAGGCCGCAGACGACCTTCAGCTTCTTGGCATCGGCCTGCTTGGCCGCTTCGAGCACCTTGCGGATGCCGGGGCCATCGACGGCGACCGGCTTCTCCATGAAGACATGTTTGCCCTTCGCGATGGCGTATTCGAAGTGCGCGGGACGGAATCCCGGTGGCGTGCAAAGCAGCACCACATCCGCCGCCTCGATCGCGGCCTTGTAGCCTTCGAAGCCGGCGAAGCGCCGCTCCTTCGGCACATCCACGCGGTCGCCATACTGTTTTTTGAGACCCTCGTGCGCGGCATCGATGTTGTCCGGGAAGGCATCGGCCATCGCGACCAAGCGGGTGCCGGGGACATTGAGCGATTGCGCGGCGGCACCGCTGCCCCGGCCACCGCAGCCCACCAGCGCGATCTTGAGTTCATCCGGGGCGCCGGCACCATCCTTGGCGCGGAGGATGCCCGGCAGGGCGGTGGCGGTGGCAATGAGCGTGCCGGACTTCAAGAAGCCGCGGCGGCCGGCGGGAATGGATTTTTCGGTCATGGTCGTGGCGGGTGGCGCTTCAGGCCACGCCCGGATACGACATGCCAAATCCGGATTTCTCGGAAAACGTGCGATCCACGTTCCGGATGGGTTTCATCGTCGAAACCGCGGCGA